>JBBRFU010000025.1:0-33217 GCA_038241315.1 Acidimicrobiales bacterium | reverse complement strand
GAGGCGCCCCTCGGGCGTGGCCGCCTCGGCCCTGGTCACGGAGGCCAGAGCTGCGCCCGCGCCTCGCGAGCCACACCAGGCGCGGCAGGTACGCCGAGGGTCGGCCTGGGCGGGGAGGCCGGGTCGTCGAGCGGGTCGCCTCTTGCCCCGCCGAGCGGCGTCGGTGGGAGGCCCGGCCACCACGGCACCTGCCGGGGCGCTCCGGCGTGTCGGGCTGGCGCAACCCGACGTCCGTCGGGCGGGCGGCGCCCAGCACCAGGCCGCTCCGTGCCCCGTCGGGCCGACGCGCCAGGCCTCCGGGCCTCGGTTGACCACTCGACGGTCGAGCCGACTTCACCAGCCGCGCTGCCTCCCCAGCACCCCGCCACCCGCACCCGTCGCACCCGACCGCTCGTGAGCAGGGGACCAGCGGCGAGCTGGTCGCCAGCGGTTCCTCTCCCCCGCCCGCTCCACCTGCTCACCCGACCGCCCACGCACCGACCTCGGGAGGTCGGCCGTGGCTGGTCGCCGCTGCGACACACCGCCCGCGAGAGCCACCCGCGAGCCGTCGACCACCGGCGCCGCGCCGCCGATCTGATCACCACGTGTCCGTCTCTCCCGGCGCTCGCGACTCGCGCCCACTGCCCCCGGCCGATCCCACCGGCCAGGACCCCGGCCGACGAGCCGAGGCGCGGGCGCTCCCCTGCCTGGCAGGCCGCACGGCCCGCCCTCCCTGCCCTCGAGCCCACCCGCGTGGGACGCACCCGTCCCGGTGGTCGGTCCACCTCGCTCCCCAGAGGACGCCGGCCTTCCGCTCGCGCCCGACGAGGCCGCCGACGGAGCCTGCACCGACGTCGCGGAAGGATGGGCAACCCGGGCAGCCACTGACGGCCGGCGAGGCGAACCCCTGCGCGGCAGCGAGCCCAGCGCTCGCGGATCGAAGTTGCGGCGGTTCCGTCCGGCCGCCGGACCTGCGGCCGACACGAAGCTGTCCGGCGGCACGAGTGGCAGGCCCCGCTCGATCTCACCTCGGCCCGGCCGATCCCGACGACCGCCGGGTGGTGCCGGAGTCCGGGCGCTCGGAGGTAAGGACGCGGGCGGTTCCGCCGGGGCTGCGGCCAGAAGGCGGCCGTCCGGTGGACCTCGAATGGCAGGCCCGCTCGATCTCACCTCGGCCCCGCCGATCCCGACGACGGCGGGGAGGAGAGACAGACACAGGCGCTGCGGCCCGCCGATCGCCGTCGCCTGCGTGCTCTGTGCAGTAATCGGTCCGACCCGATGGGCGCCCCGAGTGTCTGGGTCGTGGCCCATCCGTGCGGATGGGGCGACGGAGGCGACTGAGCGGCTGCTCGGCACCCCGGCTCCACACGCGCCCTGGCGAGGGATCCAACGAAGTGCTGCGTTCCGCCATCGCGGGGTGAGGCTGCCGATCGGGGCAGGGCATGGATCGGTGGGCCCCCGCGTCGGCAGCCGAGCCACCCAGTCTGCCGGCGGACCTCGGCCGGCGAGCGATGCCGAAGCTGGTGCCGCGCCGTCGAGCGCCTGGCGCGACCAGGAACGGGGCCGCGGTGCCGAGGTCGGCTGCGGGCGTGCAGCCCCGAAGGGATCAGCAGAGAGGGGAGCGCGGCGGGTCGCTGCCGAATCGATGTTCCAGCGGGGCGGCGTCGGTTTCCGACCGGACATCCCAACCCGCGACGGGTGAGGGGGCGCCCGCCACGGCCGAGCTGACCGAAGCCGCAGGCGCTCAGATCGTGCCGGTGCGGGCGTTGGGCGAGGTGGTGCCGCGCTGCGCGGGCATCGCTTGAGAGATGGACGGGTCGAGCTGACCCCGTCGTCGGAAACCTGGGGGTCCACCCGGTTCGACGAGCTGTCGTGGAGCTCCCGATCAGGGGACCCTGACGGCTCAGGCGGGCGGGCGCCCACCGTCAGGCCAGGGGTGCCGGGGGAGCTGGCCCTGGAGGGCGGGCGTGAACCCCGGACGTCGTCCACGCTCGGCAAGGACTGCCCTGGTCGTCGGGCGGCTCGAGAGGCCGAGGCGGGCACGGTCGGCAGGGTCGGGCCAGGGGACGCCGGAACCGCGGGTGGGCGCTTCCGAGCCGGCGCCTCGGAGCCGGGCAGACCGGGCTTCGATGTGGCGCGTGTGCCATGACGGCTGGCCGGCCGAGCGCTGAGGGGCCGACCACAGCATGTTTCACGTGAAACGACTGGTGCCGGTCTCAAGTCGGACCCGGGCTGTTCCACGTGAAACATCTCGCTTGCGACTGGATCGAGCCTGGCTCCGCCTGTCTTTGCGCGGGGTCACCAGAACCCCCAGGGCGTCGGTGCGGCAGAGGTCGGGATCAGTGGTGTGAGGGCCCGGCCTGACCCTACCGATCACGAGCGGGAACCGGTGACGGGTCTGTTCGGCGAGCGCATGGTCAGACCTCTCAGGGGTTCACCGAGCAGGCGATCGGGCCCGCTGCAGCCGCTGTCCGAGCACCGGGAGGCGCCCCGGACGCTCGGGTGCCGTATCGGCGCGCACCTGGCGGCGGCGAGCTGGCGCGGAAACCCTGGGGGTGTTGGTCAGCAAGGCGCCCGGCGGGGGGGCGGTGGTGGGCGCAGCGATGGGGCGGATGTGGCACCAGGGTCGCATGACGGCTGCGTAGCGGGCTGGGAGGGCCAGGGTTCAGACGCGGGTGCCGGCCCAGTCGGCGAGCGCGTCTCCCAGCGGGTCCCTCCCCCCGACGCCTTCGTCGGGGTTGGACGCGCGCGGGCGTCGGCCCAGGTCGGCGAACGCGGGTCGGAGGGGTGGGGGTTGGGCTCTCGCGTGGGTCGGACGTGGGTGCGGGTCTGGTCAGCGACACGGTCAGGTCGCTCCCGGGAGGTCCTCGGCCGGGGTCGGGGCCGGGGCCGGGGCCGGCCGGTTCGGCCGGGGTCGGGGGGCCTGGCGGTCTGCGTCGACGTGCTCGATCGCGGTCGGGGAGGATGAGCAGGCCGGGTCGGGTCGTCGGGGTCGGGCCCGGGCGTCGACAGGTGTGGTCGCCGGCGCGGCTGCAGGAGGCTGCTCGGGTCGGGGCGCGGGGGCCGCGGCGCAGGGCGCCCTGGTGGGGGTGGGGTGGTGGTCGAGGGTGCTTGACCCGGGACCGCGCTGCGGGAAGGATGGGCGGGTGACCGACTCCCCACCGTCCACCGACGATCTGGAGGAGCGCGGGAAAGCGATCTTCGCCCAACTCCGAGACGATCCGACCTCGGCCCCCCTCGAGGAGCCTGATGCCGCGCCGGTCGTGTCGGCGCAGGACGGCCCCGAGGCGGCTCCGTCCGAGACGGACGGGTCGGCGCCCGCCGCCGCCGAGGCGACGCAGGACGCGCCTGCGGTGGTCGAGGCGCCCACCAAGGAGATCCCGCCCCTGCCGCGGATCATCGCGGTGGCCAACCAGAAGGGCGGGGTCGGCAAGACCACCACGGCGGTCAACCTGGGTGCCTGCCTGGCCGACCTCGGCTACCGGGTCCTGGTGGTCGACCTCGATCCGCAGGGCAACGCCAGCACCGGTCTCGGGATCAACATCCGAGGCCTCCAGGCCTCCATGTACGACGTCATCCTCAGCGACGTGCCCATCGAGGACTGCGTGGAGGCGTCGTCGGTGCGGAACCTGTTCGTGGCGCCGGCGAGCCTCGATCTGGCGGGCGCCGAGATCGAGCTGGTGCCGGCCTTCAGTCGGGAGCTGCGCCTCAAGCAGGCCCTCCACGAGGTCCGCGACGACTACGACTACGTCCTCATCGACTGCCCACCCTCGCTGGGCCTGCTCACCATCAACGGCATGGCGGCCGCCACCGAAGTGCTGGTGCCCATCCAGTGCGAGTACTACGCCCTGGAGGGGCTGGGTCAGTTGCTGCGCAACGTCGGCCTGGTGCAGAAGAACCTGAACCCGACGCTGGAGGTGAGCACGATCGTGCTGGTCATGTACGACGCCCGCACCAAGCTCTCCGACCAGGTGGCCTCGGAGGTCCGGGAGCACTTCGCCGACAAGGTCTGTCGCATCATGATCCCCCGCACGGTCCGCCTCTCGGAGGCCCCGTCGTTCGGCCAGCCGATCATCGCCTTCGATCCGACCTCCCGGGGCGCCATCGCCTACCGCGAGCTCGCCAAGGAGGTCAGCGGTGGCCCGGCGTAGCGGTCTGGGCAAGGGGCTCGGTGCCCTGATCCCCAGCGAGGTGACCAACGCCGGCGACGATGCGGCACTGCGGGAGCTGTCGATCAGCCAGATCGAGCCCAACCCCCACCAGCCCCGCGGCTACTTCGACGAGGAGGCCCTGGTCTCGCTCACCGCCTCGATCACCGAGCTGGGCGTGCTCCAGCCGGTGCTGGTGCGACCCCTCGGCCAGGACCGCTACGAGCTGATCGCCGGCGAGCGGCGCTGGCGGGCCGCCAAGCGGGCCGGCCTGCAGTCGATCCCTGCGGTGGTGCGCAAGATCGACGACACCGCCTCGCTCGAGCAGGCGGTCGTGGAGAACCTCCACCGCCAGGACCTCAACCCGTTGGAGGAGGCGGCGGCCTACCAGCAGCTCATCGAGGACTTCCACCTGTCCCACGACGACGTCGCCCGCCGCGTGGGCAAGAGCCGGTCCGCGGTGAGCAACACCCTCCGCCTCTTCCAGCTCCCGCCCGGGATCCAGAAGCTCGTGGCCGAGACCCAGCTCACGGCCGGGCACGCACGGGCCCTGCTCGCCACCCCCGACCGCTCCTTCCAGGAGGCCCTCGCCCGGCGAGCGGTGGCCGAGCAGCTGTCGGTGCGCGAGGTCGAGGAGGCGGTGCGCGACCACCAGGGCGGGGACGCCCCCGACGAGGCGGCGGCGTCGCCCGCGGCCGCCCGTGATGCCCTCGCGGCGTCGGCCGGCAAGCGCCTGCGCCCCCCGGGCCTCCTGGAGCTCGAGGAGCTGCTGTCGGATCGGCTCGACACGCGGGTGAAGGTCTCGATGGGCGCCAAGCGCGGCAAGGTCACCATCGACTTCGCCACCCTGGAGGATCTCGAGCGGATCTACCGGGCGATGACCACCCCACCCGTCGCCGAGTAGACCCTCGAGCGGCTCGGGCCGTACCCGAGGGTAACGTCGAGTCCTGAGCCGTGAAGCGGTTGCCCAGGGTTTTCCACAGGATGTGGGAAAGGCTGTGGTCAACCCTGGGCCTCACGCGCGAGGTGAGGTGCTCCCCAGGTCAAGGAACCCTCCTCGAATCCATTGTCGAAATGTCACTAAGGCGTGGGTGGGGGTGCGGGCGAATCCGGCCGGGTGACGGCCCATGACGGGTGTCGCGGCGTCGAGGTGGGCGCGAGGGGCGCGGTCCGACGCCGACCGCGCCTCCAGCAGCGGAGCCCGGGCGCGCAACAGGGCCAGACCGGAGCCTGGCCCTGTCGGTCACCGCTCGACGCGCACACCCGGTGAGGTGTGTCGCCGGGTCGCCACCGAGGTGGCGGGGGATCAGAGGAAGCCGTCGAGGTTCTGCAGCAGACCGGCCTTGCCGGAGGCGCCCTGGAACCGGTGGGCCGGCTGGCCGTCCTTGAACACGATGACCGTGGGGATGCTCATGATGTCGAACTGACGGGCCAGATCGGGGTTCTCGTCGACGTTGACCTTGGCGACGGTGATCTTGTCGCTGTTCTCGCCGGCCACCTCGTCGAGGAGGGGGGCGAGCATCTTGCACGGCCCGCACCACTCGGCCCAGAAGTCGACGACGACGGGCTTCTCGGCGGTGGCGATCTCTTCAGCGAAGTTCGCCTGGGTCAGGGTGCTGGTGGCGTTGGCCATGGTTTCGGGGTCTCCTTGGGTGCTTCGAGTAGGTGCAACCGCCGGGCGGGCCCGGGGATTCCATCGGGTGCCGAACGGGCGGGGGCGTCAGTAGGTGGGGACCTGGACGCCGAGGAACCGCTCGGCATCGAGGGCTGCGGCGCAGCCGGAGCCGGCGGCGGTGATGGCCTGGCGATAGGTGTGGTCCTGCACGTCGCCGCAGGCGAAGACGCCTTCGATGTTGGTGGCGGTGGTCTGCTCGCCGACACCGGTGATGAGGTAGCCGTTGTCCTCGAGCTCGAGCTGGCCCTTGAACAGGTCGGTGTTGGGGCGGTGACCGATGGCCACGAACATGCCCGACACGGGGAGCTCGTCGAGGTCGCCGGTGACGGTGTCGCGGACCGTGATGCCCTCGAGCTTGGTGTCGCCCTTGATCTCGACCACCTCGGTGTTCCACCGGATGTCGATCTTCTCGTTGGCGAAGGCCCGGTCCTGCATGATCTGCGAGGCCCGGAACTGGTCGCGGCGGTGGAGGATCGTGACCTTGTCGGCGAACTTGGTGAGGAAGGTGGCCTCCTCGATGGCGGAGTCACCGCCGCCGACCACGGCGATCTCGTGGCCGCGGAAGAAGAACCCGTCGCAGGTGGCGCAGGTGGACACGCCGTGGCCGAGGAGCTCCTGCTCCTTGGGGAGGTCGAGCATCAGCGACTGGGCGCCGGTGGAGACGATGACCGAGTGGGCCAGGTAGGTGGGCTCGGCCGCATCGGGGTCGCCGACCCAGATCTTGAAGGGCCGCTCGGACAGGTCGACGCGGGTGACCTTCTCGAGCTTGGCCTCGGTACCGAAGCGGATGGCCTGCTCGCGGAAGCGCATCATCAGGTCAGGGCCCATGATCCCGTCGGGGAAGCCGGGGAAGTTCTCCACCTCGGTGGTCAACATGAGCTGGCCACCGGGCTGATCCGACGTCGAGGACGGCTCACCCTCCAGCAGGAGGGGCTCGAGGCTGGCCCGGGCGGTGTAGATGGCGGCGGTGAGGCCCGCAGGGCCCGAACCGATGATGACGACGTTGCGGATCGCAGGCACGAATTCTCCGAAGCTGGGGATGACACAGGGTCCAACGCCGCGGAGGTGTTCGCTCTTCCCGGCCCGTCGGCGCCCTGCGAGGGGCGAGGTCGCTCAGGTGCTGGCGGCCGCCGGCTGGTTGGCCCGCTTCAGCAGGATGAGGCCGCCGGAGATCATGAGCGCGGCCAGGATGGCGTAGAGCAGCCACACGCCGATGGGCGAGTAGTTGTCGTAGACCCGGACCACGAGCACCAGCAACAAGATGAGCGCCACCGTGCCGACGATGGCGCCGAGGAGGCCGTAGACCACCACGCGGGCCGCGGTGAGGGCGGGCTTGGTGGTCTTGTCCCGGACCTTGCCGATGGTCTCGACGATGGTGTCGGCCGCCTGGGCCGGCCAGGCCGTGGGGACGACGCCGTTCGGGCTGGGAGGTCCGGGGGAACCGGCGGTGGGCGCTGCCATGGCGGCTCACCCTACCCGTCGGGGCCGACGGCGAACCCGAAGGCGCCTGGTCAGCCGGGGTCCCGCTCGAAGCTGAGCCTCGGGGTGCAGGTGGCGGGGTCGACGACGGTGACGAAGGTGGTGGGCGTCGATGCGTCCTCGAACGACGCTCGCTCGTACCCGAACACCAGCACCTCCTCGTCGGCGATGGTGGCGAGGACCGTGGCGGTGGGGGGGTCGGGGAGGTCGAAGACGTGGCGCACCTGGGTGTCGCAGCGGGCGACCTCGTCGGAGGCGGGCACCTCCGCGCTGGTGGTGCTCCGCCCGGTGGGCACGGTGCTGGCCAGGGCGGACCGCAGCGCGGCCTCGTCGGGAAAGTCACCCAGGGACCGGAGCCCGTCGGTGAGCGGGGGGGCCTCCCCGGTGACCGGCGCCTCGTCGCTCTCGGCGGCGGGCGCGTCGTCGCCGCGCCCGGCCGACACCTCGTCCTCTGACGTGGCCGACTCCTGGTCGGACCCGTCGCTGCCGCCACCCGACCCGGCGTCCTCGTCGACCGCGAGGGCGGCGGTGTCGGAGGCCTGGTCGCGATCGTCTCGCTGGCCCGACCACACCAGGCCGAGGCCGACGGCCACCAGGACCACCACGGCCGCCGCCACCAGCCAGGGCGGGGCGCTGCGCCGGGCCCGGGCGGGGGCGAGGGGGGTGACGACCGGGCTGGGGCCGCCCGGCTGACCGGTCGCGGGCTCGCTCCCGGTCTCGGGCTCGCTCCCGGGCTCGACGTCGGCCTCGGCCAGGGCCCGGCTCACCAGCTGATCGACGGTGGTGGGGTCGAGCGGGGCCACCGGGTGGGAGCGGAGGGTGTCGCCCACGGCCCGGAGCTCGGCCGATCGCTGCTGGGCCGCCGGGTCCTGGGCCAGGCGGGCCGAGACGTCGGGCGCGGTCTCGCCGTCGAGGGCGCCGGACAGCTCGTCGTCGGTGAGGGGCGGGCGGGGATCGGTCATGAGGTGGAGGTGGGACGTTCGCGGACGTCGGTCTGGTTCCCGGCCAGCTGGGAGGCGAGCTGGGCTCGGCCGCGGGCGATCCGGGATCGCACGGTACCGGCGGGGATCTCGAGCACCTCGGCGATCTCGGCGTAGTCGAGCTCGCAGATGTCCCGCAGCACCACGGCGGCCCGGAAGTCCTCGGGCAGCGCGGCGAGGGCGGCGTCGACGGCCAGGCCGTCGACCACCCGGTCGGCCACCGGCGAGCCGCGGTGGTCGGGGAGGGCGATGGGCACGCCGTCGTGCTCGGGCAGGCCGACCACGGGCCGCCGCCGGCGCCGCCGGAGCTCGTCGAGGCAGGAGTTGGTGGCGATGCGGTACACCCACGTGGAGAACCGGGAGCGCCCGTCGAAGCGGGGAAGGCCCCGGACCACGGCGATCAGGGCGTCCTGGGTGGCGTCGAGGGCATCGGCGTCGTTGCCCGTGATCCGGCGGCAGACGGCGTGGATGCGAGGCTGGTGGTCCCGCAGGAGCCGGTCGAGCGCCCGCCGGTCGCCGGCGCGGGCCGCGGCGATCAGCGACGCCTCGTCGGCGGGTGGGGGCGGGGGTGGGGGCGTCATGGGCGGTGGAGGGCGAGGTCGGCCACCTGGGCGACGAAGCGGTTGGGCTCGTCGTCGGTGGGGACCAGTCGGGTGAACCAGATGAGGACAGCCTGGCCGCGCGCCCCGTCGAGCTGCACGTCGACCGTGCCGGTGGCCACCTCGGCCAGCTGGGCCACCGGCTCGCCCCAGCCGGCCAGGTCACCCGGTGGCGGGCCCTCGCTGAGGTACACCTGGGCGCTCCACCCGCCCTTGGGCGTGGTGATCTCGAGGCGGTCGAGGTCGGCCGGGCCGGCGAGCTCGGCCACCAGGCCCACGCCGCCCTTGCCGGTGGTGAGGTCGGCCGTGCCGTCGTAGCGCTCGGTCCGCCAGGCGGTGGCGTCGTCGCCATCGGTGATGAGCCCCAGCTCGCCGTCGTTCTCCCCGTCGCCGGGGCCGTTCGGGTCGAACGAGCGGACCCCCGCGAGGGCCAGGGGGTCGCCGCCGGGGGAGCGGGTGCCCGCGGTGAGGCCGATGCCGACCCCGACGCCGGCCAGGACCAGCAGCACGAGGGCCACCCAGGGCCACCGGCGCCGGGCCCGCGACCCCGCCGGGTGGGGCCCGTGCGACGGTGCCGCGAGCGGTGGCGCGGGCCGCCGCTCGGCGGGGCGTTCCCCCGTGTCGGCGGCCACGGCGGCCTGGGCGGCGGCGGGGGCCTTGGACGGGTCGGCGCCCGCGGCCAGGAGGGCCCGACGCATGGCGGCGGCATCGGGGAACCGGTCGGCCGGGCGTCGGGCGAGGGCGCGCAGGACCACCTGCTCCACGGCCGGCGGGATCTGGGGCCGGAGCTGGCGGAGCGGGACGGGGTCCCGGTGGAGGCGGGCCAGCGCGGTGCTGGCGTCGGTGTCGGCGGTGAACGGCGGGGTGCCGGTGAGGGCCTCGTAGAGCACCACGCCGAGGGCGTACAGGTCGGTGCGGCCGTCGACCGGCCCGCCCTCGACCTGCTCGGGCGCCAGGTACTTGGCGGTGCCCACCATGGAGCCGTCACCCGTGAGGTCGGCGCCCTCGGCCGCCTTGGCGATGCCGAAGTCGGCCACGAGCACCCGGCCGTCGGCCGACAGGAGGATGTTGGCCGGCTTCACGTCGCGGTGGACGAGGCCGCTGGCGTGGGCGGCGCCGAGGGCGTCGGCCACCTGGGTGCCGATGGCCAGGACGGCGGTGAGCTGGAGCGGGCCGTGCTGGTCGAGGTCGGCTCGCATGGTGGTGCCGGTGACCAGCTCCATCACGATGGCGTTCACGCCGTCGTCGGTGAGGGTGTCGTAGACCGACACGATCGAGGGGTGGGCGAGGCGAGCGACGGCGATGGCCTCGGCGCGGAACCGTCGCACGAAGGACTCGTCCTGGGCCAGGTGCGGGTGGAGGATCTTCACCGCCACCCGGCGGGCCAGGGTCTGGTCGGTGGCCTCCCACACCTGGGCCATGCCCCCGGACGCGATGGCCCGGTTCAGGCGGTACCGCCCGGCGAGGACCCGTCCGGTGAGGTCGCCGGCCGAGGACGCGGGAGGGGAGCTCGGCGAGGGGGCCACGACCTGTCCGAATGTAGTGCCCGACCTGGGACCCGTCCCCGCACCGCCGGCGGGGCCAGCCGCGGGGGCGGAACCGGTCAGGCCGGGTGGTGCCAGGAGAAGCCGAGGATGCCTGGGCCGCCGTGCGCGGCGATGACCGGGCCGATGGTCCAGATCTCGAGCTCCTCGCGGGAGTAGCGGGGGGCCATGAGCTCGATGAGGTCCTCGGTGTCGGTGGCCATGCCCGAGCACAGGGCGAGCCGCTCGATCTGGGGGAGCTCGAAGATCTTGTCGCGCAGCCAGATCAGCGACTTGCGGCGGGTGCGGACCTTGCCGGCCTCGGTGACGCTCCCCGTGGAGATGTCGACGATCGGCTTGATCGACAGGACCGACCCCAGCAGGGCCTGGGCGCCGCCGATGCGACCGTTCTTCTTGAGGTTCTCGAGCGTGTTCAGGGCGCCGTAGATCGTGGTGCGCTCGCGCAGGTCCTCCACCAAGGCGACGATGTCGTCGGCGCTGCCGCCCGACGCGGCGAGCTCCGAGGCGGCCAGGCACTTGAGGCCCTGGCCGGCGGTGATGGACTTCGAGTCGACCACGCGGACGTCGAGGTCGTCACCGATCGCCCGAGCCGCGTTCTGGGCCGACGCCATGGTGGCCGACAGGGCGCTGGAGATGTTGATGACCACCACCGGATCGCCGTCGGCGCCGGCCTCGCGGATGGCGGCCTCGAAGGCCCCGGGGGCCGGCGCAGCGGTGGCCGGGATGCCCTCGAACGTGGCCATCCGCTCGTAGAACTGCTCGGTGGAGAGGTCGACGCCGTCGGTGAACTCCTCATCGCCGAAGCGGATGGACAGCGGCACCACCCGGATGTCGTGCTCGGCGGCCACCCCGGCGGGGAGGTCGGCGGCGCTGTCGGTGACGATCTTGACGGGCATGGGACGGCTCCGGGGACGGAAGGCAAGGGGCGTGCAGGTCAGTCGGGTTCCGACCCGGACCGCGCGGCGGGCGTTACATCGCCCGGCTCCGGTGGGTCGTCGACGAAGAGCTGGTCGTCGTCGTCGTCGACCGCGGGGAGGTCGGCCTCGGGCGCACCGTGGTGGGCGGTGCGGTGGTGGCGGCCCTGGCGCCGGGTGCGCAGCCAGTGGCGGCCCCACCAGAGGGCGAGGAAGCCACCGGCCCCCACCGTGAGGAGGAGCCCGACCCCCGAGACCGCGGTGGACCGAACGGTGTAGCGGCTCTCGGCCAGGATGACCCGCTCGTCGGGCGTCCGGATGGTGATCCGGAGCGGGGTGTCGCCGGTGGCCCGGGTGCGCACCGGGATCTGCACCACGGTGCGGTCGTCGGTGAGGGTGGCCTCGATGCGCTCCTGCGGGAACGCCAGGCGGTCGGAGGCCTCGAAGGTGATGACCACCCGCACGGGCTCGGCCAGCGAGGAGGTGATGGGCAGCGGGAACCGGGCGTCGCGGGCACCGAGGGTCACGCGGTCTCGTTCCGGGGCCGAGACGGCACCCAGGCGGAGGCGGAGCTGGTCCTGGGCGTCACGCAGGGACCGGCGGCGGGTCAGCAGGTCCGTGTCGGTGGCGGCGGCCAGCGCCAGCGGTCGCTCGAAGGCGGTCAGGAGGTCGGCTCGGTCGACCAGCATGGAGGCGTAGCTGCCGAGGAGGTCGTGGGTCTCCCGGACGAGGGCCGGGTACTCGCCGAGGTCCCGGTCATCGGGGGCGGTCAGCGTCACGGGGTCGGTGGTGACCGGCCCCTCGGTGAACGCCTCGTCCAGCGTGGTCGGGCGGATGGTGCCGTCGGTGGCGGTGAGGACGTCGAGGACCGCCTCCAGCTCGGCCTGGTCGACGGTGTCGGGGTCGATCCGCAGCACCGTGGCGGTGCCGCCGGGGGTGATGGAGGCCAGCGCCGCCAGCCGCCCGAGCAGCTGGTGGGCGGAGAGCAGGGGGTCGTCGACCGGTGCCGCGCCCAGGCGGTGGGGCGCCTCGCTGAGCGCCTCGGACCGGCCCGTGGGCCCGGGGAGGGCGAACCGGGTGGGCGGCGTGCCGGCGACCGTGGCGGCCGGGGGGACGAGGAGGCGGGTGACCCCGATCTCGGCCAGCGCGTCGACGGTGGCGGCGTCGATGGGGTGGTCGACCACCCAGGTGTCGGCGCCGGCCCGGTCGGTGTCGTCGGGCAGGGCCAGGGCGGCGGCGAGGGTTCGCTCGCCCAGGTCGGCCTGGCGCACGACCTCCTCGGTGAGGCCGTTGCCCACCAGCTCGGCGGGATCGAGGTCGACGTACGGCGCGCCGGTGAGGAGACGGTCGGCGCGGCCCACCTCCGCCTGGAGGGCGGTGAGGGTGCCGGCCGCCTCCGCGTCCTGGGCCAGCCGGTCGGCGGTCTCGGGCGTGACCGCGAAGCTGGCGGGCAGGTCGGGGCGCGCCGCGAAGGCCTCGAGCACGTCGTCGAGCGCCTGGCGCCACTCGGCATCGGTGCCGACCGCCGCGGGCTCCCCGTCGTCGTCGGCCGGTTCCCGGGTCTCGGCGACGTCCTGGTGCACGGTGGTGAGCAGCGCCACCCGGGCCGGCGACGCCGCGGCCGGATCGGTGGGCCGGCGCACGAGGTAGGTCACGATCGAGGTGTCGGTCCCGCCCGGGCCGTAGAGCCGGATCCGCACCGGGTAGACGCCGGCCTCGTCGAGGCGGTAGGCGAAGGCGCCGGGCGGGCGGTCGTCGCCGGGGCCGTAGACCGACAACGTGAAGGCGCGCAGCTGGTCGTCGGCCGTCTCCTCGTCGGCCAGCTCGATCGGGGGGAAGGTGGCGGCGGTGCCGGCCGGGCTGGAGGTGGTGCTCGCCGCCAGGCCGGCGGCGTCGGAGATGCGGGGGAAGATGTCGATGCCGAGCTCGCTCCCCGCCGTGGCCCCCTCCACCACCAGGACCACGCGGAACTGGCCGTCGTGGTCGACCTCCAGGTTCTGCTCCGCCACCCGGATGGTGGGCCCCTCGTCGGTGGCGGGCTCCTCCTGCACCGGCGCGGCAGCTCCCGTCGGGACGGCCGCGGCGCGGGGGCCGGCGGGGAGCAGGAGGGCCAGGAGGACCAGCGCGAGCGCGACGAGGACCGGCGGGCGCCCGGCGGCCACACGGCGCCGCCGACGGGGGGCCCGGGCGCTCACGGGCGGGGGCTCGGTCCGAGGTCGAGGGCCAGGACGGTGAGCCCGGTGGGCTCCTCGACGAAGCCACACGCCCGGTAGAGGGCGAGGGCCCCCACGTTGCGCTCCTGGGTGTTGACCACCGCGGCGCGTGCGCCCGACCGTCGCAGCCAGGTGAGGGCGTCGGCCACGAGGGCCCGGCCGATCCCGGCCCGGTGGCGATCGGGGTCGACGGCGAGGCGCTGCAGGTAGCCGCGGTCCGCGGCCCGACCGGTGACGGCGTAGCCGGTGACCGGACCGCCGCGCTCGGCGGACACCCGGAAGCGGCTGGTGGGCGTGGCGCGGATCGCGTCCTCGAGACCGCGCCGGTCGAGGGCCCAGAACTCGTCGAAGGCCCGTCCGTCGATGTCGAGCACCGCGGGCTGGTCGCGGTGCCAGGCTCGTCGGAGCCGCACCGCCGGGGTCTGGCCCGGACCACCGGAGAGGTCGTGGCGGAGGAGGTGGAGGTGCTCGTGCTCGGTGAAGCCGTTGGCCAGGAAGGGGGCCAGCTCGGCCTGGTGGAGGGCGCCGGTCAAGACCCGGCGCACCCCGGCGGCGCGCAGCCGGACGAGCTCGGTGGCCACCGCGTCGCCGCCCGGCCCCGGGCGCTCGGGACGGGGGCTGAGGAGGGCGACGTGCTCGTCGCCGCGCCAGGTCGACACCTGGAAGGACGGGCGGTCCTGTCGGTGTCGGTCATCGATGGCCATGGAGGCCCGCGCGGGGTTCGGTGGGGTGCGGCACGCAGCCGCGACCCTACGACCTGGCACCTCGTCGTCCGTGGCGGTGGCGCGGCGCACAGGCCGCCGCAGCCGTAGCCTGGACGATCATGCCGCTGCTGTACGCCACCCACGAGCGGTTCCTGGAGCACGACACCGGCACGGGCCACCCCGAGCGGCCCGCCCGGCTGACCGCCGTGGAGGCCGGGATCGACGCCGCCGGACTGCGGGAGGCCCTGGTGCCGGTGGCGCCGGTGGCGGCCGGCATCGACGACATCAACCGGGTCCACCACGAGGCCTACACCAAGGCCCTCGCCGAGTTCTGCACCGCGGGGGGCGGCTACCTCGACGGCGACACCCACGTGGGCGCGGCGTCGTGGGAGGCGGCCACCCTGGCGGCCGGGGCCGGCCTCGAGGTGGTGCGACGCCTCGACGCCGGCGAGGGCGACGCCGCCTTCTGCGCGGTGCGCCCGCCCGGTCACCACGCCCTCGCCAGCAGGGCCATGGGCTTCTGCCTGCTGAACAACGTGGCCGTCACCGCCGCCGCGCTGGCCGACCGCGGCGAGCGGGTGGCCATCGTCGACTACGACGCCCACCACGGCAACGGCACCCAGGACCTCTTCTGGAGCGACGACCGCGTCTTCTACGTGTCGATGCACGAGTGGCCGATGTACCCCGGCACCGGTCGCCTCGACGACGTCGGCACGGGCGCCGGTCGGGGCGCCACGCTCAACCTGCCGTTCCCCGCCCACACCACGGGCGACGTCTACCGCCGGTCCCTCGACGAGGTGGTGGTGCCCACCCTGGAGGCCTGGGCGCCGACCTGGATGCTCATCTCGGCCGGCTTCGACGGCCACCGGCGCGACCCCATCACCGACCTCGGCCTCTCCGCCGGCGACTACGCCGACCTCACCCGCGACCTGGTGGCCCTGGTGCCGTCCGGTCGCCGGCTCCTCTTCCTCGAGGGCGGCTACGACCTCCAGGCCCTCAGCAGCTGCACGGGCGCCGTCCTCTCGGCCCTGGTCGACGACGGCGCCTACCGCCCCGAGGCGCCCACGTCGGGGGGCCCCGGCACCGAGGTCTGCGATTCGGCCCTCAAGGTTCGGATGGCCCTGGCCGACAGGTAGGCCACGGTCCGCGCCCCTCGTCGGTCCGTCGCCGAAGAGGAGCACCCGTGGCCCACGTCGTGGATCTGTTGCAGTACCTGCTGGAGGAGCGTGGCTCCGACCTCATCGTGAAGGTCGGGTCGCCCCCCTGCATCCGTCGCAACGGCCGGCTGGAGCGCACCACGCTGGAGCCGCTCGACTCCTCCGGCATCGAGGCGCTGGCAGCCGAGCTGCTGCCCCCCGACAAGGCGGCCGAGTTCCAGGCCAAGGGCGAGACCGACCTGGCCCACAGCGTGCCCGGCCTGGGCCGCTTCCGGGTGAACGTGTACCGCCAGCGGGGCTCGGTCAGCATGGCCATCCGCCGGGTGGTGCCCGGCGCCCCGGCCATCGCCGACCTGGGCGTGCCGTCGGTCGTGGCCGACCTGGCCTCCTTCCGGGACGGCCTGGTGGTCATCTCCGGTCCCGCCGCCTCGGGCAAGACCACCACCGCTGCCGCGATGATCGACCACATCAACGCCTCGCAGGCCCGCCACATCGTGACCATCGAGGATCCGATCGAGGTCCTGCACGCCGACCGCATGTCGATCGTGAGCCAGCGCGAGGTGGGCACGGACACGCCGCGCGTGGTGGACGCCCTCCGCCGCGCCGCCCGCCAGGACGCCGACGTGATCTACGTGGGCGACCTCCCCGACCCGGAGTCGGTGGGCGAGGCCCTCGCCGCGGCGGCGTCGGGCCGGCTGGTGCTCGCGGTGATGAACACCCTGTCGGCCGCCGACACCATCGCCTCGATGGTCGACCGCTTCCAGCCCCACCTGCAGATCCCGATCCGCAAGCAGCTGGCGCGCACCCTCCGAGGCGTGATCTGCCAGCGCCTGGTCGACCGGGCCGACGCCCGGGGCCGGGTGGCCGTGGTGGAGTCGCTCACCGGCACCACCAAGGTGCGCGAGGCCATCCGCATCGGCGACGACGTCTCCGTGCTCGAGCGCCTGATCGCCGAGGGCGACTACCACGGCATGGCGACGTTCGACCAGGCCCTGTTCCAGCTCTTCAACGACGAGTTCGTGTCGCTCGACGAGGCCCTCGACCGCGCCGCCCACCCCGAGGACTTCCGCATCGCCGTCCAGCAGGCCGGCCTCGCCACGCTGCGTTGATTCCTCCCCCGTCCTGATTTCTCCCCCCACCCGCCCCACCTGACGTCGCTCGGCTCGCAGGACACATCGGCACCCGCGCCACCTGACGTCGCTCGGCTCGCAGGACACATCGGCACCCGCGCCACCTGACGTCGCTCGGCTCGCAGGACACATCGGCACCCGCCCACCTGACGTCGCTCGGCTCGCAGGACACATCGGCACCCGCGCCACCTGACGTCGCTCGGCTCGCCAGACGCATCGGCACTCGCCCCACGCTGACCCGGCCGGGCTCGCCGGACCGGTCGATCGGGTGGCCGGGTGGCGGGGGCGGTCCCCTAGCGTCGGGGGGGTGATCCCTGAGCGTCTGCAGCCCGTGCTCGACGAGGTCCGGCCGCTGGCCGAGGCCTTCGCGGCCGCGGGCCACCCGCTGTACCTCGTGGGCGGCATCGTGCGCGACCAGCTCCTGGGCCGGGAGCTGGGGCCCACCTCCGACATCGATCTGACCACGCCGGCCCACCCGTCGGCGGTCAAGGCGGTGGTGGCGCCGATCGCCGACGCCGTCTGGGCGCAGGGCGAGCGCTTCGGCACCATCGGCGTGAAGGTGGGCGGCCGGGTCTTCGAGATCACCACCCACCGGGCCGAGTCCTACGCGCCCGAGTCCCGCAAGCCGGAGGTGTCCTTCGGGGACGACATCGCCGACGACCTGGCCCGGCGCGACTTCACGGTGAACGCCATGGCGCTGCGGGTGCCGGATCCCGAGCTGATCGACCCCCACGGCGGTGCGGCCGACCTGGCCGCCGGGCGGTTGCGCACCCCGCTCTCGCCCGAGGTGTCCTTCACCGACGACCCGCTCCGCATGCTGCGGGCGGCCCGCTTCATCGCCGGCTACGGCCTCGAGCCCGATGCCGAGCTGGTGGCCGCGGTGCGGGCCAACGCCGAGCGGCTGGGCATCGTGTCGGCCGAGCGGATCCGTGACGAGCTCGACAAGCTGCTGGTGGTCGACGACCCCTCCGCCGGGCTGTGGTTCGTGGTCGACACCGGCCTGGCCGACCTCTTCCTGCCCGAGCTGCCGGCCATGCGCCTGGAGCAGGACCCGATCCACCACCACAAGGACGTGCTGGCCCACACCTTCGCGGTGGTGGCCAAGACCCGTCCCGAGCGCCTGGTGCGCCTGGCCGCGCTCCTGCACGACGTCGGCAAGCCCAAGACCCGGTCCTTCACCGACGGCGGCGTGTCGTTCCACCACCACGAGGTGGTGGGTGCCCGCATGGCGCGCGACCGCATGCAGGCCCTGAAGTACTCGAACGACGACGTGGACGCCGTGCGCCAGCTCGTCTACCTCCACCTCCGCTTCCACACCTACGGGATGGGATGGACCGACAGCGCCGTCCGCCGCTTCGTGCGCGACGCCGGCGACCAGCTCGACCGGCTGATCGAGCTCACCCGCTGCGACTGCACCACGAGGAACAAGCGCAAGGCCGACAAGCTGGCCCGCCGCATGGACGACCTCGAGGCCCGCATCGCCGCGCTGCGCGAGCAGGAGGCCCTCGACGCCATCCGGCCCGACCTCGACGGGCGCCAGGTGATGGACCACCTGGGCATCGGGCCCGGTCGCCACATCGGCCGAGCGCTCGACGCCCTGCTGGAGATCCGCCTGGAGGAGGGGCCGCTCGGCGAGGAGGAGGCGTACCGACGCCTCGACCAGTGGTGGGCCACCCAGCCCGACGGCGGGGTGTCCGCGGGCTGACGCCGGCCCGGCCGGCCCTCGGGCGGCGGACCGTCGCCGAGGCGAGCTCCTCGACCTCGAGCGCACGTGAGGTCGTAGCGTCGACGCCGGGGTGGGAAAAGGACCCGGCGCGCCGGCGTCGGATCCGCCACGCTCGGAGCGATGACTTCCGGGCGGGGCACCGGTCTCACCCGCGAGCACCAGGCCACCACGGTCAACCCCCCACGATGGCGCGCCGGCCCGGGCGTGCCTCGTCCCACCCACCAGACGTCCTCCCCAGGAGCACCCATGCACCCCGCACCCGTCATCGAGGCCACCGGCCTGGTGAAGCGCTACGGCGAGAAGACCGCCCTGGCCGGCGTCGACATCGCCGTCCCCCGGGGCACCGTCACCGCCGTGCTGGGCCCGAACGGCGCCGGCAAGACCACGGCGGTGCGGATCCTCACCACCCTCTCCGAGCCCGACGAGGGCCACGCCACGGTGGCCGGCTTCGACGTGCGCCGCAACCCCAACGAGGTCCGGCGGCGCATCGGCCTAGCGGCTCAGGACGCCACGGTGGATCCGCTCCTGACCGGCCACGAGAACCTGGTGATGATCGGTGAGCTGCACCAGCTGCGCCGCAAGGAGGCGAAGGTCCGCGCCACCGAGCTGCTGGAGCAGTTCGGCCTCGCCGATGCCGGGAAGAAGGTGGCCTCGGCGTTCTCGGGCGGCATGCGCCGCCGCCTCGACCTGGCGGCCACCCTCGTGGCCCGCCCCCAGGTGCTGTTCCTCGACGAGCCCACCACCGGCCTCGACCCCCGGGCCCGCAACGACCTGTGGGAGGTCCTCGAGACCCTCCTGGGGGAGGGGGCCACCATCCTGCTCACCACGCAGTACCTGGAGGAGGCCGATCGGCTGGCCGACGACATCTTGGTGGTCGACCACGGCACGGTCATCGCCCGCGGCGACGCTCGCAGCCTCAAGCGCCAGGTGGGCGGCGACAACATCGGCGTGACCATCTCCGACCCCGCCCTGCTCGACGACGTGGCCGCCATCCTGCGCCGGGTCACCGGCGCCGATCCCATCGTGGACCGGCCGGCCCGCACCGCCACCGCCCCCACCGCCGAGGGCGTCGCCGGCCTGGCCGCGGTGGCCAACGCCCTGGCCGAGGCCGGCCACGAGGTGGAGGACCTCAGCCTCCGCCAACCCACCCTCGACGAGGTGTTCCTCACCCTCACCGGTGCCGGCCTCGACACCGATCCCGAACCCGCCCTCGCCGCCCAGGAGGCCGCCCGATGACCGCCCCCACCGCCCCGCCCACCGTCGACGCCACCGCGGCCCGGATCGACGCCGCACCCCACGGCGACGCCGAGCTCCACGCGCCCCGGGGGCTCCTCCACGACATGTGGGTGATCGCCCGCCGCGGGCTCATCCACATGAAGCGCCAGCCCGAGCAGCTGAGCGACGCCACGATCCAACCGATCATGTTCGTGGTCATGTTCGCCTACGTGTTCGGCGGGGCCATCGACGTCCCCGGGCAGGGTGGCGAGCCGGCCACCGCCCAGAACTACCGGGAGTTCCTGATGGGCGGGATCATGGCCCAGACCATCGTGTTCACCGCCTTCGGCGTGGCCCTGAGCATCGCCAACGACCGCAAGAACCAGGCGGTCGACCGGTTCCGGTCCCTGCCCATCGCCCGGGGCGCCGTCCTCGGCGGTCACGCGGTGGCCAACATCATCAAGGCGCTCCTGCCCATCGTGTTGATGTCGATCACCGGCTACGTGGTGGGCTGGCGGATCCGGGGCGACGTGATCGACACCCTCGGGGCCTACGCCCTGATGATCGCCTTCTCGTTCGCCATGATCTGGGTGGGCGTGTTGCTCGGGAGCCTGATCGCCACGCCCGAGGGGGTCACCGGCCTGGCCTTCGCCACGCTGTTCCCCATCACGTTCGTGGCCAGCACCTTCGTGCCCCTCGACTCCATGCCCGAGCCGCTGCGGACCTTCGCGGCGTGGAACCCGGTCACCACGTTGTCTGATGCGCTGCGCGAGCTGTTCGGCAACCCGAACGTCCCGGTCCAGCCGGGTGACCCCTGGTCCATCGCCCACCCGGTGGCCTACACGTGGCTCTGGATCGTCGGCATCATCGTGGTCTGCGCCCCGCTGGCCGTGCGGACCTACCAGCGCTCCATCGACAACTAGGGGGCGGTCGGCCGGCCCCGGACGGGCCGGCCGACGGCGTCCTCAGGCCACGGCGTCGAGCACGGCCACCTGGTCGGCGGTGAGGCGGACCTCGGCGGCGCCGAGGTTGTCCTCGAGGTGGGCGATGCTCTTGGTGCCGGGGATCGGCAGGATCACCGGCGAGCGCTGGAGCAGCCACGCCAGGGCGATCTGCGACGGCGTGGCGCCGGTCTCGTCGACCAGGTGGTCCACCGGTCCGCCCGGCTTGGCCAGCTCGCCGGTGGCGATGGGGAACCACGGGATGAAGCCGATGCCCAGCTCGGTGCAGCGGGCCAGGACGTCCTCCGATGCCCGGTCGGTGAGGTTGTAGCGGTTCTGCACCGTGGCCACCTCGAGCACCTCGCGCGCCGCGTCGAGCTCCTCCACCGAGATCTCCGAGAGGCCGACGTGGCGGACCACGCCCTCGTCCTGGAGCTCCTTCAGCACCCCGAACTGCTCGTCGCGGGGCACCGACGGGTCGATGCGGTGCAGCTGGAACAGGTCGAGGCGGTCGACGCCCAGCCGCCGCCGGGTGAGCTCGGCCTCCTGGCGGAGGTACTCGGGGCGCCCGAGCGGGTGCCACTCGCCGGGCCCGGTGCGCACCAGGCCGGCCTTGGTGGCCACGGTGACGCCGTCGTAGGGCGCCAGGGCCTCGGCGATCAGCTCGTCGGCCACGTAGGGCCCGTAGGAGTTGGCGGTGTCGATGAAGTCGACGCCGAGCTCCACGGCGCGGCGCAGCACGGCCACCGCGCCCTCGGGGTCCGGCGACGGGCCCCACACCCCCGGGCCGGGCAGCTGCATGGCGCCGTAGCCGAGGCGGTGCACGGTGAGGTCGCCGCCGATGGCGAAGGTGGGAACGGGTGCGGCGGTGGTCATGGGGACCCTCCTGGATCGTGGACCGGGTCAGGGTAGGGAGCCGCCGGGTCGCTGCGGCGCCGCCGGCCCGTCCCGGCGGACGACGGCG
The DNA here is from genome assembly GCA_038241315.1 of Acidimicrobiales bacterium. Classification (GTDB taxonomy): domain Bacteria; phylum Actinomycetota; class Acidimicrobiia; order Acidimicrobiales; family Iamiaceae; genus Aquihabitans. The sequence continues at coordinate 11,849 of JBBRFU010000025.1, read as the reverse complement.
ACCGCGTAGGGTCCGGCGATGGCTCGCGGTGCTCCCGGCAAGCGGTCGCTGGCCGACCACCCGGCCCGCTTCGTGGTCACCGCGTTCGTGGCGGCCATCACGGCGGGCACGGGGCTCCTGCTGCTGCCGTGGTCCACGGTGGACGGCCGTGACACCGACCTGGTGACGGCGCTGTTCACGGCCACGAGCGCGGTCTGCGTCACCGGCCTGTCGCTCGTCGACCCGGGCACGCACCTCAGCGGCTTCGGGCAGGGGGTGCTGATGCTGCTCGTCCAGCTCGGCGGGCTCGGCTTCATGACCCTGGCCTCGCTGATCGCCATGCTCGTGTCGCAGCGCCTCGGGCTGCGCCTCACGCTGGCCACCACCACCGAACGGGGGACCCTCGAGCTGGGCGACGTGCGGCGCGTGCTCGGCGGCGTCGCCGTGGTCACGCTGGTGATGGAGGTGGTGGTGGCCGTGGTGCTGGCGCTCCGGTTCCGCACCGGGCACGGCTACGCGTGGGACGACGCCGTGTGGCACGGCAGCTTCCACTCGGTGATGGCCTTCAACAACGCCGGCTTCGCGCTGTACGCCGACTCGCTGAACGGCTTCGCCTTCGATCCGGTCGTCACCGGCGCGATCATGGCCAGCATCGTGGTGGGCGGGCTCGGCTTCCCGGTGCTGGTCGACCTGTACCAGCGTCGCGGCCATCGGCACCGCTGGCGGCGCCTCACCCTGCACACCCGCCTCACCCTCAGCGCCACGGCCGTGCTGCTGGTGGCCGGGTTCGTGGTGATGACCGTCTTCGAGTGGGGCAACCCCGACACCCTCGGCCCCCACGGGAGCCTGGAGAAGGCGTGGCTCGGCCTGTTCGGCTCGGTGACCCCGCGCACCGCCGGCTTCCACACCATCTGGCCCGGCGACATGACCGACGAGGGGCTGCTCGGCACCATGGCGCTCATGTTCATCGGGGCCGGCAGCGCCGGCACCAGCGGCGGCATCAAGGTGGGCACGTTCGCCCTGCTGGGGTTGGTCATGCTGGCGGAGCTGCGGGGCGATCGCGACGTGGTGGCCTTCGGCCGACGGGTCCCCGAGCACGTGCAGCGCCAGGCCGTCACCGTGGCCCTGCTGGCGGTGGGCGTGGTGGCCGCCACCACGGCGTTCCTGAGCTGGGTCACCCGGTCGCCCCTGCGCGACACGGCCTTCGAGGCGGTCTCGGCGTTCGGCACCGTGGGCCTCTCCACGGGCATCACCCCCGACCTGCCGGCGTCGGGTCGCCTGGCGCTCGTGCTGGTCATGTTGATCGGCCGGGTCGGACCGGTCACGCTCGGCACCGCGTTGGTGCTGCGGCTCCGGTACTCCCGGATCCGCCATCCCGAGGAGGCTCCACTCATTGGCTGATCGATCGAGGTCCCGGCGGTCCGAGACCGTCCTGGTGGTCGGGCTCGGGCGCTTCGGCTCCGCGCTCGCCGCCGAGCTGGAGTCGCTCGGCCACGAGGTCCTCGCCGTCGACACGCGCGACTCCATCGTGCAGGCCCACGCCGACCTGGTCACCCACGCGGTGAGCGCGGATGCCACCGACCCGAAGGTGCTGATCAGCCTCGGCGTGACCGACTTCCACCACGCCGTGGTGGCCATCGGCAACGACATCGAGGCCAGCATCCTCTGCACCGCGGCCATCGCCGACCTGGGCGTCACCGACATCTGGGCCAAGGCCATCACCGAGCCCCACGCCCGGATCCTGGAGCGGGTGGGGGCCACCCACGTGGTGTTCCCCGAGCGCGACATGGGCCGGCGCGTGGCCCACCAGGTGACCGGCCAGATCCTCGACTACATCCAGATCGACGAGGACTTCGCCCTGGTGGAGACCGGGCCACCGGCGGCCGAGATCGGTCGCTCCCTGCAGGAGGCCCAGCTGCGGGCCCGCTACGAGGTGACCGTGGTGTCGGTGAAGCCGCTCGGTGGCTCGTTCACCTACGCCACCCCCGACACCGTGCTCGAGGAGGGCGCCATCTTGTTGGTGGCCGGGCCCAAGCGGGCCGTGGAGCGCTTCGCCGCCACCACCTGACCGCCGGGCTAGTTGCCCTGCTTGCGGGCCCGGAGGATCACGGTGGCGGGCACGGTGCGCATGGCGTCGGCGAAGCCGGCGCTGCGGTGCCCGGAAGCCGGGGCGGTGGGCTCCAGCAGGTGGTCGATGCCGAAGCTCGAGCGGTGGAGGGTGGTGAAGATCTCGGCGATGGTGCGAGGGTGGTCCACCACCTCCTCCTCCCCGAGGCGCCACCGGATCGGCTCCCCCTGGTCGTAGGCCCGGACGATGTGGAGCGGGTCGTCGGCGCCGGGGTCGAGCATGGCGAAGGCGGGGTGGGGGAACGAGCACACCAGTGCGGCCTCGGGCTTGAGGACGCGGTGCACCTGGCGGAAGACCCGGGCGAGGTCGTCCACGGTGGCCAGGGCGAGGACGCTGATGGCGCCGTCGACGCTGTCGGATCGGAGGAACGCCAGGTCGGCCAGCCCGGCCTGGTGGAGCTCCACCCGCACCCCGGCCTCCTCGGCCCGGTCGCGCGCCGCGGCCAGCCGCTCGGCGCTCGGGTCGACCCCGATCACCTTGGCCCCCTGGCGGGCGAACACCACGGCGTTGTGGCCGGTGCCGCAGCCGAGGTCGAGGATCCGCTTGCCGTCGACGTTGCCCAGGAGGCGGAGGTCGGCCTCGCTCGGCAGGTCGGCGCCGTAGACGGCCACGGTGCCGGCGGTGGCCTCGGGCGGCTGGGCCGTGGTGAAGCGGTGCCACCCGTCGGGGGCGGGTGCAGCGGTGGGGACGGGTGGGGCGGCCATGGTCCCGAGTCTGGTCGGCGCCGCTCCGCCGGTGGGGTACCGGGCGGGCGGGGCCCGCCAAGTGGCGGCCGGGCACGTGGCGGCGGGGACCGGGGTGCCGGGCGGCGGGGGGAGCAGCTGGCAGGCTGACCCCGTGCGCGTGGCCACCTTCAACATCCACCACGGGACGGTCGGCAAGCACGGGCCGGTGGACCCCGACCAGCTCGGCGAGGTGTGCGCCTCCTTCGACGCCGACGTGCTCGCCCTCAACGAGGTGGACCTGGGCACCTACCGCACCGGGCGGGCCGACCTCACCGCCGCGGTCGCCCGGGCCTGCGGGATGGCGTCGGTCTTCGGGCCGTCACGCCGCTACCCCGGCGGCTGGTACGGCAACGCCCTGCTGGTCCGGGGCACCCTCGAGAGCTGGTCGGTCACCCGCCTGCCCCGGGTGCCGCGCTGGCGGTGGTGGCAGGAGCCCCGCACCGTGCTCCAGGCCTCGGTGCGGGTGGCCGGCCGGCCGCTCGCGGTCGCCGCCACCCACCTCGCCGTGCCCCAGGCCGTGAACGGCCCCCAGCTCGACCGGCTGCTCGACCTCACCGCGGATCGCCCCCACCCCCTCGTGGTGCTGGGCGACCTGAACCGCTTCCCGTCCACGGTGGAGCCCGCCGCCCGGGCGGCGGGGTTGGCCTACGTCGCCCACGGGCCGACCTGCCCGGTGCCGGGCCGGCGGCTCGTGATCGACCACGTGCTGGTGTCGCCCGACGTGGTCGTGGGCGCGGTGGAGGTCCGCAGCACGGCGATGAGCGACCACGCGGCCCTCCTGGTCGACCTCGAGCTGCCGGCGCCGGTGGCCGGGTGAGCCGCTCGCGATCGGGAGCGTTCGGCCCGGGGCATCGCTAGCCTCCCCGCGGTGAGCTTCCGACCCCAAGCGGTCCGGGGCGCTGACGGCCCCGGGGAGATCGACTACCGGCTCGCGCGCCAGTCGGTCCTGTCGGAGTTCCGCAAGGGGCGCATCGCCCGCCACGAGGTGTGCGACGCCCACCCCGAGCTGGTGCGAGCCGCTCGCGAGGTGGGCGATCCCACGGCCATCACCTGCCCGGTCTGCGAGGACGCCAAGGTGGTGCTCGTCTCGTACGTGTTCGGGCCCCGGCTGCCGGCGTTCGGTCGCTGCATCACCAGCCGCCGCGAACTGCAGGCCATCGCCAAGCGCAGCGGCACGTTCTCCTGCTACGTGGTGGAGGTCTGCCCCGGCTGCGCCTGGAACCACCTGGCGCGGACCTTCCTGCTCACCCCGGCGCGGGGCAAGGCCTCCGCGGGCTGATCGGCGCGGCGCGGCGCCGGGCCGACTGCTGGTCGCCCCGGGTGCAGGGGTACCCTTCCCCCTCGCCTCGCTGATCCGGTCCCGTCCCCGGGCCGTCGAGCACCTCCCTCATGCGCACCCGCAAACCGGTCCCGGTCCACAACCTCAAGGTCTCCAAGAAGGGGAAGGTCAAGAAGCGCAGCGTCCTGTGGCGCCTGCGCCGGGTCTTCTACGTGGTCGCCCTGGTCATGACCGTCGGTGCCGCGGGCCTGGTCTACGTCCTCGGCCAGGTCGAGCTCCCCGTGGACCCCCGGGTGGCCGAGCCGCTCGAGCAGACCTCCTTCGTGTGCGCCTCCGACGTGCAGGTGAACTGCAACTCCTCGAACGCCATGGCCCAGCTCCACGGCACCGAGGACCGCGTCCTGGTCACCTACGAGCAGATCCCCGAGGTGCTGCGCCAGGCGGTGGTGGCGGCCGAGGATCGGGACTTCTTCGAGCACGGCGGCGTCGACCCGGTGGGCATCGCCCGGGCTGCGTACCGCGACATCCGTGGCGAGGGCGTCCGCCAGGGTGGCTCCACCATCACCCAGCAGTACGTGAAGTCCGAGTACCTCACCTCCGAGCAGACCCTCACCCGCAAGGTGAAGGAGGCGGTGATGGCGGTGAAGCTCGAGCAGGAGATCTCCAAGGAGGAGATCCTCACCCGCTACCTCAACACCGTGTACTTCGGTCGTGGCGCCTACGGGGTGCAGGCCGCGTCGCGCGCCTGGTTCAAGCACGACGTCCAGGCCATCGACGCCGGCGAGGCGGCGTTCCTCGCCGGGCTGCTGCGCAACCCCAACGGCGCCGAGCCCTACCGGAGCGCGGCGTCGCTGAAGGAGGCCGAGCGCCGCCGGACCGTGGTGCTGCTGGCCATGACCGAGGAGGGCTACCTCACCGAGGCCCAGCGAAAGCACGTCGCCTCGGTGCCCAGGGATCCGGAGGACCCCTCGGTGGAGTCCACCGACCGGTTCATCAAACCCCCGCCGAAGCCGTCCACCCTCGGCGAGGAGGTCAAGGGCAAGCAGTGGGGCAGCGAGTACTTCGCCGAGCACGTGCGCCAGTGGCTCGTCGACGAGTTCCCGTCCGACGTCGTCTACGGCGGCGGGCTGAAGGTGTACACCACGCTCGACCTCGGCATGCAGAAGGCCGCCTACGAGACCGTCACCTCCACGCTCGACCGCGACGGCGACCCGTCGGCCGCCATCGTGGCCATCGACGACCAGGGCCACGTGAAGGCGATGATGGGCGGCACCGACTTCGAGAACAACAAGTTCAACCTGGCCACCGACGGCGCCGGCCGCCAGCCCGGCTCCACCTTCAAGACCTTCGCGGTGGCCGACGCCGTGCGGCGCGGGTACTCGATCCAGTCGATCCTGCCGTCGCCCGGCAACGCCGAGTTCGACGATCCCCGGTGCACCAACGGGGGCGACGTCTGGAAGGTGCGTGGGGGCCCCGGCGGGGCCTCGTCGCTCGTCACCGCCACCAAGAACTCGATCAACACCGTGTTCGCCGACCTGATCGTGCGCCTCGGCCCGGACGAGGTGAAGCAGACGGCCATCGACATGGGCGTGCGGTCGCTGGCCAAGTCCGACCCGGTCTGCGCCCTGGTGCTCGGCTCGGGCGAGGCCACCCCCATTGACATGGCCGCCGGCTACTCCACGCTGGCCAACCGCGGCGTGGCCAAGGCCCCGATCGTGGTCACCCGGGTGGAGTTCCCCGACGGCAAGGTCATCGACTACACCGCCGAGGAGAAGGAGATCCTGACGACCGACCAGGCCGACCGCGTCACCTACGCCCTCCAGCAGGTGATCGCCGGTGGCACCGGCACGGCGGCCAACATCGGGCGCCCCGCCGCCGGCAAGACCGGCACCACCCAGAGCAACGCCGACGCCTGGTTCGTGGGCTACACCCCCACCCTCACCGCCGCGGTCTGGATGGGGTACCCGGAGGGCTCGATCCCGATGGAGGACGTGCACGGCCGGCTGGTGCAGGGCGGCAACTTCCCCGCCGAGATGTGGCAGAGGTTCATGACGGCCGCCACCGCGGATCGCGAGGCGGTGCCATTCCCGGAGCTGGATCGCGAGCAGCTCGCGGCCGGCGAGATCCTCGACCTCAGCCAGGGCAAGACCAGCGTGGTGGCCGGCGGCAGCACCCAGAACGGGGTGCCGGCCACCACCGTCCCCCGCTCCACGGTGCCCCAGAGCACCACGCCGCAGACCACGGCGCCGCAGAGCACGACGCCCCAGACCACCGCCCCCGCCACCACCGCGCCGCAGACCACCGCCCCTGCCACCACCGCGCCGCCCGCCACCACCGCCCCGCCGGCCACGGTGCCCGTGGTGGGGAACGGGGCGCCGCCGGCGGGCACCGGTCGCAGCGCCACCGACGCGGACGACTGACCGCCGGCGCCCGGCCCCGGGTGCCGGGGCGGGCGCTCAGCCCGGGGCCACGGGCTGGTGGGGGTAGGTGACGCGGCAGATCGCGCACCAGGTCTCGAACTCGTCGGCGAGGCGCTCGCCCACCACCGCGTGCTGGTCGTCGAGGACCACGTAGACCCGCTGGACCGTGCCCAGTTCGGGGCCGTCGTCACCGCAGGAGTCGCACCGGTCGCTCATGGCCCGCACGGTAGCGGCGGCACCGGCCCGTCGACCGGGTCGGGCGGCGGGAATGGCAGGGCGCGGGTGGGCGTTCTACGGTGTGAACACCGCCGGTAGCCGAATGGCACTGGACGGGATCCCAAGGAGGCTCACGTGAGCTCGAACCCCAGTTCCGCGCCGTCCCGCGCGCCCATCACCGTGCCCAGCGTGGCGGGTCGCAAGGTCCGCGACGGTGCCGACCCCCTGGTCATGGTCACCGCCTACGACGCGCCCGGCGCCCGGATCGCCAGCGAGGCTGGGGTCGACCTGATCCTGGTTGGCGACTCGGTGGCCATGGTGGTGCTCGGCTACGACGACACCCTGCAGGTGACGGTGGACGACATCGCCCACCACACCGCGGCGGTGGCCCGGGCCAAGCCCCACCCGCTCATCGTGGCCGATCTCCCGTGGCTGAGCTACCACGTCTCCACCGAGGACACCGTCCGCAACGCCGCCACCCTCATCCGGGCCGGCGCCGAGTGCGTGAAGCTCGAGGGGGGCCGCAAGCGGCTCCGCATGGTCGAGGCCCTGGTCGACGCCGAGATCCCGGTGATGGGCCACCTCGGCCTCACCCCGCAGTCGGTGCACGCCATGGGCGGCTTCAAGGTGCAGGCCAAGGGCTCCGAGGCGGCCCGGGCGCTGGTCGACGACGCCAAGGCCCTGGCCCACGCCGGGTGCTTCGCTCTCGTGCTCGAGGGCGTGCCCACCGAGGTGGCCGGCCTGGTCACCGCCGCGGTCGACATCCCGATCATCGGGATCGGGGCCGGCCCCGACGTCGATGGCCAGGTGCTCGTGTACCACGACGTCCTGGGCATCGAGGACCGCATCGCCCCCAAGTTCGTGCGGCGCTACGCCGACCTCAAGGCGGCCTCGGTGTCGGCCATCGGCGCCTACGCCAGCGACGTCCGCGACGGCTCGTTCCCCGGCCCCGCCGAGTCGTACCACCTCACCACCGAGGTGGCCGAGACGCTCGGCCTCTACGGCAGCGCCGGTTGACCATCCTGGTGGCCGTGCACCCGCCGGCCCCCTGAACGCTCGGCGGGAACGGCCACCGGCAAGACTTCGCCGGTGACCAGTCCCGCCCACCCCGAGCCCCGCCGTCGCGCCTCCCGTCGGGCGGGTGTGGTCGCGCTGGCCCTCACCGTCGCCGTGCTGGGTGGGTGCGGGGCCGATGGCGGCAGCGACGGCTCCCGCCCGGACGGCGCGACGCCCGGCACCGACGCGCCGGTCGATGTGGACGAGGGGGCGTCGGGCACCACGGCGCCCACCACGCCGGACGACGGGCTGGGGGAGGGCTGGGCGCCCGAGCGCGACGGCCGGGCCCCGCTGCGGGGCTTCGGCGAGGTGCTGGTGACCATCACCGACGCCGACGGCGAGACGTGCCAGGCGTGCCTGCTCGCGGCCACCGACGCGGCCCAGCGCGAGCGAGGGTTGATGGAGGTCACCGACCCGTCGCTCGGCGGCTACGACGGGATGCTGTTCGAGTACCCCGAGCCGGTCAGCGGGGCCTTCTGGATGCGCAACACGCCGATGCCCCTGTCGATCGCCTACTTCGACGACGACCGGGCCCTGGTGTCGGCCACCGACATGACGCCCTGCGCCGACGTCACCACCTGCCCCTCCTACGCCGCGGGCGGACCGTTCCGGTACGCCCTCGAGGTGCCGCGCGGTGAGCTGGGCGAGCTGCTGGTGGGGCCGGGCTCCTCGTTCACCATTGACGCCCGCTCCTGTCCGGCCGCCGACGCCGCCTGACCCCGCCTGTCCCGGTCCACCGCCCGGTCCCACCACCCCGGTGGCCCGGCGGCGCGGGCCACACCGGCTGCGGCGGCGGTTCTGTCACACCCCCCGGCGACACTGTGGATGCGGCCCACAGACGGGTGGACCGCTACCGTGGCTCGGTTGACAAGAAGACCCTGCCCCGGCAACAAGGCACGGGGCCCCGGTACGCCGGGACCACAGGGAGGTGATGCTCGCGATGCGAGCTTATGAATTGATGGTCATCTTCGACGGGGAGCTCGACGAGAGCGCCGTCGCCGGAGTGATCAACCAGGTGACCGCTCAGGTCGAGACGGCAGAGGGATCTGTCGCCAAGACCGAGAAGTGGGGCCGACGTCGCTTCGCCTACGAGATCAACCACAAGACCGAAGGGTTCTACGTGGTGTTCGAGATCGAGGCCGAGCCGGGTGCGCTCGACACCGTCGACCGCAACCTCCGCCTCGCGGACGAGGTCGTCCGCCACAAGATCATCCGGCTCCCCGATCGCGAGGCCCACCGACGTGGCCTCCTCGGAGCCCCTGCCCCGGCCGTCGAGGCCGGGTAGCCAGGAGGACACATGGCAAACGACAACACCGTCACCCTCGTGGGCAACGTGACCCGCGACCCCGAGCTGCGCTACACGCCGTCCGGCCAGACCGTGGCCACCTTCGGCCTCGCGGTCAACCGCCGCTGGCAGAACCGCCAGACCCAGGAGTGGGAGGAGCAGGTCTCCTTCTTCGACATCAAGTCCTGGGCCGGGCTGGCCGAGAACGTCGCCGAGTCGATCCAGCGCGGCACCCGCGTCATCGTCACCGGCCGCCTCGAGCAGCGCTCCTGGGAGACCGACAACAACGAGAAGCGCTCCAAGGTCGAGGTCGTCGCCGACGAGATCGCCCCCAGCCTTCGCTGGGCCACGGCCCAGGTCCAGAAGATCGAACGCTCCGGCGCCCAGCAGGGCGGCGGAGGCGGCTACAGCGGCGGTGGTGGCGGTGGCGGCGGCAACGCCCCCCGTCCCGCCGCCAACGAGCCCACCACCTACGACGGGGAGGAGCCCTTCTAATGGCACCCAAGCCCAAGCGCGCCAAGAACAAAGACAACGCACGCCGCTCCAAGAAGAAGATCAGCATCCTCACGCAGGAGACGGTCGACTACGTGGACTACAAGGACGTGAACCTGCTCCGCCGGTTCATGTCCGACCGGGCCAAGATCCGCGCCCGCCGGGTCACCGGCAACGACGCCCAGCAGCAGGCGGTGGTGGCCATGGCCATCAAGAACGCCCGCGAGATGGCGCTGCTGCCGTACGCCAACCGGGTCACCCAGCAAAGGGGCGGCCGAGATCGTGGCAACGAGCGCGGCATCCGTGCCGACGGCCCGGCGCCTCGTCCCACCGCCCCGCCGCCCACCGGCGGTGAGGCCCCCGAGGCCGAGTTCGACGGTGAGGCCACCCTGGCCGAGGAGGTCGAGGCCTGATGCGTCTCATCCTCCGCGCCGACGTCAAGGGCGTGGGCAACAAGGGCGACGTCGTCGACGTCACCAACGGCTACGGCCGCAACTACCTGCTCCCCCGCGGCCTGGCCTTCCTGGCCACCGCCGGGGCGGAGAACCAGGCCGAGGGCATGCGCCGCTCGCGAGACGTCAAGGACGCGGCCGCCCGGTCGGCGGCCGAAGACGTGGCCAAGTCGTTGGTGAACTCGCCGGTGAACATCGCCGCCCGGGTCGGCGTCGACGACAAGCTGTTCGGCTCCATCACCACCGCCGACATCGCCGAGGCCATCGCCGCCCAGAAGGGCGTCGAGTTCGACCGCAAGCAGATCGTGCTCTCCGAGCCGATCAAGACCGTCGGCACCCACCTGGTGCCGATCAAGCTCCACGCCAACGTGGAGTTCCCGGTCACGGTCGAGGTGGGCTCGGACGCCGTCTGAGCCAACCGGTCGCCCCCGGGCGACCACCAGCACCACACCGATGTCCGGGGGCCCGCCCCCGGACATCGGCCGTTCCGGCCCCGAGGCCCGCTGCCGTCGCGCCCACCGCGCGCCGGCACCGGGCTCCGTCCACAGGTGACCGTGGTTCTCCACAGGTCACCCACAGGCAGTCGGCACTACCCGTCCACAGCCTCCCCGGCGGACACTGGAAGATCCCATGGATGACGACCTCCCGCCCGACGACTACGACGACGAGCCACCGGGCGAGTACCTCGCCGCGCCGCCGGCCCGGCCGCGTGGCGGCGGCAGCCGACCGTCGAGCCCGCCACGGGGCAGCGGTGGTCGCGTGCCGCCCCACAACCTCGATGCCGAGGAGAGCCTGCTCGGCGCCATGTTGCTCTCGCGCGCCGCGATCGACGTGGCCTCGGAGTCGGTCTCGCCCGACGACTTCTACAAGCCGGCCCACGGCCACATCTACGACGCCATCACCTCCTTGTCGGCCCAGGGTGAGCCGGTCGACCCGGTCACCGTCGCCGAGGAGCTCCGCCGCCACGACCTCCTCGACGCCATCGGTGGGCCGAGCACGCTGATCTCGTTGCAGGCGGCCACGCCGGCCACCTCCAGCGCCGCCCGCTACGCCAAGATCGTGGAGGAGCACGCCCTGCTCCGCGGCCTCATCGGGGTGGCCGGCGAGATCGCCGAGATCGGCTACGGCCTCCCCGACGACGTCACCAAGGCGCTCGACGACGCCGAGACGATGATGTTCAAGGTGGCCGAGCACCGCCAGACCGACTCCATGTCGCGCCTGCACGACCTGCTCGACCAGACGCTCGACAGCCTCGAGGCCCTCTACGAGCGGGGCGACGCCATCACCGGCACGCCCACCGGCTTCACCGACTTCGACGAGCTCACCGCCGGCCTCCAGCCCAACGCCCTGATCGTGGTGGGCGCCCGGCCCGGCATGGGCAAGACGTCGTTCGCCATGGGCATGGCCGGCCACGCCGCCCTCGAGGCCCACCGGCCGGTGCTGTTCTTCTCCCTGGAGATGAGCCGGGTGGAGCTGTCCCAGCGCCTCTTGTGCTCCGAGGCCCGGGTCGACTCCACCAAGGTCCGCAACGGCCGCCTCAGCGACGACGACTGGCGTCGGGTGAGCCACGCCATCGGCCGCCTCGGCGAGGCCAACCTGTGGATCGACGACAACCCCAACGTCACCGTGATGGAGATCCGCTCGAAGGCCCGCCGCCTGCAGCAGCGGGTGGGCCAGCTCGGGATGATCGTCGTCGACTACATCCAGCTCATGAGCGGCCGCTCCGGCGCCGAGAGCCGCCAGGTCGAGGTGGCCGAGATCAGCCGTGGCCTCAAGATCTTGGCCCGCGAGCTCGAGTGCCCGGTGGTGGCCCTGGC
>JBBRFU010000024.1:0-33474 GCA_038241315.1 Acidimicrobiales bacterium | reverse complement strand
CGAGTCCCGTCTCGAGGCCCGGCGGCGCCGAACCTGACCTTCCGTGGCGCCGCACGCGCCACGCCCACCGGTCCGGATCTTCGTCGACCGCAGTGCACCCTGATCGCCGTCGTTGACCGGAGCGCTCGCGGGGTTTTCGCGGGGTGCTCCCCCGTTTCCAGGAACCGCTCTCAGATTGCAAGGCTGTGACCTGGTGTATTTGGTGGAGACGATGGGAATCGAACCCACGACCCCCTGCTTGCAAAGCAGGTGCTCTAGCCAACTGAGCTACGTCCCCGGGATGCTCGGCGAGCCGGGCGGGGAGGGCCAGCGTAGGCGTCGGACGGGCCGGCGTCCGCACCGAGATCGAGGTGGGACGGCGCACAGGCGGCGGGCCCGTGGGCGACGACGGTCGGGGGCGCGAGGGCGGCGGTCTGGGCGAAACGCCCGGTATCCATACACGGGGACGGCACGAACCGTACGCTCCGTGGCGGACGCCCCACGATAGACGGTCACGTGCTCCCGGCCGCGTGTCAACGGACGTCCCCCGTGCTGCCACGCGCCCCCCGGGACGGCACGGGAGGACCCGCCCACCCCACCCGCAAGAACGAGGTCTCCGTGAACCCACCGCTGCTCCCCAGCGCCGCACTCTCCCCCACCGACCTGCACGTCGCCGACCGCCCCCCGCTCGTCCACCCCGCCCCGCTCCCGCAGGCGAGCGGCCGCCCCGCCGACCTCCTCCCCGGTCATCGGCTCGTCGCCATCGACGGCGGCGATCGCTGGATGCAGGCCGAGGCGTTCGTCCACGACATGTACGTCAAGATCGGGTACACCGAGCCGTCGCCCCGCCACCAGGTGGAGGAGCTCGCCCGGTGGTCGGACCGCTCCCGCTTCCACGCCGTGGTCGACGAGCAGGACCAGATCATCGGCACCATCCGCACCATCTTCGGCGACTACGCCGACCTGCCCGTGGCCCAGTTCGAGCGGACGGACCACGACGACGCCGACCCGGTGTGCGAGTTCTCCTCGCTGGTGGTGGATCCCCGGCAGCGGAGCACGGGCGTCATCGAGCACCTCTACCGGGCCGGGTGGCTCGACGCCTCGCGCTCGGGGAGCACGGCCATCGTCGCCCTGATCGACGAGTGGCTCTACGAGGCGTTCGTGGACGTCTACCGCCTGCCGTTCCGCAAGATCGGCGTCGGCCAGCACTACATGGGCACCGACCCGGTCCCCGTGGCCATGCCCCTCGACGGGTACGGCTACCTCGACATGGCGCGCACCAACCCCCACTTCTACGCGTGGTGCGCGGCGGCCTGCGACCCGCAGGAGTCGGCCGACTGGGACATGCCGATCGTCCTGGTGGACCCACCGCAACCCGAACCCGGCACCCACCGGCCCGGCTCGGATCGCCTCCACGGGCGCTGATCAGAGCGACAGGTGGCGCCGCGCGGCTCGCACGCGCCGGCGCAGGCCGATCACCGCGTTCACGCCCAGGCACACGGCCAGGACGGCGGTGACCACGTAGACGATGGTGGGGAAGTCACCGTCGCGGCCCGCCCACGCGATCCAGAGGTACGGCGCGAGGAAGCAGGCCGCAGCCAGCGCGCCCCACTTCGCGGCGACCTCCACCTCGCCATCGACCAGACTGGACACCAGCCTCGCCGTGCCCACTGCGTAGGGGACCGCTGTGCCGAGGTCGAGCAGCCCGAAGATCACCACCGTCATCCGGTCGTAGTCGACGAGTGCCGAGTAGGCCACCACGAAACGGACCACCACGAACACCACGACCCCGATGACCCATGACGCCTCGAGCGTGCGGCGCCGGCCGCGCCGCGCCGGCCGGGGGGTGACGGTGGTGGGTGCTCCCGCGTTGTCGGGCACGCTCGGCCTCTCACCGGGGACGGGGCCGGCGGGGGCCGGCAGCGGACCAGGAGACCGTAGCCAGGTGCTCGTCACCCCGCGTGGCAGTGTGCCCACAGACACGTCGGACGAGGTGCCGACCGGCACGCGGGTTCGGTCGCGGTTCTTCTCCAATCGGCACGGGCGGCGCCGATGATGTCCCGTGTGAGAGCTCGCGCCTGGTTGTGGTTCCTGTGCGCCGGCCTCGTGGTCTCACTGGGCGCGGCACTCTCGGGATCCGGTTCCGTGGTGGCCATCGCGACGCAGACCGTGGGGTGGGCGGCGGCCGCCTTCGGCCTGACCGCGGTCCGGCGCGGGCCGCGGGACATGCGTCGGCCCTGGGTCCTGTTCGCCTCCGCGGCGGCCGCCTTCCTCCTGGCCGGCATGGTGCGCGAGATCCACGGGCTGCTGGCCGACGTCGAGCGCCCCTTCCCCTCGCCTGCCGACGTGATCGCCCTCAGCGGCCACGTCATGTTGATCTGCGGCAGCACCCTCCTCGGCCACCTCCGAGCTCCCGACCGGGACCGCGCCGCCATCATCGACGGCGCCATCATCGCCGTGGGGCTCCAGACCATGGTCTGGTCGTGGCTCCTCTGGCCCTACATGACCGACGCCGCCATCCCGGTGGAGGACCGGGTCATCAACGGGATCTACGCGGCGATGACGATGGCGGTGCTCGCCACGGTCGGCCGCCTCGCCGTGGGACCGGGGGCCCGCACCATCAGCTATCGGCTGCTCGCCGGCGCCGTGCTGCTGGTGTTCGTGCAGGACGTCCTGGTCACGGTCGACACCGTCGGCGGCGCCGACGCCGTGCTCGGTCGGGCCCTGGCCGCGCCCATCTTCGTGCTCCTCGGCGCCGCCGCCCTCCACCCGGCCCGGCTCCGCATCGCCGAGGCGCCCGCCCGGCTGGAGGTGCGCCTCACCTGGCGACGGGTCGCCATGCTGATCGCCGCCCTGCTGATCAACCCGGGCGTGGTCGCCGTCCAGCTCGCTCTCGGCCAGGACCCCACCCTGGTGGTCGCGATCATCAGCACCGTGGTGCTGACCCTGCTGGTGCTGGCCCGCTTCGCGCTGCTGGCCCGGGCCCAGGAGCGGGCGGTCGAGGTGCAACGCATCCAGCGGGAGGCGAACGGGGACCTGGCCGCGGCCTCGAGCCGCCACGCCATGCACCGCGCCGGGCTGCGGGCGGCCGTCCGGCTGGCCGACGAACCGGGTGTCCGCGTCTCGCTGGCCCAGGCCGCGGGGCCCTCGCTGCGGGTGATCGACGCCGTGGGCCTCGACGCCGAGGAGTCGGTGGGCACGAGCATCGCCCTGTCGCTCCTGCCCGACCCGGTGGTGGACGGGTTGGCCAGCCTGCAGCCGGCCGCGGTCGACAGCACCCGGCCGATCGACCTGGGCGCCCCCGCCGACGGGCCGCCGCCGGTGGTGAGCCTCCTCGTCATCCCGCTCGCCGCCCAGAACGACCTGAGCGGGGCCATGATCGTGACCAGCCCGCGGACCATCCCGGCCACCACCCGCCAGAGCATCGAGACGCTGGCCTCCACCTTCTCGCTGGCCCTGGAGAGCGCGGCCCTCACCGAGAACCTCCTGCGACGACGCAGCGAGCGCCGGTTCCGGGCGCTGGTGGAGAACTCGTCCGACATCATCCTGGTGGTCGACGAGGAGCGGCGGATCACCTTCGCCAGCCCGGCCGCCCAGCGGCTGCTGGGCCTCGCCGAGCAGGCGCTCGTGGGCAGCCACCCCGCCCGCTGGTCGCACCCCGACGACTGGCCCTCGCTGGCCCGGCTCCTCGACCACGGGCCCGACGCCGACGATGACGGCACCGGTGAGGGCGTCGAGGTCCGGCTCCTCCACGCCGACGGCACCCACCGATGGTTCGAGATCCGCACCAAGGACCTGCGCCACGACCCCGAGATCGACGGTCTGGTGGTCACCGCCCGAGAGGTCACCGACCGCAAGTCCACCGAGCTGCAGCTCGCGAACAGCGAGGCCCGCTTCCGGGCCCTGGTCCAGCACTCCACCGACGTGGTGGCGGTGGTCGACGTGACCGGCATCTACTCCTACGTGAGCCCCGCGGTGACCGAGATCCTCGGCTACACGCCCGAGGAGCTGGTGGGCACCAAGGCGGTGGGCCTCATCGCCTCCGACGGCTGGGCCGGCTTCCGCGACACGTACCCCGAGCTCACCCAGCCCGAGCTGCCGGCCACCGAGATCCAGGTGCGCCGCATCGAGGCCCAGGTGCGCCATCGCGACGGAGAGCTCCGCACGCTCGACGTGGGCGTCACCGACATGCGCGCCGACGACGCCGTGTCGGGCATCGTGCTCAACGCCCGCGACATCACCGTCCGCAAGACCCTCGAGCGCGACCTCCGCTACCAGGCCCTCCACGACACCCTCACCGGCCTGGCCAACCGCACCATGTTCACCGACGAGGCGGCGGTGGCCATGAGGGTGGCCGTCCCCCACGCCGCCACGGTGGGCGCCCTCGTCATCGACCTCGACGACTTCAAGACCGTGAACGACAGCCTCGGTCACGCCGTGGGCGACCTGCTCCTCCAGGAGATGGCCCAGCGGCTCATCGCCGAGCTCTCGCCGGCCGACCTGGCGTGCCGCCGCGGCGGCGACGAGTTCGCCGGGCTCGTGGTGGACGGCGACGGCGAGCGCGGCGTGGTGGAGGTGGCCGACCAGGTCATCGCCCTGGTGGCCGAGCCGTTCCGCATCCAGGGCCGCGAGATCCGGGTGACCTGCAGCATCGGCATCGCCCTGGCCACCGAGGACGCCGCCGACGCCGAGGTGCTGCTGCGCAGCGCGGATGTGGCCATGTACCTGGCCAAGGAGCGGGGCAAGAACCGCGCCGCCATGTTCGAGGACCACCTGCACACGAGCGTCTTCGAGCGCCTCGAGCTCAAGGCCGACCTGATCCGGGCCATCGAGGACGGTCAGCTCCGCTGCCACTACCAGCCGATCGTGTCGCTCCAGACCGGGCGCATCACCGGCGTCGAGGCCCTGGTGCGCTGGGACCACCCCGAGCGCGGCCGCCTCAAGCCCGACGCCTTCATCCCCCTCGCCGAGGACACCGGGCTCATCGTCCCGCTCGGCGGCTGGGTGCTGCGCGAAGCCTGTCGCCAGCTGCGCGAGTGGCAGCTGAAGCTGCCCATCACGTCGTCGCTCACGATGAGCATCAACCTCTCGGTGCGCCAGCTGGCCCACGAGGACATCGTCCGAGACGTGCGCGACGCCATCGAGGACGCCCAACTCGACCCCTCCACGGTCACGCTGGAGATCACCGAGACCACCCTCATGCACGACACCGAGGTGACCCGCCACCGCCTGGCCCAGCTGCGCGAGCTCGGCGTGTCGCTGGCGGTCGACGACTTCGGCACCGGCTACTCGTCGCTCCAGTACGTGCAGCGCTTCCCGATCGACATCATCAAGATCGACCGCAGCTTCGTGACCGGCCTCGGCACCAACCCGGGCGACGGGGCCGTGGTGCAGTCGATGATCGAGCTGTCGCAGCGGCTCGGCGTCCACACCGTGGCCGAGGGCATCGACCGCGTCGAGCAGGTGGCCCTCCTGCAGTCGCTCGGCGCCGACCTCGGCCAGGGCTACCTGTTCTCCGAGCCGGTGAGCGCCGACCAGATCGACGCCCTCCTGGCCAGCAGCCCCCACGAGAACCCCAAGTTCCTGCTCCACTGACGTGGCCGACCCGGGGGCCGGTGGGGAGATCGGCCAAGTAGCGTCGGACCTCGTGTCCACCCCGCCCGCCTTCGTGTCCCGGCTCGTCCGGCTGCCGTTGGTCGACGGCGACGGTGGACCGGTGGGCCGGGTCCAGGACGTGGTCCTCGCGCCCTCGGGCAAGGAGCTGCGGGTGCTGGGGTTCGTGGCCCAGTTCCAGCGCCGCCACATCTTCGTCAACGTGGCGCGCGTCAGTGAGGTCAGCGCCACGGGCGTCCGGCTCCGCGGCGGCACCGTCGACATGCGCTCGTTCCACCAGCGTGCCGGCGAGAAGCTGGCCGTGAAGGAGCTCTTCGACACCCGCATCGGCGACGAGTACCTCACGGACCTCGCCATCACGCCGGGCCCCGACCAGGCGTTCTGGTACGTCACCCTCGCCGCCCTCGGCCGCCGCGGACCGCTCCGACGCCGGGCGCCCCACGTGGTGCCGTGGAGCGACGTGGCGGCGAACTTCACCGCCACCCCCGAGGAGGCGCAGGTGGCCGAGCTCCGCGACCTGCACCCGACCGACGTGGTGAGCCGGCTCCAGTCGCTCCCCCTCGCCCGCCGCCAGCAGGTGATGGCGCTGCTGGCCGACGATCAGGTGGCGGACCTCCTCGAGGAGATGCCCGACGAAGAGGCGGTCCGCCTCATCGAGACCCTCGACCTGGACCGGGCCGCCCACATCCTCGAGGAGATGGAGCCCGACGACGCCGTCGACCTCCTGGCCGACCTGGCCGAGGGCGATCGGGCCGAGCTGCTGACCCGGATGCGACCCGAGGAGTCCACACCCCTGCGTCGCCTCCTCGCCTACGACGAGAACACCGCCGGCGGCCTGATGACGCCCGAGCCGATCGTCCTCGACGGCACCACCACGGTGGCCGAGGCCCTCGCCCAGATCCGCATGCGGGAGCAGCCGGCGGAGCTCGCGGCCCAGGTGTTCGTCACCCAGCCGCCCACCTCCACGCCCACCGGCCGCTACCTCGGGGTGGTGGGCTTCCAGCGCCTGCTCCGCGAGCCGCCGGCCACCACCCTCCAGCACTGCGTGAACGACACCCACGAGCCGGTGTCGCCCGACCTGCCGCTGCGCGACGTGGCCGAGCGCCTCGCCTCCTACGACCTGCTGGCCATCCCCGTCTGCGACCAGGCGGGCCGCCTGGTGGGCGCGGTCACCGTCGACGACGTCCTCGACCACGTCCTGCCCGAGGGCTGGCGCCGCCGGGCCGGCCGACGATGAGGGGCGAGGGCCGTCCCCGCCGGCTGGCGGCCACGGCCACCCGCCGCGACCACGAGCTGCTCTCCCAGCCGCGCCGGCCGGGCGCGTTCGGCCGGGTCTACGACCCCGAGGCCTTCGGCCGCTTCGCCGAGACCATCGCCCGGACCCTCGGCACGGGCCGCTTCCTCGTGGTCCAGACCGCGATGGTGGCGGCCTGGATCGCCCTCAACGCCGTCGCCTGGCGCCTCCAGTGGGACCCGTACCCCTTCATCGCGCTGAACCTGGCGTTCTCCACCCAGGCTGCCTACGCGGCCCCGTTGATCCTCCTGGCCCAGAACCGCCAGGACGACCGCGACCGCGCCCAGGCCGAGGTCGACCGCGAGGTCAACGCCCGGACGCAGGCCGACACCGAGTACCTGGCCCGAGAGCTGTCGTCGGTCCGCCTCACGCTCGCCGACGTGGTGACCGCCGACGACCTGGGCCAGGCGGTCGACCGCATGGCCCAGGCCCTCGGTGACCTCGACCGGCGCCTCGACCACCTGACGGCGCCCCCCGACGCCACCGACCCCGAGCCCGGCACCTGATCCCGATGCACCCGATGCCCCGCACCCCTCTCAGCCGCGCCCGTCGGCGGGCCCTGATGGCCCCGCTGCTCGCCGGGGCCCTCGTGCTCTCGGCGTGCTCCTGGGGGGACGACGACGAGCCCGCCACCACCACCACGGAGCGGCCCACCACCACCACCAGCTCGCCGGCCGATCGCTCCACGACGTCCACCACGGTGGCGCCCACCACCACCACCGCCCCCCCGACGGAACCCCCGCTGGCCTGGGCCCCCTGCGACGACGGGTACCAGTGCGCCGAGCTCGAGGTGCCCGTCGATCACGACGACCCCGGGAGCGCCACGCTCACCTTGGCGCTCGCCCGCCGGCCGGCCACCGGCCCCGGCGAGCGGCTCGGCTCGCTGGTCATGAACCCGGGCGGCCCGGGGGGCTCGGCCATCGCCCTCATCGAGGGCACCGCGCTGCCGGCCGCGCTCACCCAGCGCTTCGACATCGTGGGGTTCGACCCGCGCGGGGTGGGGCGCAGCACGCCGCTCGACTGCCGCACGCACCTCCAGGCCATCTACGACGCCGACCCCACGATGGAGGACGACGCCGACGTCGAGGCCTACCTCGAGGTCTCCCAGGACTTCGTCGACGAGTGCGCCCGCGACCACGCCGACCTCCTCCCCCACCTCGGCACCGTCGACGTGGTCCGCGACATGGAGCTGGTGCGCCAGGCCCTGGGCGACGAGCAGCTCACCTACCTCGGGTACTCGTACGGGACCTCCATCGGGGAGCAGTACGCCCGCCGCTACCCCACCAAGGTGCGCGCCATGGTGCTCGACGGCGTCGTCGACTCCACCCTCACCGGCCTCCAGGCCGCGGCCGTGCAGGCCAAGGGCTTCGACCAGGCCCTCGCCAACTTCACCAGCCGGTGCGACGCCGACGACTGCGGCCTCGACGCCCCCGCCGACCAGGTGATCGACGAGGTGATGGCGGCCAGCGAGCTCGCCCCCATCCCGGCCAGCCGCTCGGACCGGCCCGCCACCCCCGGGGTGGTCACCCTGGCCCTGAGCCAGGCGCTCTACAGCGAGACCCTCTGGCCGGAGCTGGCCCGATCCTTGTCGCAGGCCAGCCACGGCGACGCCAACGGGCTGGTGTCGCTCGCCGACCGCTACCTCAACCGCAACCCCGACGGCTCGTACCCGAACGCCTTCGAGGTGTACTTCGCGGTGAGCTGCCTCGACTCGGCCTGGCCCGCGGAGCCCGAGACGGTCCTCGAGACGGCCAAGGCGGTGGGTGCGCTCTACCCCCGGATCGGCGAGGCCCTGGTGAACGACTACGTGCGCTGCGCGCTCTGGCCGGTCCCCCCCGAACCGCTGGTGCCCCTCGACGGCACCGTGGAGGGACTGCCGCCGGTGGTGATCATCAGCACCACCGGTGACCCCGCCACGCCCCACGAGTCGGGGCTGCGGGCGGCGGCCCGGGTCCCCGGTGCGGTGCTGGTGACCAACGATGGCGAGGGCCACACGATCTTCGCCCAGGGCAAGCCGTGCGTCGATGACCCGGTCACCGCCTACCTCGTCGACCTGACCCCGCCGGCCGCCGGCCTCACCTGCGAGTAGCTGCCCCGAGCCGGGCGGACCGGCGGGCGGTGCGGCGCACAGCCGGTGAGCCGGGTGGCGCGGTGGCGGTGGTCAGCCGACCTGGTCGCCGGCCACCAGCGATTCGAGGGTCAGCTCGGGCTGGTCCGCCATGAGGCGGTCGAGCCAGTACGAGCTCTCGAAGAGGGCGATGAGGGTGCCGTCGGCGCGGCCGAGGACGTCGACGCCCCGCATGGCGCGCAGGGCCGAGGCACTGGCGGCGTCGGTGCGGCGGGCGACCGAGTAGGTGGTGGGGCTGAGCTCCACTGGCGCGCCGAACTCGTTCTCCAGGCGGTGCACCGCCACGTCGAACTGCATGGGGCCCACCGCGGCCAGCACCGGTGCCTGGTCCCCGGTGTCGGGGTCGCGCAGCACCTGCACCACGCCCTCCTCGTCGAGCTGGGCGATGCCCTTGCGGAACTGCTTGAACCGGCCGGTGTCGCGCACCCGGGCCACCGAGAAGAACTCCGGGGCGAAGCTGGGGATGCGGGGGAACGTGACCGGCTCGCCGAACCAGAGGGTGTCGCCGACCCGCACGTCGGTGGCGTTCACCAGGCCCACCACGTCGCCGGGGTAGGCCAGGTCCACCGTCTCACGGTCGGCGCCGTTCACCGAGTGGGCGTACTTGGTGGCGAACGGCTTGCCGGTGTCGGCGTGGGTGACCACCATGCCCCGCTCGAACGTGCCCGAGTTCACCCGCAGGAAGGCGATGCGATCGCGGTGCGACTTGTCCATGTTGGCCTGGACCTTGAACGCGAACCCGCTGAACGGCGCGTCGAGGGGGCGCAGGGCACCGTCGATGTCGGGTCGGGCCGAGGGCGCGGGGGCCAGGTCGATCACGGCGTCGAGCAGGAGGCGGACGCCGAAGTTGGTCAACGCGGAACCGAAGAACGTTGGCGACATCTCGCCACCGAGGAACAGCTCGTCGTCGTGGTCGAGGCCCATGGTGCCGAGCAGCTCGACCTCGTCGCGCGCCGTGGCCCACGACAGGCCCTCCTCGGCCTCGGCCCGCTCCGGCGAGACCACCTCCTCCGGGGCCTCGGTGGCGCCGCGAGCGGTGCGGGTGAAGCGGATGAAGTCGCCGGAGCGCCGGTCGACCACCCCGCGGAAGTCGCCCGCGATGCCCACCGGCCAGGTGACGGGCGCGGCGACCACCCCGATCTTCTGCTCGATCTCGTCGAGCAGCTCGAGCGCCTCGTAGCCCGGCCGGTCCCACTTGTTGATGAAGGTGATCAGCGGCATCTGCCGGGCCTTCACGACCTCGAACAGCTTGAGGGTCTGGGTCTCGATCCCCTTGGCCGCATCGAGCACCATCACCGCGGCGTCGGCGGCGGCGAGCACCCGGTAGGTGTCCTCGGAGAAGTCGCGGTGGCCCGGGGTGTCGAGCAGGTTGACCACGCAGCCGCGGTAGGGGAACTGCAGCACCGTGGAGGTGATGGAGATCCCCCGCTGCTGCTCGAGCTCCATCCAGTCGGAGGTGGCCGAGCGCCGCTCGCCCTTGGCCTTCACCGATCCGGCGCCGCCCACCAGGGCGCCGCCGTAGAGCAGGAACTTCTCGGTGAGGGTGGTCTTGCCGGCGTCGGGGTGGGAGATGATCGCGAAGGTGCGCCGGCGGGCGGCTTCGGCAGCAGGGGTGGTCACAACGGGCTCCAGGCGGGGCAGGGCGAGGCGGGGGCGGGGACGAGCGGCGGCACCCGGCTAGTGGCAGTCGGCGCAGCGGCCCAGCAGGTCGAGCCGGTGGTGGTCCGGCGCGAACCCGGTGGTCGCGGCCACCGTCTCCATGGCGGTCTCGAGCGACCGCTCGAGGCCGTCGGAGACCGTGAAGTCGGTGACCATCCCGCACGCGGTGCAGATCAGGTGGTGGTGGTGGTCGGTGAGGTCCTCGGCCAGCTCGAAGCGGGCGAACTCGTCGCTGCCGGCCACCCGGTGGACCACGCCGCACGTCTCCAGCACCGCCAGGTTGCGGTAGGCCGAGCTCTGGGCCAGGCCACCGGCCTGGAGGATCTCCGAGGCGGTGAGCGGTCGGCCGCCGGCAGCGAGGACCTGCACGAGGTTCCGTCGACCCGAGGTGTAGCGCTGGGCGGCCTCACGCAGACGGGCGCCGATGGCGTGGTGCAGGTCGTCGGCCACGGTCGGCACCCTACCGGTGGGGCCGACGCGGCCGGCAGCCCGCGGTGGTCCCGAGCCGGCGATCGGAGCCTTCAGTTCGCGGCCGCGCGTGCCGATGGTTACGAAGCGGTGCCTGGAACCACACCCGTTCGTAACGCTACTGTCACACGGCCCCGCTGCGTGACGGCACCACTGCCGGCCGTCCGCCCGTCGATCTCGAGGATCCGTGTCCATGACCTGCGCCTGCCACCCCGACGACGCTCCGACCCCGCACCGCGGCTTCGACCGTCGTCGCCTGCTCGTCACCGGTCTGGCCGCCGGGCTCACCCCCCTGCTCCCGCGCTGGGGCGGCGTGGCCGGTGCCCAAGAGGCGCCGGAGGCCCCGGCACCGGCACCGGCCCCGAAGGACGCCGACGCGCTCGGCGCCGAGGGCTGGGACGACGGTCCCGTCACCCGCGACTTCGGGTTCCTGCCCCCCCGCCCCGCCACCGAGGTGCACCGCCGGCCGATCATGTTCCCGGTCCTCCCCGACGCCACCCTCGGCCGGGCCACCTGGAGCGACACCTACCTCGCCCCGCGCAGCAGCGGTCGGCTGCACGAGGGCCAGGACCTCATGGGCCGCAAGATGCTCAAGCTCCTGGCGTGCACCAACGGGGTCATCGTGGAGCTGCGCCACCAGGCCGCGGGCAACTCGCTCTACCTCCGGGGCGACGACGGCTACTACTACTGCTACCTCCACATCAACAACGACCGCCCCGGCACCGACGACGCGTCCAACAGCTTCAGCAACGCCTTCGCCCCGGGGATGGCCATCGGCCGGCGCGTCGCCATGGGGGACCACATCGGCTACCTCGGCGACAGCGGCAACGCCGAGGGCACCGGCGCCCACTGCCACTTCGAGATCCGCCTGCCCAACGCCCGGTGGTACAACGCCGCCGCGTGCAACGCCCGCTACGCGCTCGAGTCGGCCGAGCCGGCCCGGCTCCGCACCGCCGTGGCCGCCGCCGCGTTCTCCCCGATCCGCGACGCCGGCGCCTTCGCCATGGTGCAGGCCGTCGACTTCTGGCGCACCGCCCCCACCGGCGCATGGGTCGACGCGGCCGCCGCCGAGCTCTCGGCGGGCCGGATCAACCCCGACGCCTTCATCGAGCAGCGCCTCGCCGACCACCACGTGCAGCGCTACACCAACCCGGTGATCCGCCTCTACCAGGCCTACTTCGGCGGCATCCCGGCCTACGCCGGCGTCGACCTGTGGGCCAAGCGCATCGCCGCCGGCCGCACCCTCGACTCGGCGTCGGAGGAGATGGCGGCGTCCTCCAAGTTCCGGTCGATGTTCGACGTCAGCACCGACCGCAAGTTCGTGGCCGTGTTCTTCCGGAACCTCTACGGCTACACCCCCTCGGCCGCCTCCATCGACCTGCGCATCCGCAAGCTCGACTCGGGGCTCTCGCGGGCCCGGGTGGTCCGCCTCGACTGCGAGTCCGAGGGGTACCGGGTGCCCAACGCCAGCCGCGTCCGGGTCATCTCCGTCTACCACGCCATGGTGAAGGAGTCGCCGGTCCAGAAGTACCTCGACTCCTGGTCCGCCCTCGACCGCACCAGCGCCACGGGGATGCAGCAGCTGATCCGCGCCCACCGCACCGGCGCCAAGTACGCCGCCCGCTTCGCCTGACCCCGGTCGGGCCCGCCGGCCCCGCGTGCCAGGATTGGCGCATGGCCCCGCCCGTTGACCCCGAGCTCCTCGACACCGCCGTCACCCTGGCTCGCCAGGCCGGGGAGCTGACGCTGCAGTACTTCCGTCGGGACGACCTGGCGATCGACCGCAAGGGCGACGGGTCCCCCGTGACCGCCGCCGACCGGGGCGCCGAGCGGCTGATCCGCGAGGAGCTCGAGGCCCGCTTCCCCGACGACGGCATCCTCGGCGAGGAGGAGGCGGAGAAGATCGGCACCTCCGGGCGGCGATGGATCATCGACCCGATCGACGGCACCAAGGCGTTCACCCACGGCGTGCCGCTCTACACGAACCTCCTCGCCCTCGAGGACGCCGACGGGATCGCGGTCGGCGTGGTGAACGTGCCCGCGCTGGGCGAGACCGTCTACGCCGGCCGGGGCCTGGGCTGCTTCGCGAACGGCGCGCCCACCTCGGTCAACGACCGGGCCGGGCTCGACGATGCCTACCTCACCTCCAGCGGGCTCAGCCCCTGGGACGACCAGTGCATCATCCGGGCCAAGGCCGCCAACCTCAACCTGCGCACCTGGGGCGACGGGTACGGCTACGTGCTCGTGGCCACCGGCCGGGTTGAGGCCATGTTCGACCCCAAGGCCGAGCTCTACGACCTCGCGCCCATGCCGGTGATCCTGGCCGAGGCCGGCGGCCGCTTCACCGACCTCAGCGGCGCCGTCACCCCCGACGGCGGCAGCGGGCTGGCCACCAACGGCGTGATCCACGACGAGCTCCTCGCCGTGCTCAACGAGCCCGCCTGATCAGGCTCAGGTGGCGGTCGCGGCGGCGCCGTCGTCGCCCCAGGCCTCGATGAGGTCGGCGCGGGCCCGCGCCACGCGGGAGCGGATGGTCCCCACCGGGCACCCGCAGACCTCGGCGGCGTCCGCGTAGCCGTAGCCCAGGAGCTGGGTCAGCACGAAGGCGGCCCGGCGATCGGGGTCCAGGGTGGCCAGCAGCTCGTCGAGCTCGACGTCGAGGCTGGCGAGGTCGTGGGCACCGTCGACCGCCAGCGCGCGGAGGCGGTCCTCGCGGGTGCGCATGCGGGTGCGCGTGCGGATGGTGTCGATGCAGGTGCGGCGGGCGATGGACAACAGCCACGTGCGGGCCGACGAGTCCCCCCGGAAGGCGTGGAGCCCGCGCAGCGCCCGCTCGAAGGTCTCCTGGGTGAGGTCGTCGGCCGCGCCCCGGTCGACCAGGTGGGCGGCGAGGCGCCACACGTCGGCCTGGCTGTCGCGCACGAAGCGGGCCAGCGCCGCCCGATCGCCATCTCGTGCCGCCAACGCGGTGCGGGTCAGCTCGTCCACCTCTCCAGTGTGCCCGCCGAGCCGGTCCGGACCCACCCCGGCGGGAACCTCGGGCCGCCGCCGTGCGACCGTAGGAGCATGTCCCCTCGCGGTCCCTCCTTCGGCCTGCCGTTCACCGGGCCCGACGCGGTGGGCACCGAGCTCCGCGTCCCGACGACCCAGACCTGCGAGGCCGGCTCCCTCCACTGGATCCAGGCCGAGACCGACGTCGACCGCCCGGCCCGCGCATGACCCGAACGGGCTCGCGCCTCCTCGTGGCGGTGGCCGTGGCCGTCGCCACCTGGGCCCTCGCGGCCACCCCGGCCGGGGCCGACCCCGCCGTGCCCACCGACTTCCGCTCGCGCGTCCTGCGCGTGGAGCCGGCCCTCCCCGATGGCGTGGAGCTCCGGGTGGTGGGCGGCGACGCCTTCCTGGAGCTGGAGGTGGCCGCCGGCCACACGGTGCTGGTGCCCGACTACGCCTCGGGTGAGGGCACCGAGGATCGCCCCTACCTCCGGTTCGAAGCCGATGGCACGGTGTCGCGCAACGAGCGCTCGGCCGCGGCCGCGGCCAACGAGGACCGCTACGGCTCCGGGGCGTCCCCGGGCACCACGGGGGCCGAGCCCCGCTGGGAGGTCGTCAGCCGGGACGGCAGCTACGTCTGGCACGACCACCGCATCCACTGGATGCTGCCCCGGACGCCGACGGCGGTCGACGCCCGCGGCCGCGTCGACCTCGGTGGCCCGTCGGGCACCTGGGCGGTCGACCTCACGGTCGACGGCGAGCCGACGACGGTCCGCGGTGAGCTGCTCCTCCTCGCCTCGCCCGACCCGCTCCCCTGGTTCGCCCTCGTCGCCGGGCTGGCGGGCGCGGTGGTGGCAGGCGCCGTCGTGGCCGAGCGTGCCGGCCGCCGGACGCCCCACCGCGCCGTGGGGGCCCTGCTGGGCGCCGCCGGCGTGGCGGCCACCGTCGCGGGCTGGGCGCAGTGGCGGGCCATCCCGCCGGGGGCGGGCGGGGATCCGCTCACCGCCCTGGTCCCGGCCGTGGCCAGCGTCGCCGCGGCCGTCGCCGTGGTGGCGGGCACCGCCCGGGTGCGCCTGGTGGCGCTGGCCCTGGCCGTCGCCGGGCTGGGCGGCTGGGCCGTGCTGCGGCGCGAGGTGCTGCTGCGGGCGGTGCTCCCCACCACGCTCCCCTTCGGCCTCGATCGGGCGGCGACCGCCGTCGCGCTCGGGATCGCCCTCGCCGGGGCCATCGTGGTGGTGTGGCGGCCCCCCGTCGATCGCCGGCCGGTCGCCCGCTGATCGTCCCGCCCCAGGTCCGGGCGGTGGTCGCGGCCGGGCGCGGACACGAGGCCGTCGCTCCGACGACCACGCTTCGTGAGACTGCATCACACCCGGTGTGGCAAGCGACCTGGTGAATTCAGTCGAGAACGCTTCACGGCACCCCCTGCGGGCCGATGGATGTCGACGATGGAGCGAATCACCGCGGTACTCGAGCGGGAGCAGGAGCTCCTCGACATCCTCCTCTTCAAGCTCATCGAGACCCGCCTGATCCTCGAGAGCGGCGAGCTCCGCTTCCTCGCCCGAGCCACCCGGGAGGTCGAGCGGGCCCGGGCCCGGACCCGCGAGGTCGATCTGGTGCGGGCGACGATCGTGGCCCAACGGGCCGGCGGGTCCACGCTGCGCCAGCTCGCCGCGCACGCCGAGGAGCCGTGGCCGACCATCCTGCGCGACCACCACGAGCGATTGGTGTCGCTGGTGGCCGAGATCGAGGTGACGGCCCACCGCAACGCCGGCGAGGCCCGCGCCGGGCTCGAGACCCTGCGCCAGGCGCGGGTGATGGTCTCCGCCGGCGGTGGGGACGGCGGCGGCGATGCCGAGCTGGCCCACCTGGCCCGGGGCGCCTCGCTCGAGACCGTGCTGGGCACCGCCAGCCGGCTCCGCATGCCCGACCTGCTCGACTTCCTGCGCTGACCTGCTGACCTGCTGGCCCGCTGATCAGCTGGTCACCTCGCCTCCGGAGCCGGCGGCTCGTCGACCGGCCGGGGCCCGGACGCGCAACACCCCGGTCGGGGGACCGGGGTGCGGGGCGGGGGGTGCGAAGCGAGGGGGGTTCAGGCGCTGGCGACGAGCTTGTCGGCACCGATGCGATCATGCCAGTGGGAGGCGTCGGCGATCGCGGTGGCGTAGCCGGCCTTGCGGCGGGCCACCCGGCCCTGCGGCTCGGCGACCAGGTCGTCGGCATCGTCGGCGCCGTACTGGGCGGTGATGCCCTCCTTGAGCATCTCCAGCGCCTCGGAGCGCAGCTGGGAGATGCGGGACTCGGTGACACCGAGGAAGGTCGCCAGCTCCTGGGACTTGCGGCCCTCCAGGAAGTAGCCGACCACCACGAGGCGGTGGCGCTCGGGGAGGAGGTGCACGGCGTCTCGCAGGTAGGCGTGCAGCTCGCGGTTCTCCAGCTCCTCGCTGGGCTCCAGCGTGCTCTCGTCGGTGAGCACCTCCACCAGGGTGAGGTCCTCGTCACCGTCGTTCACGTCGTACTCGAGGGCGAGGACGACCGAGCGGAACATCTTGTCCTGGAGGCGGCGGAGCTCCTCCTGGCTGACACCGAGGGCGGCGGCGGTCTCCTCGGGCGAGGGCATGCGACCCAGGTTGCTGGCGAGGCGCTGCTCGATCGACTCGAGGCGGCGGGCCAGGTTGCGCACCGAGCGGGGCGCCCAGTCGGCGGCCCGGACGGCGTCGAGGATCGCGCCCCGGATGCGCTGGGCGGCGAACCGGTCGAAGGGCACCCCCCGCTCCTCGTCGTAGCGGCGGGCCGCCTCGACGAGCCCGAGGGCACCGGCGGTGGCGAGCTCCTCCCGATCCACGTGACGGGGGAAGTTCACCGCCACCTGGAACACCACGTGCCGCACCAGCGGAAGGTGCTGCTCGATCAGCTCTTGGGTCTTCGGATCGGTTCCTGCTCGCATCATCGCCCTCTTCTCGTCCAACCCCGTGTCCAGTGGGGTGCTACCGGTTTCGGACTGATACGCCCGTCACTTGAGGAAAAGATGCCCGAAAACCGTCGCTCGCGCCTCCTTTCGGGGCGAAATGAGTCGGACGGCCTAGCTGGGGGTCCACGATCGCGCCGCGGGCGTGTGCTAGTCCGAATGACTCACTGGTCGGATGGTCGTTGACCTGGTATCCAGCGCCATCCGCGGCGCCGCCAGCAGGCTCGCTCAGCCGAAGCGAGCAGCCTTCACGCCCCGCCGACCGAGCTCCGCCAGGAAGGGCTTGGCCTCCACCAGCTCGGCCAGGCCACCAGCGCCGAGACGCCGGGCGCGACCCTCGCCGAGCTCCACCGCGGCCAGCGCGGCCACGGCACCGCCGGCCACCCCGGGACGGTCCATCGCGCCCAGCACCTCGACGCGGATCCCGTCGTCGGCGCGGCCTCGGACCTCCACGCGCACGGCGCCGAGACCGGCTTCGGGGTGCGGTCGGCGGAGCATGGGGAGCCGGGCGGTGAGGCGGTCGCGCCGGGTGGCGGCCAGGCGAGCGGTGACCCGACCGACGCCGCGGAAGGCGGGCACCAGGAGGAGCGCGTCGGGGAGGGCCGCCCGGTAGCAGTCGGCGGCGCCGATGGGATCGGGGAACCAGCTGAGCTCACGGCCGGAGCCGGCCGGCCGGCGCTGCCAGCCCCCGTCGCGCCAGTCGATCGCGGTCCCGCCGAGGGAGCGGTGGTGCTGACGGGCGCACGCCGGGCCGCCGGTGCCGAGGCGCGACACGTGGATCTCGTCGACGGTGTCGAGCCGATCGGCCGCGAAGCGGGCCAGGACGCAGGTGAGCCCGGGCGAGAACGCGGCGCCCACCACCAGCGGCACACCCCGGGCGTCGGCCTCGGGACCGAGGTCGAGCAGGGCGGCCACGTCGTCGACCGAGTCGGAGGTGCTCACCACCGGGACCCCTCGACCGACGAGCGACCGGATGAGGTCGAGCTGCTGGCCCGAGGGCGTGGCCACGACCACCACGTCGGCCTCCACGGCCGAGGCGTAGGGGCCGAGCTCGGCCCGCGCCTTGTCGCCCAGCGAGGCCGCGACCTCCTCCACCCGGGGGCTCCGCACGTCTCGCAGGACGACCTCGGAGACCGCGTCGGTGGACGCCAGCTGCCGGGCAGCTCGGGTGCCGACGGCTCCGAGCCCGACCACCGCCACCCTCATCGCAACTCGTCGGGAGCGAGCTCGCGCCAGCCGCCTCGCTGGGGCGGCGTGCCACCGGTGCCCCGCAGGCGCAGGACGGCGGCGATGCCGCCGGCCAGCCCGACGGCCACCAACGCTCGGCGGATCAGCGTCATCGGGGGCTCCTGGGCTGGGGACGGGCCTTCTCGTGGGGCTAGCTGGAATCGAACCAGCGACCTCACCCTTATCAGGGGTGCGCTCTAACCAACTGAGCTATAGCCCCGAGCGGGTGCCGACGGTAGCAAGCGGGACGGCAGGGATGCGAACCCTTCCGGCCCGCCGAGCGGTCAGCGACGGGGTGGTGGGGGCTCCTCCTCGATGACCACGAGGCGGATGCCGCCGGTCATCTCGCTCACCACGTTGACCAGCGCGGCGGTGAGCACGGTGAGGACGGTGCCGGCGAGCACGCCGACGGCCCCGATGGCGGCGCAGGCCCGGAACATCTGGTCGCCGTAGAAGCGGTAGTTCTCGAGGCCGACGTCGGCCAGGAACTCCTGGAGATTGCCGATCTGGCCGCTGGAGTAGGCCACGCCCCAGATCAGCGCCAGCGTGGCCAGCACGGCCACGTAGAGGCACGTGTAGAGCACCAGGGCCAGCTTGAGCACCGACCACAGCTCGACCCGGCGGACCACCCGCCGCACGCGCCGTCCCCGCCGGCGCCCGGACGCGGCGGGGGGCGCCGACCGCTCCGCCAGAGCCGGTGCGGGCTCCTGGGCGGGGGCCGGGGTGGTGGCGAGGGCCAGGCCGCTGGAGGTGGCGGTGACCAGGGTGTCGTCGGCGTCGGCACCGGGTGCGCGCTCGGCGGTGGCCGGGCCATCGCCATAGGGCCCGGTGCCCGGGACCTGGCGATCCGCGCGCGCCGAGCGGGCGCCCGACCCCGAGCCGTTGCCGGCGCGCCCGGCGCCGTTGCCCCTGGCGCCCGTGGCCTTGGCGGTCCTCGGCGCCTTGGCCGCCTTGGCGGGCCGGGGCGGCGTCTTGGATCCCTTGGCGCCGGTGCGGGCGCCGGCGGTCCGGCCGCCCTCGGGCCGCGGCGTGCGCTTGGGACCGGCCGCCCCCGTGGTGCGCGGGCCCCTGCCGGAGGCCGACCGCCCGCTCGACACCGGACCCGAGGTGGGCGCCGCTTCGTCGGGTCCGGGCTCACCGGGACGGTCTGCTGGCACGGGAGGAGTCTACGGGATGGCGCCGAGGCCTCCGCCGTCGGTCACCCGCGCGGTGGGGTCACCCCTGCGGGGGTCACCCGGCCGGGCCACCGGGGGCCCAACGCGCCCGCGCCGAGGCGGTGACGCCGGCCCGGCGAACGGTCACCACCACATCGACCCCCTCGGCCCGGTAGCCCTCGAGGCGCGCCCTGTTGGCCGCGGCCACCCGTTCGGCGGCGGCGGGGCCCTCCGCCGCCCCGGCCAGGGCCGCGGCGTCGGCGGCGGCCTGGGCGGCGGCCCGACGGGAGGCGGCTGCGCCCAGTTGCACCAGGCCCACGCCGCACACCCCGGCCACCACCAGCAACACGGCGACGAGGGGAACCACCTGGCCGCGCCGGCCCGAGGGAGCCAGCGGCCGCCGGGTCACGACCGGGGCACCTCGGGTCCGAGGGGATCGCGGGGTCCGGGAGGATCGAGGGGATCGAGATCGGGACATGGGCACCTGCTCCCCGTCACGGCACGCGGACGCGCCGGATCGGATCGATGGATCGACGGGGAAGGTGCCGCCGGCCGGGGTGGCCCCCCGGCCGGCTCGGGTGGGGCCGGTCAGGCCTCTTCGTTCTCGCCCGCCGTGAGCACGGGGGCCACGGCGGCCACGGTGCGGTCGCCGTCGACGCTCATCACCCGGACCCCGGTGGCGTCACGACCCTGCGAGGAGATGTCGCGGGCGCCCATGCGGATGACCACCCCGTCGGAGGCGATCACGAAGATCTCGTCGTCGAGCGACACCATGAAGGCCGCCACGACGAACCCCTTCTTGGCCGTGAGCTTGATGCCCCGCACGCCCTGCCCGCCGCGGCCCTGGATGTTGAACCGGTCGAGCTGGGTGCGCTTGCCGTAGCCGCCGTCGGTGACGATCAGGATCGCCGTGTCGTCGCGGGCCACGTCGCAGGAGACGACCTCGTCGCCCGTGCGCATCTTCATGCCCCGCACGCCGGCGGTGGAGCGGCCCATGGGGCGCACGTCGTCCTGGGTGAAGCGGATGGTCATGCCGCTGCGGCTGACCATGAAGATCTCGTCGGCGTCGTTGACCGGGATGACCTTGACCAGCTCGTCGCCGTCGCGCAGGTTGATGGCGATCAACCCGGCGCGCAACGACGAGTCGTACTCGCTGAAGCGGGTCTTCTTCACCTGGCCGTTGCGGGTGGCGAAGAACAGGTACTGGTTGGTCTCGTAGTCCCGCGTGTCGATGATCGCCTTGATCTGCTCGCCGGGCTGGAGGGGCAGCAGGTTGACGATCGCGGTGCCGCGCGCCGTGCGCTCCTTCATCGGGATCTCGTGGGCCTTGAGGCGGTACACCCGGCCCAGGTTCGAGAAGAACAGCAGGTAGGCGTGGGCGGTGGTGGTGATGATGTGCGCGATGTAGTCCTCGTCGCGCAACTTGCCGCCCGAGACGCCGCGCCCGCCGCGACCCTGGCTCTTGAAGGCGTCGAAGGCCACGGTCTTCACGTAGCCCTTGGCCGACATGGTGACCACCAGGTCCTCGTCGTCGATGAGGTCCTCGATGTCGATGTCGCCGATGTCGTAGGTGATGCGGGAGACGCGGTCGGTGGCGTACTTCTCGCGGATGGCCGACAGCTCGCCCCGGAGCACCTCGTCGAGCACCGACCGGTCGGCCAGGATGGCCTCGTACTCGGCGATGCGGCGCCGGAGCTCCTCCATCTCCTCCTCCAGCTGGGCCCGGCCGAGCCGGGTGAGGCGGTGGAGCTGCATCTCGAGGATGTACTCGGCCTGGGTCTCGCTGAACTCGAACGGGGCGACCTGCAGCGCGTCGCGTGCCGCGGCCTTGTCGGCCGACGCCCGGATGGTGGCGATGATCTGGTCGATCAGGTCGAGCGCCTTGATCAGGCCCTCGACGATGTGGGCCCGGTCCCGGGCCTTCTTGAGCCGGAACTCGGTGCGCCGGGTGATCACCTCGACCTGGTGCTCGAGGTAGTGCCGCAGGGCGTCGCGCAGGTTGAGCGTGCGGGGCACGCCGTCGACCAGGGCCACGGTGTTCACCGAGAACGTGGTCTGCATCGGGGTGCGCTTGTAGAGGTTGTTCAGGATCACCAGGCCGGGCGCATCGCGCTTGAGGGTGATGACGATCCGGGTGTCGTTGCCCGACGACTCCTCGTTGGCGTCGGAGATCCCCTCGATCTCCTTGGTGGCCACCAGCTCCTTGATCTTGGCCAGCACGGAGTTCGGGCCCACCTGGTAGGGCAGCTCGGTGATGACGATCTTGTCGCCGCCCCGCGCCGACTCCTCGATCTCGGCCACGGCGCGCATCCGGATGGACCCGCGACCGGTGCGGTAGGCGTCCATGATCCCGGCCCGGCCCATGATCAGCGCGCCCGTGGGGAAGTCGGGGCCCTTGACGTGGGCCATCAGGTCGTCGGGGGTGGCCTCGGGGTGGTCGATCAGGTGGACCGCGGCGTCGATGACCTCGCCCAGGTTGTGGGGCGGGATGTTGGTGGCCATCCCCACCGCGATCCCCTGGCTGCCGTTGACCAGCAGGTTGGGGAAGCGGCTCGGGAGCACGGCGGGCTCGGTGAACTCGCCCGAGTAGTTGTCGACGAAGTCGACGGTGTCCTCGTCGATGTCGGCGAGCATCGACAGGGCCAGCGGAGCCTGGCGGCACTCGGTGTACCGGGCCGCGGCCGGGCCGTAGTCGGGGGAGCCGAAGTTGCCGTGACCGGTCACCAGCGGGTGGCGCATGGAGTGGTCCTGGGCCATGCGCACCAGCGCGGCGTAGATCGACTGGTCGCCGTGGGGGTGGTACTTGCCGCCGGCCTCGCCGGTGACGCGGGCGCACTTCATGAACGGCCGGTCCGGCCGGGCGCCGAGGTCGTGCATCGCCCAGAGGATCCGGCGGTGCACCGGCTTGAGCCCGTCCCGCACGTCGGGCAGCGCCCGCGAGACGATGACCGACATGGAGTAGTCGAGGAACGACCGCTCCATCTCCTCCTCGATCTCGATCGGCTCGATCATGCCGTGGTCGGTCATGGTGGGATCGGGGCGGGTGTCGTCGATGCCCCCGCCGCCGATCGGCAGGTCTGCGGGATCGGTGGGGTCGCTCGGGGGAAGCTCGTCGTCAGCCATCGGTGGGGTGTCCTCGGGGTCGGGGGAGCAAGGGTGCGCGCGTCGGGTGCCCGACGGCCTCAGATGTCGAGGAAGCGCACGTCCTTGGCGTTGGTCTGGATGAAGTTCTTGCGGAGCTCGACCTCGTCGCCCATGAGCATGGAGACGACGGTGTCCGCGGTGGCGGCCTGCTCCACCGACACCTGCAGGAGCGTGCGCGAGGCGGAGTCCATGGTGGTCTGCTTGAGCTCGTCCCAGTCCATCTCGCCAAGGCCCTTCAGGCGGGCGAACTCCTTCTTGTGACCGGGGTTGAGCGCCATGAACTCGTTCTTGGCGGCATCGTCTTTCAGGTACACCTTCTCCTTGCCGACCACCGTGGAGTACAGGGGCGGCTGGGCGATGTACACGTGCTTGAGCTCCACCAGGTCCTTCATGTGGCGGAAGAAGAACGTGAGCAGCAGCGTGCGGATGTGGCTGCCGTCGACGTCGGCGTCGCAGAGCAGGATCACCCGGTCGTAGCGGATCTTCTTCACGTCGAAGTCCTCGGCGCCGAACCCGGCGCCGATGGCCGCGATCAGGGCCTGGATCTCGTTGTTCTTCAACATCTTGTCGAGGCGGGCCCGCTCGACGTTGAGGATCTTGCCCCGGATCGGGAGGATCGCCTGGACGCGCGGGTCACGGGCCTTGATGGCCGAGCCACCGGCGGAGTCGCCCTCCACGATGAAGAGCTCGCACTCCTCGCGCTTGCGGCTGGAGCAGTCCTTCAGCTTGTCGGGCATGCCGGCGCCGTCGAGCGCGGACTTCCGGCGGGTGGCGTCGCGGGCCGTGCGGGCCGCGGCGCGGGCCCGCTGGGCGTCGATGCCCTTCTTGACGATCTTGTTGGCCTCGGTGGGGTGCTCCTCGAGCCAGTAGCCCAACTTCTCGTTGGTGGCCTTCTGCACGAGGGTCTTGATCTCGGGGTTGCCGAGCTTGCCCTTGGTCTGGCCCTCGAACTGCGGCTCGCGCAGGCGCACCGAGATGATGCCGGTGAGGCCCTCCCGGACGTCTTCGCCCGCCAGGTTGGCGTCTTTCTCCTTGAGGAGGTTGTGGCCGCGCGCGTACTTGTTCAGCACGGTGGTGAGCGCGGCCCGGAAGCCCTCTTCGTGGGTGCCGCCCTCGATCGTGGCGATGCCGTTGGCGAAGCTGTGGAGCCCGTCGGTCTGGTAGCCCTCGTTCCACTGGAACGCCAGCTCCACCTCGTGCTCGTCCTCGCTCTGCTCGATGTAGCCGACCCGGCTGAACAGCGGGATCTTGCTGGCGTTCACGTGCTTCACGAAGTCGACGATGCCGTTGGCGTACTTGTAGACGACCGGTTCGTGGTCGTGGCCCTCGCGCTCGTCGACGAAGCGGATCTCGAGGGCCTTGTTGAGGAAGGCCATCATCTGGAACCGCTCGAGCATGGTGCGGGCCACGAACTCGGTGGACT
This sequence comes from Acidimicrobiales bacterium, assembly GCA_038241315.1. GTDB lineage: Bacteria > Actinomycetota > Acidimicrobiia > Acidimicrobiales > Iamiaceae > Aquihabitans. The sequence goes on along the minus strand of JBBRFU010000024.1, from coordinate 9,429 downwards.
CGAAGATGCCCTCGTCGGGCCAGAAGGTCACCGTGGTGCCGGTGCGGCCGCGTGGCGAGTCGCCCACCACCTCGAGCTTCGTGCGCTTGGAACCGCCGTCGGCGAACTCGATGTGGTGCCGCTTGCCGCCGCGGTCCACCTCGACCACGACCTTGCCGGACAGCGCGTTCACCACCGACACGCCCACGCCGTGGAGCCCACCGGAGACCTTGTAGCCGTCGCCGCCGAACTTGCCGCCACCGCCGAGCTTGGTGAGCGCGATCTCCACACCGGTGAGCTTGAACTCCTTGTTGACGTCGGTGGGGATGCCACGTCCGTTGTCGACCACCCGGCAGCCGCCGTCGGCCAGGAGCGTGATGTCGATCCGGTCGCAGTGCCCGGCCATCGCCTCGTCGACCGAGTTGTCGACGACCTCCCACACCAGGTGGTGCAGGCCCGAGATGCCGGTGCCACCGATGTACATGCCGGGGCGCTTCCGGACGTGGGCCAACCCCTCGAGGATGGTCATGTCACCAGCGTTGTAAGAGGACTCGACGGCAGCCATGCGCGGCCTTTCAGGAGTGAAGCAGGAGGCGGTGGGCGACTTCCCGAGCGGCGGCGGCACGGCCAAGCGCACACTGCTCGTCGGGGCGCATCACGATGCAGACATCCTACCACGGGAGGCCCCCGGAACGGGCCATCCCGACCCCCGTCGACGACGGGGTGAAACGAGTCTCCACAACGGTTTCGGGGCGGTCGGACCCGCTCCGGCGCACCGGTGGGGCCGGGTCTCAGCGGCGGGTGGTCCGCACCGTCACCGAGGTCACCTGATCGGGGCCGATCAGCTCCGCCAGGCGGGCGAGGATCTCGGCCTCGGACCACCGGACGTGGTTCGCCCAGCCCGGCCCGTCGACCCCGATCTGCAACCGCCCGCCGGAGATCCCCAGGGGCGACGCGTGGGGCGCCACCTCGGCCCCCACCACCTCCGCCCAGCGCTCGTGGACCACCACGATGGCCTCCACCGACGGTCCGCCGAGGCCGGCCATCACCGCGTCGAGCACACCGGCCAGCGGCGTCGGCTCGGGGCCGCCGTGGCCGTCACGCGTGGGGAGCGGTGACCAGGGCACCAGGCGAGCTTGCCACAGGCGCCCGGGAACCTCAGGCCTCGGTGACGACCCCGTCGCTGACCTGGAGGACCGCGCCGGGCACGGCGCCGGCGGGCAACGCCGTGGCCGTGCTGAGGACGGTCTGGCCCTCCGGGAGCGAGTCGAGCAGCGCGGCGCTGCGGTCGGGGTCGAGCTCGGAGAAGACGTCGTCGAGCAGCAGGACCGGGGGCGTGTCGGTGCGCCGGGTGACCACCTCGTGGGCGGCGAGCCGCAGGGCCAGGGCGAGGGACCGCTGCTCCCCCTGGGACGCGTGGGTGCGGGCCGGCATGTCGGCCAGGACCAGCTCCAGCTCGTCCCGGTGGGGCCCGACGGTGGACACGCCCCGCCGCAGATCGTCCTTGCGGGCGGCCAGGAGCGCCTCGGCCAGGCCGCCCGCCAGCCACGGCGGCTCGTAGATCGCCCGCACCTCGGCGCCGCGCCGCGCCACCCGCTCGTAGGCGACCCCCAGGACCGGCTCCAGGTCGGCCACCAGGTCGCGCCGGGCCGACGCCAGCGCCTCCCCGGCGGTGGTGAGCTTGGCGTCGAACACGTCGAGGGTCAGCTCGACCTCGGTGCTCAGTCGGCCCCCCGCCGACTTCAGCAGTGCCCCTCGCTGGCGGAGGATCCGGTCGAGGTCGGTGCGGGCCTGGTCGTAGCGGGGGTGCAGGGCCACCAGCGTCTCGTCGAGGTAGCTGCGGCGGTCACCGGGGCTGCCCTTGACCAACGTGAGGTCGTCGGGTGAGAACACGGTGACCCGCAGCGCCCCGAGCAGGTCGCGGGCCCGGCGGAGGGGTTGGCGGTTGAGCTGGGCCCGGTTGCGACCGTTGACCGACAGCTCGGCCTCGAGGAGGAGCTGACGACCCTCCCGCTCGCCCTCGGCCCGCACCACGGCCCGCTCGCAGCCCTGGCGGACCAGGGCGTCGGTGGGGGCGCCGCGGAACGACGACAGCGTGGCCAGGTAGCCGATGGCCTCGAGGAGGTTGGTCTTGCCCTGGCCGTTGGGACCGACGACGGCGGTGAGCCCGGCGTCGAAGCGCACGTCGGCCTCGCGGTAGCCGCGGAAGTCGGTGAGCCAGAGGCGACGGAGGAACAACGGGGGACGGCGGCGCGCGACGGGCGGCGGGGTGCCGCCGTCAGGACACCCGGACCGGCATCAGCAGGTACAGGAACTCCTGGGCGCCCGCGGAGCGGATGACCGCGGGCTTCTGGGCGTCGACGGTGTCGAGGGTGATCTCGTCGCCGGGGGTGACCTCGACGCCGCTCAGGAGGTACTCGGGGTTGAACGCCACCGTGAGGTCCTCGCCGGCGTACTCGGCGTCGAGCTGCTCGTGGGCCTGGCCGACGTCCTGGGTGATCGCCACCAGCTCGAGGCCGTCGGCGCTCATGGCCAGGCGCACCGGGGTGTTGGGCTCCCGCGCCATGAGCTTCACGCGGCGGACGGCCTCCACGAGGGCCTCACGGCCGACCGTGAGGCGGTTGGGGTGGCTGGCGGGGATCAGGCCCCGGTAGTTCGGGAACTCGCCCTCGATCAACCGGGTGGTGAGGCGGGTGCCGCCCACCTCGAACGCGGCCTCGCGCTCGCCGAGGCGCAGGGTGATCTCGTCGGCCGAGCCCAGGAGGCGCTCGAGCTCGCGGAGGGCGCGGGAGGGGACCAGCACGCTCTGGCCCTCGCGCAGCACGGTGGTGCCCGGGAGGTCACGCACGGCCAGGCGGTACGAGTCGGTGGCCACCAGGCGCAGGCCGTCGCCCTCGGCGGCGAGGAGCACGCCGGTGAGGATGGGCCGGGCGTCGTCGGCGCTGGCTGCCGGCACCACCTGGTGGAGCGCGGCGGCGAAGTCCTTGGCCACCAGCGTGACGGCATCGTCGGCGGGCATGGCCAGCCGGGGGAACTCGTCGGCGGGGAGCAGGCGCAGCGACGACTCGAAGCGCCCGGCGGTGATGTTCGCCTCGTCGCCCTCCACGACCACCTCGACGCGGGGATCACCCAGCGAACGCACGAGGTCGGACGCGATCTTCGACGGGAGCACCGCCACGCCGTCACGTTCGCCGGCCACGTCGAGCTCGACCTCGATGGTGAGCTCGAGGTCGCTGCCGGTGAGCTTGAGCCGGTTGCCCGTCAGCTCGGCGCGGACGCCGGCCAGGACCGGGAGGGCGCCGCCGCGGTTGGCCACGGCTCGGCCCGCCGCGCCGAGGGCTTCGACGAGGGTGTCACGCTCGCAACGGAACTTCACGACGGGCGCTCGCTTTCTCCGGAGAGGATGCTTAGAAGAGGTTGGTGGTGGTGGTAGGGCCTGTGGATTGTGGACAACCCACGATCGGAGCAGGTCACACGGGCCGCCGGTCCCCCACCGCTCATCCCCAGCGTCCCACAGGTTGCCGGGGTGGCCGCGCATGGCCTGCGGACGACCGGGTGGTCATCCCCCGTTCGCCCCCAGGTCGTCCCCCGGTCGACGGGCCGTCGTCCACACGGTCGTCCGCAGCCTTCGCGGGCCTTGTGCCCAGGTGCCTGTGGACAGCGGTGGACAACCCTGGTGACGGGCGTCACGACGGTGAGCGCCGGGGGCACCGGGCTCAGCCGCCCTTGCGGATCTGGGTGACGAGCTCGGTGACCTGGTCGTAGATCTGGCGACGCTCCCCCATGAGCGCCTTGATCTTCTCCACGGCGTGGATGACCGTGGTGTGGTCTCGGCCGCCGAACTCGCGGGCGATGGCCGGGTACGAGAGGTCCGTCAGCTCGCGGAACACGTACATGGCCACCTGGCGGGCGGTGACCAGGGGGCGCTGGCGGCTCTTGCCCTTGATCTCCTCGATGGTGAAGTCGAACATCGTCGAGGTGGCCTCGAGGATGAGCTGCGGCGTGATGGGCCGCGGCTGGCGATCGCCGAGGATGTCGTGGAGGTGCTTCTCGGCCTCGGCCAGGGTCAGCGGGGCCTTCACCAGCTTGCCGAGGGCGGAGATGCGGTTCAGGGCGCCCTCGAGCTCACGGATGTTGTCCGTGATGTTGGTGGCGATGAACTCCAGCACGTCGTCGGGCACCGGGACCGGCTCGCCCTCGGTCTTCTTGCGGAGGATGGCGAGGCGCGTCTCGAGGTCGGGCGGCTGGATGTCGGTGATCAGGCCCATCTTGAACCGGCTCCGCAGCCGGTTCTCCAGGGTGGAGATGGCGTCGGGCGGGCGGTCCGACGACAGCACCAGCTGGCGGCGGCCCTCGTGGAGCGCGTTGAAGGTGTGGAAGAACTCCTCCTGGGTCTCCTTGCGGTTCTCCAGGAACTGGATGTCGTCGACCAGCAACACGTCGACCTCGCGGTAGCGGCGCTTGAACTCCGCCGAGGTGTTGAGGCGGATCGACTCGATGAACTGGTTGAGGAAGGTCTCGCTGGTGACGTAGCGCACCACGTAGTCGGGGTAGTTCTCCTCGACGTAGTGGCGGATCGCCTGGAGGAGGTGGGTCTTGCCGAGCCCGGCGTCGCCGTAGATGAACAGCGGGTTGTAGGAGCGGCCCGGCGTCTCGGCCACGGCGAGGGCGGCGGCGTGGGCGAAGCGGTTCGACGTGCCGGTGACGAAGTCGTCGAAGGTCAGGTTCCGGGAGACCGCGCCGATGCCGTTGTCGACCGCGGGGGCCCGGGCCGGCTCGGCCAGGGGGGCCGGCGCCGCACCGAGGCGGACGTCGAGCGGGTCGGTGTAGGGGCTGGTGTCGGCCGCTGCCGGGCGCACCTCGAGCTCGATCCGCAGGTCAGCGCCCCCGAGGTCGCGCACGATGTCCTCCACGAGCAGGAGGGAGCGGTTCTCGACGCGGTCCTTGACCATGGCGTTGGGGACCGCCAGGCGCAGCACCGCGGCGTCACCGTCGGTGTCGGCGTGGATGTCCTGGAAGGTGGAGCGCCACACGGCGTCCGACACCTGGGTCTGCAGTGCCGCCTGGCACCGCGTCCACAGGTCGTGTGCGTCAGGCAACTGCGGGTCCTACCCTCCTGCTGCGGCGTTCCACAGCCAGGTCCACACGCTGTGGAAAACGCAGATCGGTGCCACGCGACCGGAACGGTCGGGCGACGCGGTGTGGTGTGGTGCTGCTCCGTCGGGGTCACCGTGCGGTGGCGGCAGGGATCGGACCGTAGCACCGCCGTTCGGGGTCTGCGCAAGGCCTCGGGTGCCCGTCGCCAAAGCCCCAGGTCACTCGGGGCCGACCCCGCGATTGCCCGCCGACCCAGCGGGGGCGTAGCGTTGTCGGATGCCCGAACCTGGCCGCGGCGCGGCCGTGTCCAGGCTTCGATCGTCGCCCGTGCCGGAGTCGGCACCCGATCGGACCACCGCTGGTCCGATCTCGAGGAGGAACCAGTGAAGCGCACCTTTCAACCCAACGTCCGCAAGCGGGCCAAGAACCACGGCTTCCGGGCCCGCATGTCCACCCGGGCCGGCCGGGCGATCCTGAAGAACCGCCGGAACAAGGGCCGGGTCAAGCTGTCGGCCTGATCCTCCCGATCCGTGACCGCCGCACCTTCCAGGCGCTGCGCACGGATGGGCTACGGGTCCGGCGGGGGCCGTTGTCGCTGGTCTTCCTCGACGACGACCCCGACGGGCCTCCCCGTGTGGCCTACGCCCTGTCCAAGCGGGTCGGCAACGCGGTGGTCCGCAACCGGCTCCGCCGGCGCCTGCGGGCCATCTGCGTGGAACAAGCCCGAGCGGGCCGAATCCCTGCCGGTGCCCTGCTCGTGTCCGCCGGGCCCGATGCGGTCCGCCGCAACCCCCCTGAACTGAGGAACGACGTGGTCAGCCTCCTCGATGCCCTGCACGCCCGCCGCACGCCCCAGGCGGAGCGGTGAGCGTCGTCACCCGCGCCCTGCGGGGGCTGGTGCGCGCCTACCAGCAGCTGCGAGCTGGTCGACCCTCTCCGTGCCGCTTCGTGCCGTCGTGCTCCTCGTACGCTGCGGAGGCCCTCGAGGTCCACGGCGCCGCCCGCGGTTCGTGGCTGGCCCTCCGGCGCATCAGCCGCTGCCGCCCCGGCGGTGGGCTCGGCTACGACCCGGTCCCCCTTCCCGCCGGCGCGGCCGAGCCGGCCGCTGATCACCACCACGAACGGACGGCTGCCTGATGTACCAGTTCATCGCCAAACCGCTCGAGTTCTTCTACGAGCTGTGGCCGAACTACGCGGGCGCCATCTCGTTGCTGACGCTCAGCATCATGATCCTGCTGCTGCCGCTGACGCTCAAGGGCACGCGCTCGATGCTGGCCATGCAGAAGATGCAGCCCGAGCTCAAGAAGCTGCAGGCCAAGCACCGCGACGATCGGCAGAAGCTGAACGAAGAGGTGATGAAGTTCTACAAGGAGAACAACATCAACCCGATGTCGGGCTGCTTGCCCCTCATCTTGCAGATGCCGGTCTTCTTCGTCCTCTACCGCACCCTCTACGAGCTGCTGAACCGGGCCCCCTACGGCGAGGACATGGGCGCGGCGGTGGCCCGCAACGCCCAGGGCAAGGTGTTCGAGCAGTTCGGCAACTTCCGCCCCAAGCACCTCGATGCCGGGTCGTCGCTCTCGATAGACCTGAGCAGCACCAGCGAGATGCGGTCGTTCGGGATCAACCTGGCCGAGTCGGCCCAGAAGGCCTTCGGCGACGGGCTCACCGAGGCCGCCCCCTTCATCGTGTTGGTCCTCGCCGTCACCGCCACCAGCTACTACCAGCAACGTCAGATCGCCGGCCGGAACCCGGCCGCGGCCGCCGCGAACCCCCAGCAGCAGATGCTGATGAAGATCCTGCCGCTGTTCTTCGCCTTCATCTCGCTCACGCTGCCCGCCGGCATCGTCGTGTACTTCCTGGTCTCCAACCTGTTCCGCATCGCCCAACAGGCCTTCATCACCCGCACGATGTACAGCGGCGAGGACGGAGCCCTCACCACCACCGGCCGCGAAGTTGACACTTCGTCAACAGAGAAGCCCAAGGGGTTCCTGGCCCAGCTCAAGGAGCTCGCCCCCAACCCGGCCCAGGCCCGAGAGGACGTGCGCGCCTCCAAGGAGGCTGCGGCCTCGAAGGGCAAGGGCGGCGCCAAGGCCGGGAGCACCAGCGGTGCCCCCAAGGCCGGCGCCACCAAGCCTGGTGCCCGCAAGCCCGCCACGGGCGGCACCACCACCACCGCCAAGCCGACCGCGCCCGCGCGGAAGGCGTCGGGACCGAGTCGAACGGCGCCTCAGAACGCCAACCGGTCCCAGAAGAAGAAGAAGAGGAAGTGATCATCTCGTGGAGTGGGTGACAACCACCGGACGTACGGTGGAAGAAGCGAAGGAAGCCGCGCTCGACCAGCTCGGCATCGACGCCACCGAAGCCGAGTTCGAGGTCCTCGAAGAGGCCAAGACCGGGCTCTTCGGCCGGGTGCGCAACGACGCGCGGGTGCGAGCCCGGGTGGCCCCCAAGTCGCCGCGGCCCAAGCAGGAGCGCCGGCCCCGCCGCCAGCGCCCTCGGGGTGAGGACAAGCCGGCCGCCGCCGAGGCGCCGGCGAGCGAGTCGGTCGACGAGGCCGAGGCCAGCCCCGCCGCGGGCGACGCCCCCGCGGCCAAGCCGGCCGCCAAGCGTCGTCGGAGCTCGAGCAGTGGTGGCGGCAACCGGGCCCGATCCGGTGCCGCGTCCGGCGGGACCTCCGCCGACAACCAGGAAGGCAACGCCATGGACGACGACGTCGTTTCGGTCGACCAGCAGGCCGACATCATCAGCGAGTTCCTCGAGGGGCTGCTCGCCGCACTCGACGTCGAGGGCACGATCAACCGCACCAAGGTCGACGACGACACCGTCGAGCTGGCCGTCGAGGGCAACGACCTCGGGCTGCTCATCGGTCCGAAGGGCCAGACCCTCAGCGCCGTGCACGAGCTGTCCCGCACCGTCCTCCAGCGCCAGGCCACCGGCCGCCACGACGGGCGGGTCCGCATCGACATCGGCGGCTACCGCCAGCGTCGCCAGGAGGCGCTCGCCCGCTTCGTCCGCAGCCAGGCCGACGAGGTCATCGCCCAGGGCGTGGCCCGGGCGCTGGAGCCGATGAACGCGGTCGACCGCAAGGTGGTGCACGACACCGTCAACGAGATCGACGGCGTCGTCACCGAGTCCGAAGGCGTCGATCCCGATCGTCGGGTCGTCATCGTGCCCGAGGCCGCCGAAGGGTGACCACGTCGCTGACCGACCTCCTCGTCGAGAGTCGGCAGCTCGGCTTCCTCGGACCGGGACCGGTCGAGGACCACCTGGCCCACTCGGCGGCGTTCGCGTCCGCCGTGCCCGAGACCCCCGCCCGTGCCCTCGATCTGGGTGCGGGCGGTGGTCTTCCCGGGCTGGTGCTGGCGGCCACGGTGTGGCCGGAGACCGAGTGGTGCCTCCTCGATGCCCAAGCCCGGCGATCCGCCTTCCTCGTGGAGGCCGTCGACGCCCTCGGGCTCACCGACCGCGTCCAGGTGGTCACCGCACGCGCCGAGGAGCACGGGCGCAACGCCAGCGCGCGGCACGCGTTCGACCTGGTCGTGGCGCGGAGCTTCGCCTCCCCGCCCGTCACCGCCGAGTGCGCCGCGCCCCTGCTCCGCCCCGGCGGTCACCTCGTGGTGAGTGAGCCGCCGGCCGCCGAGACGGAGGAGCGCTGGCCGTCCGCCGGGCTCGGGCTGCTCGGCTTCGGCTCGGCCGAGCCGGTGGTGGTGCCCGGAGACGGCGCCCGCGACCCGGTCCACCTGGTGCGGATCCCCCTCCTCGACCTCGTCGATGACCGCTATCCCCGTCGGGTCGGCATCCCGGCCAAGCGCCCGCTCTTCTGAGGCGGCGAGCGCGGCTCGGCCCGCTCAGTCGGACGTCGCGTCGATCGTGACGGCCGTGGTGGTACCGGTGGCGGCGCCAGTGGGGGCCTCCGTGGAGGCGCCGACCGCCTCCAGGCTGCGGTGGATGCGCAGGTCGAGCGAGCGGCGGACATCGGGCCACTCGGTGGCCAGGATGCTGAAGCACACCGTGTCCCGCAGGGTCCCGTCGGGCCGGCGTTGGTGGCTCCGGAGGATGCCGTCCTGCCGGGCCCCGAGACGGGTCAGCGCCTCACGGGATCGCTGGTTGTAGAAGTCGGTGTGGAACTCCACCGTGGCGCACCTCCGGACCTCGAAGGCGTGGGCCAGGAGCAGGCGCTTGCAGGCGGCGATGAGGTGGGTGCGCTGCGCCCGGCCGGCGTACCAGGTGTAGCCGATGGCCACGCGAGGGACGTGCTCGTCGAGGTCGTAGTAGCGGGTGCTCCCCACGACCTCCTCGCTGCGGCGATCCCGGACGGCGAAGGGGATCATGCGCCCCGCCTCGCGCTCC
>JBBRFU010000023.1:0-33635 GCA_038241315.1 Acidimicrobiales bacterium | reverse complement strand
GTCGAGGTCGACCCGACCGGCGAGCACCCGCTGGCCGAGGCGGTTCCAGCGGAGGATCTCGCCGATCATGGCCACGAAGCCCGGGTTGGCCAGGTTTCGCCGCTGCGAGAAGAGCCGGCTGAGGTTGGTGCCCCACTCCAGATCGTGGCGCTCGTCGCGCACCGCCAGGGACATGTCGCTGGGTTGGGTGGCCACCCCGAGCTCCGCCAGCAGGCGGCTGAAGACCGGGTAGTTCCGGTCGTTGTAGACGATGAAGCCGGTGTCGACGTCGACGTCGCCGTCGTCGAGCGAGGCCCGGACCGTGTGGGCGTGGCCGCCGATGCGCCCGTCGGCCTCGTAGACGGTGACGTCGTGGTGGGGGTGCAGGCGGTGGGCGGCGGTGAGGCCCGAGATGCCGGAGCCGATGATGGCGATGCGCACGGTGGGTGATCCTTCGACCTGCGGGGAGACGTGTGGGGAGTACGGACCCGCCCACCCGAGCGGATGAACCCGGTCGCCCGTGCGGGCCGGGGCGGGGTTAGCGTCGCGTCACCACCCTCCTGCCCAGGCGGTCCCGATGTCCGACGTCCCCCCTGCCGGCCCCTCCGACCGGCCGCCCGGCTCCGGACCCCCCGGCTACGGACCGCCCGGTGGCGGCTACGGCGGCTGGTACGGCGCCGCCGACCACCCCCAGGGCACCACCGTCCTGGTCCTGGGCATCTGCAGCCTGGTGGTGTGCCAGGTCCTCGGTCCGGTGGCGTGGGCGATGGGCAACACCGCCCTGCGCGAGATCGATGCCGAACCGGGGCGCTACGGGAACCGCGGCACCATCCAGGCCGGGAAGACCTGCGGGATCATCGCCACGGTCATCCTGGCGTCGGTCCTGGCCGGCACCGTCGTGGTGCTGCTCGTCACCGTCGCCTCGTCGGCCTGACGACGGCCGGTACAGTCGCGCACCTCGTCCCGGCTCCCAAGGCAGCGCACATGGTCTCCAACCCGCCCGAGCAGGGCCCGCCCACCGGCCCGCCGTACCCGCCGCCGTCGGGTCCCGGGATCCCGCCGTCCGGGACGGGGTACCCGCCGCCCGGTGCCGGCTACGGCTACCCGCCCGCGGGTGGCTACGCGCCGCCCGGCGGGTTCGGGCCGCCCGGGGGCTACAGCCCGTGGGGCGGCGGCGCCATCGAGCACCCGCAGGGCACCACGGTGCTGGTGGTGGGGATCATGAGCCTGGTGCTCACCGGCACGTGCGTCATCGGCGTGCTCCTGGGCCCGGTGGCGTGGATCATGGGCAACCGGGTGCTGGGGGAGATCGATGCCGACCCCAGCCGCTACACCAACCGCGGCGCCGTCCAGGCCGGGCGGATCTGCGGCATCATCGCCACCGTCCTGCTCGTGGTGGGGATCGTCGCGCTGGTGGTCCTCGTGGGGGCGAGCGCCTCCTCGAGCTCCTGACCTCAGCGGGCCAGGTGGTGCAGGGCGAGGGCGGCCGCGGTGGCCACGTTGAGCGAGTCGACGTCGGGCGCCATCGAGATGCGCAGGCGGTGCGTGGCGGCCGCCAGGGTGGGGGCGGTCAGACCCGGTCCCTCCGCCCCCACCAGCACCACCACCGGGCCGGTGCCCAGCTCGGCCCGGTCGAGGTCGCGCAGGTCCCGGTCGCCGGCCGGGGTGAGGGCGATGGTGGTGGCGCCCAGGTGGTGGAGGGCCTCCAGGCCGGCGGGCAGCGGGCCCAGGCGGCCGGTGGGGACGGCGAGCACGTTGCCGAGCGACACCCGCACCGACCGCCGGTAGAAGGGGTCGGCCGACGTGTCGTCGAGGAGGACGCCGAGGGCGCCGAAGGCGGCGGCGTTGCGGTAGAGCGCCCCCAGGTTCTCGTGGTCGTTGACGCCCTCGGCGGCGAGCAGCAGGCCGCCGGGGCGGAGGAGGTCGGCGGCGGGCCGGGGCGCCTCCCGGTCCACCGACGCGAGGGCTCCCCGATGGAGGTCGAACCCCACCACCTCGCGCAGCACCGCCTCGTCGGCCACCGCCACGGGTGCGTCGGTGGTGGCGAGCCGGGCCGCCAGGCGGTCGGCCACCTTCGGCAGGAGGGCCAGCGTGCGGACCCGCCAGGCCGGCAGGGCCAAGAGGCGCTCGATGGCCAGGATCCCCTCCACCACGAAGTAGCTCCCGGCCCGCTCGACGCGTCGGCGGGTGGCGGGGTCGCCCAGGGCCACGAAGTCGGCGAGCAGGGGGTGGCCCGGATCGTGCACCTCCACCCGTGGGCCCATCGCCCCAGCATGGCGGACCGGTGCGGGGGCCGACGCCCGGGCCGGCGGTGGCTCAGCCCTGGAGGTGGGGGACGAACGAGTCGAGGGTGCGCAGCACCTCGTCGCGCCCGGCGGAGGGGAGTCGGAGGACCGTCTCGGTGATCCCGAGGGCCTCGTAGTGGTCGAGCTTCCCCCGGTCGGGCAGCGTGCCGAAGGGGACCACGGTCAGCTCGGCCGGGTCGCGGCCCACCTCGGCGGCCGCCGCGTGCAGGTCGGCCATGGCGGCCGCCACCCCGGCGCCCCCCACGGGGATCCACCCGTCGGCGAACTCGGCGATGTGGCGGAACAGGGTGGGGCCCGCGGCCCCGCCCACCAGGACCGGCACCCCCGAGCGACCCCGCACCCGCTGGACGGGCTTGGGCCACATCCAGGCCTCGGCGAGCTGCACGTGCTCGCCGGAGAAGCTGGCCCGCTCCTCGGCCCACAGCGCCTGCATGGCCAGCACTCGCTCGCGCACCACAGCCCGGCGGGTGGCCTTGGAGCCGCCGTGGTTCTCCAGCTCCTCGATGTTCCAGCCGTAGCCGATGCCCAGGGTCACCCGGCCGCCCGAGCAGTGGTCGAGGCTGGCCACCTCCTTGGCGGTCACGATCGGGTCGCGCTCGGCCAGCAGGGCGATGCCGGTGCCCACCCGCAGGGTGGTGGTGACGGCCGTGGCCATGGCCATGGCCACGAAGGGGTCGAGGCAGCGCAGGTACTCCTCGGCGAGGGGCTCGCCCATGGGGGCGGGGGTGCGTCGGCTGGTGGGGATGTGGGTGTGCTCGGGGAACCAGAGGGAGGTGAAGCCCCGCGCCTCGACCTCCCGGGCCAGCTCGACCGGGCCGATGGTGCGATCGGTGAGGAAGATGGTCACGCCCAGGTCCATGGGCGGGCACGCTAATCTGACGACTCGTCAGAAACCAGAAGCCGGAACCGGCGACCGCGGCCGCCGGCCGGGCGCCCGACCGACAACGAACGGATGCGTGCGATGGGTCTCCTCTGCGAGGGTCGAGTGGTGGTCGTCACCGGCGCGGGACGTGGCATCGGCCGCGGTCACGCCCTGGAGTTCGCCCGGCAGGGCGCCAAGGTGGTCGTGAACGACATCGGGGCCGAGCTCGACGGCTCGGGCGGCTCCACCGGGCCCGCCGGCGAGGTGGTCGACGAGATCCGCTCGAGCGGTGGGGAGGCCGTGGCCAACGGCGACGACATCGCCACCTGGGCGGGCGGGGCCAACCTGGTCCGGGCCGCGCTCGACGCCTTCGGCGACCTCCACGTGGTGGTCAACAACGCCGGGGTGGTGCGCGACCGCATGTTCGCCAACGCCACCGAGGACGAGTGGGACCTCACCATGGCGGTGCACCTCAAGGGCCACTTCACCACCTCCCGCCACGCCGCCGCCTACTGGCGGGACCAGGCCAAGGCGGGTCACCCGGTCGACGCCCGGATCGTCAACACGACCTCGGGCGCCGGGCTGATGGGGTCGGTGGGCCAGGCCGCCTACTCGGCCGCCAAGGGGGGGATCGTGTCGCTCACCCTCGTGCAGGCCGCCGAGCTCGGCCGCTACGGCGTCACCGCCAACGCCATCGCACCCGCGGCGCGCACCCGCATGACCGAGCAGGTCTTCGCCGGCACCATGGCCGCCCCCGACGACCCGGACGCCTTCGACGAGATGGCCGCCGACAACGTGGCCCCCCTGGTGGCCTGGCTGGGCTCGTCGGACTCGGCCGGCGTGACCGGGCGGGTGTTCGAGGTGGAGGGCGGCAAGGTCTCGGTGGCCGACGGCTGGCGCCACGGCACCGTCATCGACAACGGCGCCCGGTGGGAGCCCATCGCCGTGGGCGCGGCCGTCACCGAGCTGCTGGCGGCCGCCCCCGCCCCCACGCCGGTGTACGGCGCCGGCTGATCCGCCCGGCCTGGCACCATGTCGGCGTGCACGACCCCGACGGTGGCGACGACCACGAGGACCAGCGCCCTGCCGAGGCGGCCGCCGACGTGGTCCAGGGCGTGCTGCCCCTGGGCCCGCCGGCCTCGGCCGTGGGAGGCGACGACGCCGACTCGCTGACCGTCCTCGCCGCCGGGTTCCGGTCGTTCGCCAACGAGGCCGCCTACCGGCTCGACCTCTACCGGTACCTCGCCCAGAAGGTGGCCGACGACCCCGAGGTGCTGTCCCGGCTGCTGCTGGCCGAGCCCGACCAGCGGACCCCCACGCTGCTCTTCGCCGCCGTCCACGACGCCCTGCTCCGCAGCAACGGCCACGAGCTGAACGCCTGGTACGGCTCGCTCACCGATCCGGTGCGACCGATCGGCGACGGCGAGAACGACCCCTGGCCGCACTTCCGCGACCTGGCCCTCCACGACGCGGATGTGGCCCGGGACCTGCGCACCCGGTCCACCCAGACCAACGAGGTCGGCCGGTGCACCGCCCTCCTGCCGGCGCTGGCCGCGGTGGCCGCCTCGGCGCCGGGCGCGGCGCCGGGCGGCGCCCGACCCCTGGGCCTGGTGGAGGTGGGCGCCAGCGCCGGGCTGAACCTCCTCTTCGACCGCTACGGCTACCGCTACGAACCCGCCGGCCCGGAGCTGCAGCTGAGCTCGCCGCTGGTCCTGACGTGCACCCTGCGGGGCGGGCGGCGCCTCACACTGCCGTCGACGCCGCCGGCGGTGGCGTCACGCGTCGGCCTGGACCGGCACCCGGTCGACCTGTCGGACCGGGCGGAGGCCCGGTGGCTGGTGGCCTGCCAGTGGCCCGACCAACCCGAGCGGATCCACCGGGCCCGCACCGCCATCGCCCTCGCCCACGGCGACGCCCCCCAGGTGGTGCGGGGCGACGCCGTCGACGACCTGGGCCCGCTGGTGGCCGACGTGGGCGCCTTCGCCCTCCCCGTGGTGCTGGCCACGTGGGCCCTGTCCTACCTGTCGCCCGCCCGCCAGGCCGCCTTCCTGGCCGAGCTCGACCGGCTCGGCGCCGAGCGGGACCTCACGCTGGTGTTCGCCGAGCGACCGGCCCTCGTGCCCGGCCTCCCCGTGCCGCCGCGCCCCGACGGCGGTCGGGACGGACGACCCACCGCGCTGGTCCGGGTCGACTGGCGCGACGGCGCCCGCACCGCGCAGCGCCTGGCCGACCTCCACCCCCACGGCGCCTGGCTGGAGTGGCTCGCCGACTGATCGGGGGCGACGGGGGACCGGTCAGGAGCCGCCCGGCAGGGGGATGGAGGGCGGGACCGTCTCGTCGGGCTGCGGTTCCGGGTTGGTGGTCGCCGGGCCTCCCGGCGTCTCGACCGGCTCGGTGGTCGGGCCGCCCTCGGTGCCCGGCGGCAGCTCCGGCGGCGGCGCCGTCGTGGTCCCACCCGCTCCCGGCTCGGTGGCCTCGGGGGGCGGGGGCGGAGCCGTGGTGGGCGACGGGTCGGTGGTGAGCGGCGCGCTGGGCTCGGGCGAGGTGAACGAGAGCGGGACGGGTGCCGGGAACGGCTGGGCCGACGCCCCCTCGATCCCGATGCCGTTCGCTCGCAGCACGCAGCGGTCCTCGCAGGCCAGCTCCTCGCCCGTCTCGGCGTCGATGATCGACGGCTGCAGGACCACGGCGAGCCCGGCGGCCCCCGCGGCATCGGCCTTCCCGTCCACCAGGTTCTGGCAGCGGTCCTCCACGCACTGCTGCATCCGGATGGCCCGGCCGGGCACCCACCCGTCGACCCGGGCCACCACCTCCTGGCCCGGGGCGTGGGGGCCGGCGGGGTCGACCGCCAGCGTCGGCTCGGTGAAGGCCGGCGCACCGGTGAAGCCGATGTAGGAGCCGCCGGACTTGTCGTAGTCGTTGGTGGCGCCCATGCCGATGAGGCAGCGCTCGGCGGCGGAGAAGCAGTCCACCTCACCCTGGTTGGGCGTGGTGACGTGGCGCCGCACGACGAACTCGGCCACCACGTTGCCCTCCGACGAGGCGGTGGCGTAGGTGACGGCACCGAACTGGCTGGCGCCGTCGGCCAGCTGGCAGGCCCCGACGCCCTCGTCGCCCGTGTCGGCCTCGGACGTGCACATCACGATGCCCAGGTACTCGTGGGCCCCGAAGCCCCGGCCGTAGACGGTGACGGTGTCGCCGTCGGCCAGGCCGCTCTGGGGCTTCACCAGCACCGGGAGGCGCCACGAGGCCTTGCCGTCGATGGGCGACGTGGGCATGGCGCCGAGCACGGCCGCCGACTCGGCGTCGAAGGCGTCGACGGCCCGCTCGTCGGTGGTGACGTCCCGGCCCGGCGGGTCACCGGCCACGGCGAGGAGGCCGCCCACCAGGATCAGCGTGGCGAAGGCGGCGCCGCCGAAGCGGAGCTTGCGGAGGTGGTCGCGACGGCCGGCGGCGGCGCGCTGCAGGGAGGTGCGGGCCCGGATCAGGTCGATCTCGGGCTCGACGCCGCGGCGCAGGGCGGCGGCGGCACGCGTGGCACGGTCGTCGAGGTTCACGTGGGGTCCTTGGGGTCGTCGAGGAGGCGGGCCAGGGCGGCCCGTCCCTTGTGCAGGTGGGCCTTGGCGGTGCCCTCGGCGCAGCCGAGGATGGCCGCCACCTCGGCCACGGGCCGGTCCTCCAGGTAGTGGAGGGTGACGGCTGCGGCCTGGCGGCGGGGCAGCTGACGCACGACCGCCCAGAACTCGTCGTCGTGTCGCTCGGCGGGCACCGGGGTCCGCTGGCCGGCCAGGCGCTCGACCATCCGCCGCTCCGTGCGCCGGCGTGCGCCCTGGTTCGTGGCCAGGTTGAGCGCCACCCGGCGGAGCCAGGCGGCGGGGAGGTCGTAGCGCGACACCCGGGTCCAGCGCTGGTGGGCCCGCAACATGGCCTCCTGGGCGATCTCCTCGGCCAGCGCCCGGTGGCCGGTGACGGCCGTCAGCAGCACGACCAACCGGGGGTACTCCCGGGCGAAGAACCCGTCGAAGCCGAACACCTCGATCTCGAGCGCGAGCTCGGGCACCGCCGCCCCCAACCCCTGGTGGTCCGCCTGCGCGTCGATCGACACACCCCCTCACACCCGTCCCGACCTCGGAAGGTTTACTCGTCGACGAGATCTCCTGCGCCGGGCGCCGCTTTTCGGTGGATCGGCGGCCGGTTGCTAGACAGAGGAAACGCCAGGGGAAGCCACAAGGAGCACTCCATGCCTGAAGCCGTCATCGTTTCCGTCGCTCGCACGCCGATCGGACGGGCCATGAAAGGCTCGCTCAAGAACGAGCGTCCCGACGACCTCACCGCCTTCATCGTCGACACGGCGCTGAACAAGGTGCCCGCCCTCGACCGCAACCTGATCGAGGACCTCTACCTGGGCTGCGGCCAGCCCGCCGGCGAGTCCGGCTACAACCTGGCCCGCATCGTCGCCATCCAGGCCGGCATGCCGCTGGTCCCGGGCGTCACCATCAACCGCTACTGCTCGTCGTCGCTGATGAGCATCCGCATGGCCCACCACGCCATCAAGTCGGGCGAGGGCGACATCTTCCTGGCCGCCGGCGTCGAGACCGTCAGCCGCTTCATGAGCGGCATGGCCGACTCGGGCCCCCACAACCCGCTCTACGCCGACGCCGAGGCCCGCACCGCCGACCGGTCGGCCAACGCCCAGACCAGCTGGGAGCCCATCTCGGGCAGCCTCCCCGACGTCTACATCTCCATGGGCCAGACCGCCGAGAACGTGGCCAACCTCGAGGGCGTCACCCGCGAGGAGCAGGACGAGTTCGCCGCCCTCTCGCAGCAGCGGGCCACCGCCTCGCTCGAGAACGGCTTCTGGGAGAACGAGATCACCCCCGTCACCACCAAGGACGACGAGGGCAACGAGGTGGTCGTCACCCGCGACGACGGCATCCGCGCCGGCACCACCGCCGAGGGCCTCGCCGGCCTCAAGCCCGTCTTCCGCCCCGAGGGCACCGTCACCGCCGGCAACGCCTGCCCGCTCAACGACGGCGCCGCCGCCGTGGTGATCATGAGCGACACCAAGGCCAAGGAGCTGGGCCTCACCCCGCTGGCCCGCATCGTGTCCTCGGGCGTCTCCGGCCTCGACCCCGAGATCATGGGCCTCGGCCCGATCGAGGCGTCGCGCAAGGCCCTGGCCCGGGCCGGCATGACCATCGACGACATCGACCTGGTGGAGATCAACGAGGCCTTCGCCGCGCAGGTGATCCCGTCGGCCAAGCACCTCGGCATCAGCTGG
Organism: Acidimicrobiales bacterium; assembly: GCA_038241315.1. Taxonomy (GTDB): domain Bacteria; phylum Actinomycetota; class Acidimicrobiia; order Acidimicrobiales; family Iamiaceae; genus Aquihabitans. The sequence goes on along the minus strand of JBBRFU010000023.1, from coordinate 25,207 downwards.
GACAAGCTCAACGTCAACGGTGGCGCCATCGCCGTCGGCCACCCCTTCGGCATGACCGGCGCCCGCATCATGAACACGCTGATCAACGGCCTCAAGAAGGACGACAAGACCTTCGGCCTCGAGACCATGTGCGTCGGTGGCGGCCAGGGCATGGCCATGATCATCGAGCGGTTGTCCTGACTCCTCCCCCCACCCGCCCCACCGGTCGTCGCTGACGTCGCTCGACACACGGACGGCACCGGGGCACCGGGGGAACCCAGTTCCAACGATCCGAGGGGCCCTCGCGGGCCCCTCGCTCGCGTCCGGGGACCGCTATCGCCCTGGGGCCGGGCGCTGACCCTCGGTCGCCACGGGGCGTGGTGGAGCGGCCGCTCTGGGCGCGCCTGGACAGGTCGGGGGCGGGTGACGAGACTGCCGGCCGGCCCCCGGGTCGAGTCCGGCCACCCCCGAGGTCACGATGCGTCCTGCCCAGCACCCCGACCGCCCGAGGCGGGCGCCTCGCCGCGGGCGCCGCGCCGCCGGGGCGGTGGTGGCGGCCCTGCTCGTCGCCCTCGTCGTGCCCGGCCCGGCGCACGCCGCCCCGGTGCCCCCCGACGGCACGGTCGTGCTGGCCACCGACGTCGACCGCAGCCCGGCCGGCACCCTCGCCACCACCACGGTCGGCCTGGGACTTCCGGCCGACGGTGCCCGGGCGTCCGGCGCCTCGCTCCCGGCCGGGTGGCGGACCACGGTCGCGGTGCCGGCGGGCACCCAGCAGGTCGGACTCTCGTGGTCGGGTGATCCCCGGGCCCGGTTCCAGGTCCGCGGGCGCACCCCGACGGGGGCCTGGTCGGCGACGGCGACCCTCGCCGGTGATCCGGAGGAGGGCCCCGAGCGGACCGGGCCCCGCGCCGCGGCCGGACCGGTGTGGCTGGGCAGCGGTGGCGTGACGGAGGTCGAGGTCCGCCTCGCCGAGGGGCGGGTCGCCGACGTGCGGCTCGATGCCATGGCGTTCCGGACGTCGGGGGCGACGGCCGATGGCGAGGTCACCACGCGGGACGGGCAGACCACCCGGGCGATCACCATCGCCCGGCCGGCCACCCCCGCCGGAGGGCCGCCGATCCGGCTGCGCTCCTCGTGGGCGCCCGGCGGCTGGGCGGTCGACAACGCGGGGTGCGGCCCGGCGCCCCAGACCAACGTGGCGCTGCGCCACGCCGTGGTCCACCACACCGACACGCCGAACGCGTACGCCCAGGCCGACGTGCCGGCGATGCTGGCCGGGATCTACCGCTTCCACACCGGGACGCGGGGATGGTGCGACATCGCCTACAACCTGTTCGTGGACCGCTTCGGCGGCGTGTGGGAGGGCCGGTCGGGTGGCCTCGACCAGGCGATCTCGGGCGGCCACGCCATGGGCTTCAACAGCTCCTCGGTGGGCATCGCCCTGCTCGGGTCCCACCAGACCGGCGGGACCGTCGCCGCCACGTCGCCCTCGGCCGCCACCCTGGCCTCGCTGCGCGAGGTCCTGGCGTGGAAGCTCGGCTCCCAGGGGATCGACGCCACGGCACGGGTCACCATCGCCAGCGCGGGCAACACCCGCTACGCCGAGGGCGTCGGCGTCTCGTTGGCGACGGTGTCCGGCCACGGCGACAGCACCTTCTCGTCGTGCCCCGGCGACCTGGTGCGGAGCCGACTGGCCCGGCTCCGAACCGACGTGGCCGGGCGCATCGCCGCCACCAACGACCCCACCCGCTGGCGCCCGCACGGCACCGGGGCCCGCTACTGGGCCCGCGTGATCCACGACGCCGAGGGCTCCGTCGACCGGCCGAGCCGCATCGGCGCGGCCACCAGCGAGGTCGTGCGGGCCGGTCGCAACCAGGGCGAGCTCACCGCGGCCACGGTCCTGTCCGGGCGCACGGACGGCCGGATCGGGATGGTGGACCGCTTCTACCGCGCCGCGTTCGGGCGCAGCCCCGACAGCAGCGGGCTGTTGGCCAACGTGCGCCACCGAGACGCCGGCATGGCCCCCCGCGACCTGGCCCGCAACTTCCTGATCTCCAGCGAGTTCGCCCGCCGCCACGGGGCACCCGACGACGCCGCGTTCACCGCCCTCCTCTACCGCAACGCCCTCGGGCGGGAGGCCTCCCCGGCGGCCCTCGCGGACTGGGGCGCCCGGCTGGCGGGAGGGGTGGCCCGCGAGGACATGCTCGTCCAGTTCTCCGAGTCGGCCGAGCACCGGGCCCGGCGCGCCGTCGAGACCCGGGTCACCACCGCCTTCTTCGTCATGGTGCGCCGGGTGCCGTCGGAGGCGTCACGGCGGCACTGGGAGCCGCGGCTGCGGTCCGGGACGCCCGACCGCGACCTGGTGGTCGGCCTCCTGCGCAGCGCCGACTACCTGGCCCGCTTCTGAGCCGTCCCGACCCCGCGGTCAGGGAGCGGGTCGGGGCCGATCGCGGCGGTCGCGCCGGGCGATCACCACCATCAGCGCCAGGTAGACGCCCACGCCCGCCGCGCCGACCCACACGGCGAGACGGGTGGCCCGCTCCCGCTCCGCTCCCGGGTCGCCGGGCCCGACCAGGAACTGCGTCGTCGTGTCGATCCCTGTCGCGGTGATCACGTGGTCACCGGGCTCCTGCACGTCGAAGGTCCAGACGGTGGTCGCCATCGTGCTGCCGGTCTCGTAGGTGAGGTCCTGCGGGTCGGCCTCGCCCGGGACGGTCTCCCCGTCACGGGTGACGGTCACGCTCGCCTCGGGTGGGCCTGCGTAGTCGTGGTGCAGGGCCCACACGTGGTGCGGGCCGGTCGACCCCAGGGCCACCACGGTCGGCTCGCGGCCGTCGAGGCGATCGAAGCTGCGGTAGGTCCGGCTCGCCTGCCAGGTGCCGACCGCCCCGATCCCGCCAGCCGCAGCCAGGAACAGGACCAGCACGCCGACCGAGAGCAGCAGGCTCGGGCCCCGTCGTCGCGAGCCGGCCCTCATGGTGCGCATCCCCGCCCGTCCTCCGTCCGGCCCGCCCGCCGGGCCCCGGCGGCAGCGTAGTGATGTGCCGCCGGGCCCCACCGTCGGGGGCGTCGTGCGCCATCGAGCGTCCCTTCACCGGCTCGGCCTCGTCGGCCGTCGGCGGGGTGCGAGGATGGCGGCGTGACGGTGATCCGGTTCGACCACGTGCAGCTGGCGATGCCCACGGCGCGCGAGACCGACGCCGTCGCGTTCTACGAGGGGGTGCTGGGCATCCCGCAGGTGGCGAAGCCGCCGCACCTCGCGGGGCGCGGCGGGTGCTGGTTCGAGCGGGGCGACCTGAAGGTCCACCTCGGCGTGGAGCAGGACTTCCGGCCGGCGAGGAAGGCGCACCCGGCGTTCGTCGTCACCGGCCTCGCCGGCCTGGTCGCCGCGGCGCGATCGGCGGGGCGGCACGTGGTCGACGACGAGCCGCTCGACGGCTACGACCGCGCGTACGTCGACGACCCGTTCGGCAACCGCATCGAGCTGCTGGAGCCGCTCGCGTAGCTGTCTCGTGCCCGGTCGCGACCGGCCGGGCAGGAAGCGACCGGCCACGCCACCGAGGTCGACCACCAGCAGCTCCACGGCCCCCGGTGCCCGTGCGGTGCTCACGGGTGGTGGCCGGGCTCGTCCTGCGGGGCGGGGCCTCCTGCCGACGACGCGCCGTCGGCGCTGATCGGGATGTCGGTGGTGGCGGGGAGGTCGCGCTGGAGGAGGACGAGGTCGACGGGTCGACCCCACTTGCGACCGACGCCGGGCAGGCGGGCCACCTCGCGGAACCCGGCGCGCTCGTGGAAGCGCAGGGACCCGACGTTGCCCGCGTCGAGACCGGCCACCATCACCGACTTGCCCATGGCGCGGGCCCGCCGGGTGAGGGCGTCGAGCAGGAGGCCGCCGATGCCGTGGCCCCGCTGGCCCTCGCGCACGTAGATGCTGTGCTCGACGGTGGGGAAGTAGCCGGCGTTCGACCGGAACTGGACGAACGCGGCGTAGCCGAGCACCTCGGCGTCGTCGGCCTCCGGGACCGCGACCAGCACCGGCATGCCCGCGGCCTCCTGCGACTCGAACCACGCCTGGCGGTCGGCCAGGTCCGCCGGCTCGTCCCGCCAGAGGGCGTCGGAGCCCATGACCACCTGGTTGTAGATCTCGAGCATCCCGGCGACGTCGCCCACCACGGCGTCGCGCACGCGGACGGTCATGGCGCGCCTGCCGACCGGGCCCGGGACGGCCGCTCAGGCACGGGCGCGGACCTCGGTCACGAGGGCGGCCAGGTCGGCGTCGTCGATGCCACCGGGGGTGCTGAGGGCGACGCGATCGGCGAAGCCGTCGAAGCGCTCGTGGAGCCGTGCGGCCACGGTGGCGGGGTCGCCGCGGAGGACCACGGCGTCGAGCAGGTCGTCGTCGACCAGCGCGGCCATCTCGTCCCAGCGCCCCTCGCGCGAGAGGCGACGGAGCTCGGGGTGGAGGGCGCCGCGGCCCTCGGTCTCGAGCACCGGGGCGTAGGCGGGGGTGGAGCCGTAGAAGCCCACCAACCAGCGGGTGGCGGCGTCGAGGTCGGCCTGGCGGGCGGGGTCGGACGTGCAGGCCACGACCGCCTGGCCCACCACGGTGAGGTCGTCGGGGGCCCGGTCGGCGGCGACGAGCCCATCGGCGATGCGGGGCCGGGTGGTGTCGGCGAGGTGGCGGTCGGAGGTGAACGGGTGGACGAGCAACCCGTCGGCCACGGCCGTGGCCAGGGCCACCATCTTCGGGCCGAGGGCGCCGAGCCAGATCGGCGGCGGCCCGGTCGGCAGGGGGCCGGGGTCGAACGCGGGGGTCATGAGCGTGTGGCGGGTGTGCTCGCCCTCGAAGGCGAGCGGCGTGCCGTCCTGCCAGCGGGCGCCGATGGCCCGGATGGCCGCCACCCACTCGGCCATGCGGGTGACCGGGCTCGACCAGGTGGACCCGTAGCGGCGCTCCACGTGGGCCTTCACCTGGGTGCCGAGGCCGAGGGCGAAGCGGCCGCCGCTCAGCGCCGACAGGTCCCACGCCTGGTGGGCGAGGTGCATGGGCGACCGGGGGAAGGCGATGGCCACGTTGGTGTAGAGGTCGCAGCCGGTGCGTGCCGCGAGGATGAGCGGCAGGAACACGTCGTGGGGGCCCTCGAAGGTGAAGAGCCCGTCGACGCCGGTGGCGGCGAGCGCCTCGGCCCGCGCCTGGATCTCGACGGGCGGGGCGAGCAGGAGGGCGTCGATCTTCATCGGCCGGAGTGTACGGACTCAGCCCTGACGGTCCGTCAGGGCTCGTGGCCGAGCCAGTCGAGCGCCACCGCGGCCGACCAGGACTGGGCGTGCGAGCCGAGGGCCTCACCCGTGAAGGGCTCCACGTACTCGGTGCACCCGACGGCGCGGAGCTGGCCCATGGCGGCGTGGCGCAGGCGGATGGCGCTGCGGCGGTGGCCGGCGCGGACCAGCGACCACCACACCAGCCAGGTCATCGGGGGCCACTGGGGGCCGCGCCAGTAGGCGCGGGGATCGAAGTCGGGATCGTCGACCGCGGTGCTCGGCGGGACCGACCACCGCAGCTCGGTGCTGCCGGCGAACGACGCCGACCACAGGCGGTCCACCAGGATGGCGGTGCGGTCCACCGAGGTGCCGGCCACGAGCGGGGCGAAGCCGGCGATGGTGTCGCACGCGATCGACTTGCCCGTGATGCGATCGATGTCGAGGCAGCGACCGTGCTCGGCGTCCCAGCAGTCGTCGAGGGCGGCGCGGGTGTGGTCGGCGGCGGCCCGGTGGCCGTCGGCGTCGGCGGGGTGCCCGGCCACCAGGGCGAGGTCGGCGAGCACGTCGTCGGCGGCGGCGAGGATGGCGCTGAACCAGACGTCGGCCACCCGGAACGGGTGGTGCGCCAGGGCCTGCGCCTGGTCGTGGTCGACGGCCACCAGGCAGTCGACCAGGTGCCGGTAGCGGCGGTACTCCCCGTCGGTGGGCCGCTCGTCGGGGTCGGCCACGTAGGTGAGGTCGGGGCGGGGCAGGTCGCCGAGCTCGTCGCCGGGGTCGACCGACTCCAGGGGCTGGTCCCACCGCGGCGAGTTGTCCAGGCCGCTCTCCCAGGGGTGGAGGATGGTGACCAGGCCGGTGCGGTCGGGGTCTCGGGCCGTGCGCAGCCAGTGGTGCCAGGCCACCAGCCGCGGGTACAGGTCGACGATGGCGTCGTCGACCTCCGCCAGGCTCCCGTCGTCGCGCTCCTGGGCCGCCTCGCGGACCCGGCCGAGGGCGATGGCGTGGATGGGTGGCTGGCAGATGCCGCTGGTGGCCGCGCCCGGGGGTGCGTGGCCCGCGGTGCCCCAGGTGTTGGGCCCGGGCTCGTAGGCGCCCTGGGCCACGCTCAGGTCGAACACGATCTGGGGCACCATGCCGGTGGCCCACTGGCCCCGGAAGAGCGACCACAGCTCGGAGACGCCGCGCATGGGATCGAGCTGGGCCCAGCCCATGGCCACGAAGCCGGCGTCCCAGCTCCACTGGTGGGGGTACAGGCGGGGCGAGGGGCGGGTCCAGGTGCCGCGGGCGTTGCGCCACAGCACCTCGATCGCCTGGCGCGCCAAGTCGTCCACGTTCGGAGGGTACCGGTCGATCCCCGTCGGCCGAAGCCCCCGGGCACCGTTTCACGAGCCCTTCACACGGTCAGGCGCTGGGCCAGGCCCGGTCGAGGACGGTGGTGACGTAGGTGTCGGGCGGGAGGGTGCCGAAGGCCCGACCGGCGTCACCGGCCAGCCGCGAGGCGCAGAAGGCGTCGGACACCGCTTCGGGGGCGAAGCGGACGAGCAGCGAGGCCTGGAGGGCGAGCGCGGCGCGCTCCACGATGCGGCGGGCGCGCAGCTCGAGGTCGTGGGGGTCGGCCAGCTCGGCGTGGAGGTCGATGACGGCGCGGTCGAGGCGGGCATCCGCGCCCGCCGCGAGGGCGATCTCGGCGAGCAGCGCCTCGACCGACTCGGGGTCTCGCGCCGCGGCCCGCAGCACGTCGAGGCAGATGACGTTGCCCGACCCCTCCCAGATCCCGTTGAGCGGGCTCTCCCGGAAGAGGCGGGCCATCGGCGCCTCCTCCACGTAGCCGGCCCCGCCCAGGCACTCGAGGGCCTCGGCCGCGAACGTGGGCACCCGCTTGCACACCCAGTACTTCCCGATGGCCGTGGCGATGCGGGCGAACGCCGCCTCGCCCCGGTCGTAGGCGCCGGCCAGGCGGGTCATGAGGGTGGTGGCGGCCTCGGACTCCACCGCCAGGTCGGCCAGCACGTTGCGCATGAGGGGCTGGTCCACGAGGACCTTGCCGAACGCGGCGCGGTGCTGGGCGTGGTGGATGGCTTGGCTGAGCCCGGCGCGCATCTGGCCGGTCACGCCGATCACGCAGTCGAGGCGGGTGTGGTTGACCATGGCGAGGATGGTGGGGATGCCCCGACCCTCCTCGCCCACCAGGCGGCCGAGGGCGCCGTCGAGCTCGATCTCGCTGCTCGCGTTGCTCCGGTTGCCCAGCTTGTCCTTGAGGCGTTGCACGGCGATGGCGTTGCGGCTGCCGTCGGGGAGCCAGCGGGGCACAGCGAAGCAGGACAGGCCGGCGTCGGTGTTGGCCAGCACGAGGAAGAGGTCGCTCATCGGCGCCGAGCAGAACCACTTGTGGCCGGTGAGGGCGTACTCCTCGCCCGGGCCGGTGGCGGTCGAGGTGGCCGCCGCCCGCGTGGTGTTGGCCCGCACGTCGGAGCCGCCCTGCTTCTCGGTCATGGCCATGCCGGCGAGGGCCCCGACCTTGCTGGTGGCGGTGGGCTCGGCGCCGGCGGCGTCGAGCTCCTCACCGGGCACGGCCACGTGGTCGCCGGGCTCGTAGGTGGTCGACGTGAGCAGCGGCTCCCAGGCGGCGGCCAGGGTCTCCTCGGCCCGGAGCGCGGGCACGATCGAGTACGTCATGGAGATCGGGCAGCCGTGGCCGGCCTCCACGTGCGTCCACACCGCGAACTTGGCGGCCCGGCCCACGTGGGCGCCGGGGCGGGGGTCGTCCCACGGGGCGCCGGCCAGGCCCTCGGCAACGGCCACGGTCATCAGCGCGTGGTAGGCGGGGTGGTACTCCACCCGGTCGATGCGGTGGCCGAAGCGGTCGTGGGTCCGCAGCACCGGCGGGTTGGCGTTGGCCAGCTCGCCGTTGCGGAGGTGGACGGGGTCACCGGCCGCCAGGCCGATGCGGCGCAGGTCGGCCAGGTGCGCCTCCCCGCCCTCGCGCTGCACGCCTTCGCGGAGGGCGACGTCGAGCCCGGCGACGTCGTGGCCCTCGAGGGGCACCGACTGGTTGAACACCTCGTGCGTGGCCATGCCCTCGTTCTACCGGCTGCCCGCCGGGCCGGCCCCGTCGTCAGCGGGTGCGGGGGAGGCCCAGGCCGCGGTCGGCGATGACGTTGCGGCAGACCTCGCTGGTGCCGCCGTAGATCGTGGTGACCTGGCTGTGGCGGTAGATGGCCTCGATCCAGCCGTCGGCGGCGGTGGCGGCGGGGTCGCCGTGGCGGACCAGGCCCTCGGCGCCGAGGGCGTCGATCAGCTCGTTGGCGGCGAACTGGTAGTGCTCGGTGGTGGCCAGCTTGGCCATGGTGCCCTCCACGCCCGGCAGGGTGCCCACCGATGCCATCCACGCGGCCCGCCAGCCGAGGAGGTTGGAGAGCTCGTTGCCGATGGCGATCCGGGCCAGGCGCTCGCGCAGGAGGGGGTCGTCGATCATGCGGCCGCCGTCGGGCGAGGGGGCCTGGCGGGCCCAGCTCAGGCCGTGGTCGAGCAGGCGCACGAGCTCGCCGTACCACGACGAGTTCCGCTCGAAGACGAGTGCGGTCATCATGACCTTCCAGCCGCCGTCGACCTCGCCCACCCGGTACCGGTCGTCCACCTTCACGTCGTCGTAGTAGGTGATGTTGGTGCGCTCGCCGCCCATGGTGTGCACGGGGGTGATCGACACGCCGGGCTGGTCCATGGGCACCACGAACATGGTGAGGCCCTTGTGCTTGGCCACCTCGGTGTTGGTGCGGGTGAGGAGGAACACGTACCGCGCCTCGTGGGCGAGGGTGGTGAACATCTTCTGGCCGTTGATCGTCCACTGGTCGCCGTCGCGCACCGCCTTGGTGGCGCAGGCCGCCACGTCGGAGCCGGCGTCGGGCTCGGAGTAGCCGAGGCTGGTGACCGCCTGGCCGCTCAGGATCTCCGGGATGATGTTCTTCTTCTGCCACTCGGTGCCGTCGATGAGCAGGGTGTGGGCCACCAGCGACGAGACGCCCAGGCCGTCGACGGGGGCGCCCGAGAGGTACATCTCCTCGGTGAGCGCGTTCATCTCCAGTGGCGACCGGCCCTGGCCGCCGAACTCGGCGGGCCAGCCGGCGGAGATCCACCCGGCGTCCGCCATGACCTCGTGGAGGCCCCGGTCGTGGATGGTGCCGGTGTGGTGCGCCCGCTCGATGATCTCGGGCGTGACGTGGCGGCTGAGGAACTCGCGCACCTCCTGCCGGAAGCCGAGCTCGACGGGGCCGAGGCGGAAGTCGAAGCCGCCGTCGGCGGACGAGGGGTCGGCGGCGGAGGGCTCGTCGTCCACCGGGCCGTAGGCCGTGGTGGGCCGGAGGCGCGAGCCGGGGATGGGCCCGCTCTCCGGGTCGTCCCAGAGCCGGCCGGCGAGGGCCTGGAGCTCGCGGCGGGGGTCGCCCAGCAGCAGCCGGGTGGCCTTGGCCCGCCGGAAGTGCAGCTGGATGTCGTACTCCTCCATGAACCCGTAGCCACCGTGGACGTGGAGGGCCCAGGACGCGGTGCGCTGCGCGGTGTCGCCGGCGAACCAGAAGGCCATGCCGGGGAACGAGGTGGCGACGGGGTCGCCCACGTCGAGCGCCCAGACCGCCTTGTTCGACAGGAGGTCGGCGCTGTCGAGGTCGGTGGCCAGGTCGGCGAAGCGGTGCTTCACGGCCTGGAACGAGCCCACCGGCACGTCGAACTGCTTGCGGTCGGTGGCGTACTGGATGCCCACGGCCTGGGCGTCGCGGCCGAGGCCCACCAGCCAGCGGGCGGTGAGGGCTCGCCACTCGTCGAGGGCGAGGGCGTGGGCCTGGTGCGCCTCGGGGCCCGAGGCCAGCACGGTCGGGGTGCCGTCGGCCACCGCGACGTCGGCGAGCGGTGCCGAGCCCAGGTTCGCGGGCGAGGTGGCGGCCGTGGCGGGCGTGACCACCACGAGGTCGTCGCCGTCGAGGACCACCACGGCGGCGGCCACCGCCGCACCCGGCACCAGGCGGGCGACGCCGTCGACGGCGGGGCGGAGGGCGAAGGTGACGGGGGCGCCGCCGTCGACCAGGGCCGCCAGGGCGGGTGCGCCGGCATCGGCGAAGCGGGCCAGGAGGCGCGCCGCCACCATGGCCTCCACCACCGGCACCGGGGCCAGGCGGGCGCCGCACGCCTCGGCCACCACCGCGAGGTCGCGCAGGCTCGCGCCCGACCCGCCCCGGGCCTCGCTCACGCCGAGGGTGGGGACGCCCATGTCGGTGAGCCCGGCCCAGATCGCCGCGTCCCAGCCGAGCGGCTCGGCCTCCCGGACGGTCTCTGCGGTGGATGCCTTCTCCAGGAAGCGGGAGACGGCGTCGCGCAGGGCGAGCTGCTCCTCGTTGAGCTGCAGGTGCATGGGGGCTCCAGTGTTCTGACGACTCGTCAGATCGTATCGACGCGGGGAGCCCGCTCCCACTCGGGACGGGCGTGCTCGTTGCCAGCGCAGGCCTGCGGCGTAACGATGGGGCGATGAGCAGCCCGCCGCCGCCCGATCCCAAGCAGGTCATCGGCAGCGCGTTCTCTGCCGCCGCGGCGACCTACGACGAGGTGATCGACTTCTTCGGCCCCTTCGGCCGCGCCCTCGTGGCCGCGGCGGCGCTGCGGCCGGGGGAGCGGGTGCTCGACCTGGCCTGCGGCCGCGGGGCCTCGCTCTACCCCGCCCTCGACGCCGTGGGGCCGTCCGGCTCGGTGCTGGGGATCGACCTGTCGCTCGGCATGGTGGAGCGCCTGACCACCGAGCTCGCCGTCCGGGGGGTCGTCAACGCGGAGGTGCGGGTGGGCGACGCCGAGGCGCTCGACCTCCCTGATGCCACCTTCGACGCCGCGCTGGCCGGCTTCGTGGTCTTCTTCGCCCCGGACCCTCCGACGGTGCTGCGGGAGCTCCACCGGGTGGTGCGGCCGGGCGGTCGGGTGGCGCTGTCGATCTTCGACGGGCCGTCCGGCTTCGACTGGCTCCCCGAGATCGTCCGCGAGCTCCTGGGTGCCCCCAGCCATCGCCCGAGCGACGAGTTCAACAAGGCATCGGTGCTCGAGCCCGCCCTGGTGGCGGCCGGGTTCGAGGCCCCGACCGGCCACGTGGTCACCGAGCGGCACGTGTTCGCCGACGTCGACCAGGTGGAGGCGTGGATGCGCAGCCACGGCGGGCGCCTCCTGCTCGACCGGCTCGACGGCATCCAGCTGGCCCGCTTCCAGGGCCTGCTCGAGGAGCACCTCGAGGCGAACCGCTGCCCCGACGGCTTCGAGCTGGTCCAGCCAGCGCGCCTCGTGGTGGCCCGCAAGCCGGGTTGAGGAGCGGCGACGCGCCGGTTCAGGGCCCGAGGCGCAGGACGACCGGGGCGGTCCGCTCCGGCCAGAGGAGGTGGTCGCCGCCGACGAGCAGGTCCGGGGCGTAGCCGGCGCCTCCCAGGTCGCCCAGCTCGGTCCACCCGTCGGTGGCCGGGTCGTAGGCGAGCAGGGGAGGGGGCGCCACGCCCTCCACGCCGCCGGCACCCGACTCGTAGCCGTTGGTGGGGTACACGATCAGGCGGCCCCGCGCCTCGTCGGCCACGAGGGTCTGGCTGCCCGGTGTGCCGTCGTACGCCTCGATGGGTCGCAGCGGCGCCGGGGCCATCGGTCGCCAGGCGGCCTCCCCCGGTCGGAGCCGGTAGCCGGCGGTGCGGGTCTCGTCGTCGGCCGCCAGTCCGAACACCAGGAGCTCGCCGTAGACCGCCGCGGCGCTGCCATCGGACACGGAGGCGTCGGCCGGCAGATCGGGGAGCGGATCCCAGCGGTCGGCGGCCGGGTCGTAGGCGACGCCCCGGTCCGCGGTCGGTCCTCCACGCGCCCAGAGGACCAGGCGGTCACCCGTCCACACCACCTCGCCGAAGCGATCGCCGAACGGCGGCGCGGCTCGCTCGGACCAGCGATCCCCCGCGGGGTCGTAGGCGTGGAGGGCCATGCCGTCGTGGCCCACCATCTCCGTGGCCGGGTCGCCCACCTGGCTGACCACCAGCAGCTCGGTGCCGGTCCAGGCCGACCCCACGACGTAGCCGTTGGTGGCCGGGGGCGGGACGGCCAGCTCGCGCCAGCGGTCGGCGGCCGGGTCGTAGGCCGCAGCCGACGCCGTGTCGTAGGCCGGGCTGTCGCCCATGGCCCGGCCGCAGCAGACCAGTAGCTCGGTCCCGGTCCACACGCCGGCGGCGTAGTCCCGTGGAGCGATCGGGGCGACGGGGATCGGCCGATCGAGGCCGGTGGCCGGATCGTGGCGCCACCCGTCGGCGCGGCCCCGGTCGTCCCCACCCACCTGCCCGCCCCAGACGAGGTACTCCGTACCGGTCCAGACCTGCACGGCCGAGCCCCAGGTCGTGCCGATCGCCGGCTGGGTCGTGGGGGTGGGCTCCTGGGCCTGGCTGGTGGGCGGGGCGTCGGTGGGGGTGGTGGTCGACCGTGGCCCGGGGCCGGTGCGCACGGGGCCGCCCTCGTCGTCCGGCCAGGCGAGCAGCGCCGCGGCCCCGGCCAGGACGACCACCGCGGCCGCCACGACCAGGGCCGCCCGCGAGCGAGGCCGGCGAGGGCGGCCGGCCGTCGGGTCGTCGAGCGCGGTGAGGCCGGCCGGGGTGCCGGTGGGACGCTCGACCCGCCGCTCGACGTCGTCCCAGCGCAGGGGCACGGGGACCCGAGCCAGGGCGTCGAGCGCGGCGGTGAGTCGGTCAGCCATCGTCGTCCTCCAGGAGGTGCCGGAGCTTCGTGCGGGCCCGGTGGAGGCGGACCCGCACCGCGCCCGGGCTGGTGTCGGTGAGCCGGGCGACGTCGGAGGCGGGCCACCCGCCGACGAGCGAGAGGACCACCACCAGGCGATCCGCCTCCGGCAGACGGTCGAGGGCATCGACGAGCGAGACCGCCTCGTCGGGCAGCGAGGTGAGCGCGGCGCGATCGACCCGGGCCGACCCGCCGTCGTGGCGATGACGGTCGGCCAGCAGCCCGCCGGCGATGCGGAACGCCGCCCGCCACACCCAGGCAGCCACGTCGTCGATGGCCTCCCCGCGGCGGAGGGCCTGGGCGAAGGCCTCGGCCACCGCGTCGCTGGCCACGTCGGCATCGCCCGACCAGGCCAGCAGCGAGCGCCAGAGCCGTTCGTGGTGCGCGACCCAGGCCGCTTCGGCCCGCTGCCCCGATCCGGTCGCCCGGTCCACCGTTCCCTCCATCACCCCTCCAGGGCCGGGACCGCCCCGATCGTTACACCGGCGCCAGACTGGGGCCATGACGGTCACCGACGAGCCCACGGCCACCGACGCACCCGACGCCCTGCCCCGGTGGGACGTGACCAGCTTCTTCCCGTCGCTCGCCTCACGGGAGCTGGCCGCCGGCCACGAGCGGGTGGCCGCCGAGATCGTCCGGCTCCAGCAGCGCTTCGACGAGCTGGGGGTGCGAGGTGGCGAGGCCGGGCCGGTCACCGAGGCCGAGGTGGCGGTGGTCGAGGAGGTGCTGCCGGCGTTCAACCGCCTGCTGGCCGACATGCGCCTGGTGGGCTCCTACCTCCACGCCCACACCACCACCGACGCCCGCGACGACGAGGCTGCTGCGGCGCAGAGCCGGTACCAGGCGGCCACCGCGCCCTTCGCCACCCTGGACGCCCGCTTCGACGCCTGGTTGGCCCGCTTCGACCTGGCCGAGCTCACGGCGCGGAGCACCACCGCCGCGGACCACGCCTACGCCCTCGAGCGCGGCGCCACCGCGGCTCGCCACCAGATGACCGAGGCCGAGGAGGACCTGGCCGCCGAGCTGTCGCTCACCGGGGGACGGGCCTGGGCCAAGCTCCACGCCGACCTCACCGCCCGGCTCACCGCCGCCGTGCAGGGCGAGGTGCTGCCCATGAGCGTGGTGCGGGGCCTGGCCACCGACCCCGATGCCGACCGTCGACGGGCGGCCTACGAGGCCGAGCTCGAGGCCTGGGACGGCGTGTCGGTGCCGCTGGCCGCCGCCATCAACGCCTTCAAGGGCCAGGCCAACACCGTGAACCGCCGCCGGGGCTGGACCGACTCGCTCGACCCGGCCCTGGAGGGCAACGGGGTGGACCACGCCACCCTGGCCGCCATGCAGGAGGCCGTGGTGGCGTCGCTGCCCGACTGGCACCGCTACCTCCGGGCCAAGGCCCGCCTCCTCGGACACGACGGCGGCCTGCCGTGGTGGGACCTCCTCGCGCCCGTGGGCACGCCGAAGCGCTTCGCGTGGCGGGAGGCCACCGATGCCGTGCACGACGCCTTCGCCACGTACTCGCCGCGCCTCGCCGGCCTGGTGGCCACCGCCGTGGCCGACCGTTGGATCGACGCCGAGCCACGCGGCGGGAAGGTGGGCGGGGCGTTCTGCATGGGCGTCACCGGCGGTGTCAGCCGGGTGCTGTGCAACTTCGACGGCAGCTTCGACGCCGTGCAGACCCTGGCCCACGAGCTGGGCCACGCCTACCACAACCTCAACCTGGGCGACCGCACGCCGCTGCAGCGCAACACCCCCATGGCCCTGGCCGAGACGGCCAGCATCTTCTGCGAGACGATCATGGTGCAGGCCGGGCTCGCTGCGGTGGGCGACGACGCCGGCGCCCGCCTCGCCCTGCTCGATGGCGACCTGGCCGGCGCCTGCCAGGTGGTGGTCGACATCCACTCCCGCTTCCTGTTCGAGCGGGCCCTGACGAGCGAGCGCGAGCAGGGGGTGGTGTCGGTGGACCGGCTCCGCACCCTGATGCTCGACGCCCAGACCGAGGCCTACGGCGACGGGGTCGACCCCGCCTTCCGCCACCGGGACATGTGGGCGGTCAAGGGCCACTACTTCACCGCCTACTACAACTGGCCCTACACCTTCGGGCTGCTGTTCGGCATCGGGCTCTACGCCGAGTTCCAGCGAAACCCGGAGCGGTTCCGCGAGGGCTACGACGACCTCCTGTCGGCCACCGGCCTCGGCGATGCCGCCGGCCTCGCCGCCCGCTTCGGCATCGACGTGCGCGACCGCGCCTTCTGGACCGCCAGCCTCGACGTCCTCCGCGACCGCATCGACGAGTTCGTCGCCGCCGCCACGGCCTGACCGGGGCGGGTGGCCGCCTCGCCGTCGACCCGAGAGGCTCAGCCGCCGCCGATGACGGGCCAGGGGTTCGGGGCGCAGTCGCCGATGGAGTACGTCTGCTGCATCATCGTGGGCGCCGGGAGGCCGGGACCGGGGCAGCCCACGTGGCGGTGGCCCAGCAGGTGGCCGAACTCGTGGGTGACCAGGTAGGCCCGGTAGTCCTCGAGGTCGAGCTTGGCGGGGTCGGCGCCGACCTGCCAGCGCTCCAGGTTGAGGACCGCCATGGCGTTCTGGCCGCACGACGCCTCGCCGGCCGTGTCGAGGGGGAAGCAGAGCACGTCGGTGGTGTGGGGCGTGGCCAGGCGGACCGAGAGCTCCGCCGACCCGTCGGACACCCGCTGCAGGCCGACGCCGTCGGCCGTGGTCCAACCCCGGGGATCGGCGAGGATGCGGTCGACGTGGGCGGCGAACGCCTCGACGTCGACGCCGGTGCCCTCCTCCACCTCCACCCGGTAGCGCTGGACGGGCCCCGGGCCGACCGCCGGTGAGCCGCCCGGGGCGGTCACGAAGGTCCCCGTCGACCGGATGGTGGTGGTGGTCGCCGGCGCGACCGTGGTGGTCGTGGCACCGGACCGCGCGGAGCGGGCAGCCGCCTGGTCGGCGGGCTCCGGCTCGTCGCGGCTCGCCGCCGTGACGACCGTCGCGAGCAACGCCCCGATCGCGACGACGACGAGGCCGGCAGCGAGGCGACGGCGCCGGTACACCGCGGGGGAGGGACGACCCGGCATCGGGTCGATCGTGTCACGGTCATCGGGCCGATGTCGGGTCGCCGCGGACCGGGCTGTCCGGTCGGTGCGGGCGCCGTGCCTGCTCAGGCGGGGGCCGGGCGACGGGCCCCGACGACGCCGATCGACGTGGCCAGGTCGGCGGCGGCGCGGAGGCCGGGCTCGAGGCCCGTGGTGCCCGACGCATCACCGATCACCTCGACGGCGAGGCCGGCGGCCCGCAACTCGTCGGCGAGCCGCCGTCCCGGCTCGCGTCCGGTCGCGACCACGATGGAGTCGGCGCCGATCCGGGTGCCGTCCGCCAGGCGCGCCCCGTCGGCCTCGTAGCCGTCGACGGTGGCCGGCCGCACCTCGACCCCGTCGGCCGCGAGGTCGTGCACCAGCCGGAACCGACCCGGGAGGCCCAGCTCGGGGGCGAGCACCGGTTCGGGCGCCACCAGCGTGACGGTGCGACCGCGGCGTCGTGCGGCGGCGGCGAGCGACACGGCCACCTTGCCGGCCCCGACCACGAGGACCCGCTCGCCGAGCCCCTCGAGGCCGGCCGCCGGGTCTCCGGCCAGGTCGTCCGGGGTGAGCACGCCGTCATCGGGCCGCGTCCAGCGGGCCCCGGTGGCCACCACCACGCGGTCGGGAGCCAGCCTGGCCACCGCGGGGGCGTCGGCCATGCGCCCGAGCTCCACCTCGACCCCGGCGCGCACCGCCTCCGCGGCGAGCCAGGCGCGCAGCGGGTCCAGGTCCGGGTCCGCGGCTCCGGCCAAGCGGAGGAGCCCGCCGAGCCGGTCGCTCGCCTCCCAGAGCGTGACCCGGTGGCCGGCATCGGCCAGCCGGTGGGCGACCTCGAGCCCGGCCGGGCCTCCGCCGACCACGAGCACGTGCTCGGCGCGGTCCGCGGTGGGCGGCTGCGACCGCTCGGCGCCCGTGTCCGGGTTCACCGCGCACGCCAGCGGCCGGTGCAGGAAGATGTTGCCGATGCAGCGGTACTGGTAGGCGCAGGGGCGGGCCCGCTCCGGTCGGCCGGCCAGCACGGCGGCGGGCAGGTCGGGCCCGGCGAGGAGCTTGCGGCCGAAGGCCACGAAGTCGGCGGCACCGTCGGCCAGGGCCCGTTCCGCGTCGGCCGGCTCGAGGCGGCCGAACGTGATGACGGGCACGTCGACCGCCGACCGCACGGCGGCGGCCTCGGCGACGCGCACCCCGGGGAGGTGCGGGGTGTGGGCATCGGTGATGCCGGTGGCCCGGCCCGGGTCGGCGTAGGCCGTGACGTGCAGGGCCTGGGCGCCGGCGGCCACCGCGAGGCGAGCCACCTCGATCGCGTCGGCCAGGGTCTCGCCCCCTGGCTTGTCGACCTCCTGCGCGTTGAGGCGGCACCACACGGCCAGCTCGTCGCCCACCCGGTCCCGGACCGCCCGCAGCACCTCGGTGAGCAGGCGGGCCCGGCCGGCGAGGTCACCGCCCCACCGGTCGGTGCGCTGGTTGGTGAGCGGTGACAGGAAGGCGTCGATGACGTACCCGTGGCCGGCGTGCACCTCGACCCCGTCGAAGCCGGCCCGGCGCGCCAGGTCGGCGGCATCGGCGTACTGCGCCACCAGCGCCGCCAGGTCGTCCTCGGTGGCGACGCGGTAGTCGATGCCGGCGCCGGGCCGGGTGAACGGCTCGGTCATCGCCGCGAGCTCGTCGGGCGTGACCATGCCCGAGAGCGCGTCCATGCGGAGGCGGGGCGGGACCGACGGCACGAGGAGGGGCACCCCCCGGGCGATGTCGAGCACGGCGTTCGGCCCGTTGTGCACGAGCTGGGCCGCGATGGCCGCGCCGTGGCCGTGCACCCGGTCGGTGAGGGCGCGCAGGCCCGGCAGGAACCGATCGTCGGAGAAGCCCGTCTGCTCGGGCGCCGCGGCGCCGTCCGGATGGGCGATGGCCACCGAGCCGACCAGGAGCAGCGCCGCGCCGCCCGCGGCGCGGGCGCCGTAGTGGTCGAGCTGGCGGTCGGTGATCATCCCGTCGGGCGCGGCCAGGTTGTCGCCCATGGGGCAGAGCAGCATGCGGTTGCGCAGCGCCAGCGGCCCGATGCGCCCGGGAGCGGAGAGGAGCGGGTACGCCTCGGGTGGGGCCACGGCGGCAACCTAGCCAGCGAGCCGTCTCGGGAGCCGGGTGCTACCCGAGGGCTCCGGTGGCGCGGAGGGTGGCGATGCGGTCGGGGTCGTAGCCGAGGACGTCGGCGAGGACGTCGTCGGTGTGCTGGCCGACGGTGGGCGCCTTGGTGGGGACGGGGACGTCGACGTCGAGGTACTTGATGGGGCTGGGGAGCTGGTCCGCGCCCAGGCGCTCGGCGGGGATCCAGGGGAACCGGTCCTGGAACTGCGGGTCGTCGGCCAGGGTCTGGGGCGTGTTGACGTTGATGATGGGCACGTTGATCTCCAGGCCGAGGTCGACCCACTCGCCCGCGGTGCGGGTGAGGAAGATCGCCTTGAGCTCGGCGCGCAGCGCGGTGTTCCCCACCGCGTGGTCGGCGAACTTGGCGCCGGGGTTGGCCTCGAACAGGTCGATGCGGTCGACCCCCTTGCAGAAGTTCTCCCAGAACTCCCGCTCGCTGGCCTGCAGCAGGACGTGGTGGCCGTCGGACGCCTCGTAGAACTGGTAGCGGACGCCGTCGCGCATGCCGGCGGTGCCCGGCGCCCGGCGGGCGCCGCCGTCGGACGCGTTGCCGGTGACCTCGGACTCGGGTCGCTCGTAGGCCTTCCAGGTCTCGCTGCGGAGCCAGTCCATCGCGGCGGCGGCGTCGCTCTGGGCGATCTCGAGCCGGCAGCCCTCGCCGGTGTCTCGGGCCCGGATGACGCCGGCGAGCACGCCGAGGGCGCCGAAGAGCGGTCCGGCGTGGATGCCCACGGAGGGGTGCTCGGGGATGGCCGCGAAGCCGTCCTCGGTGGTCTCGGGCTTCACCAGCCCGGCCCACACGTCGTAGGCCACGCCGTGGCTCGGGAGCTCGGCGTAGGGCCCGGTCATGCCGTAGCCCGAGATCGTGCAGAAGACGATGGCGGGGTTCACCTCGCGGAGCCGGTCGTAGCCCAGTCCGCGCCGTTCGAGGCCGCCCGGGCGCATGGCTTCGATCACCACGTCGGCGCCCCGGACCAGCTCCAGGTACGTCTCCACGCCCTCGGGGGTCCGGAGGTCGAGCACGAGGGACCGCTTGCCTCGGTTGACGTGGAGGTGCATGAGCGAGACGCCCTCCACGATCGGCCAGGTCATCTGGCGGACGTAGTCGCCCTGCGGGGACTCCACCTTGATGACGTCGGCGCCGAGGTCGGCGAGGTGGGTGGTGATGGCGGCCGGGCCGAGCATCGAGCTCTCGATGACGCGCACGCCGGCGAGTGGAGCGGTGCTGGATCCCATGGTGACCTCGATCGGTGAGTAGCGGAGAAGGGCGTGCGATACGCTCGAAAACGAGAACGTGTTCTCGTTTCGGTGACGATCTTTCTGACGGGTCGTCAGGTTAGCCGCACGCATCCAGGGGGACCCGATGGCCACCGTCGACTACGACATCTTCGACGCCGACAACCACTACTACGAGGCGGTCGACGCCTTCACCCGCCACCTCGAGCCGGGCTTCGCCAAGCGCACGATGCAGTGGGCCGAGGTGGAGGGCCGGCAGCGGCTGCTGGTGGGTGGGCGCGTCAACCGCTTCATCCCCAACCCGAGGTTCGACCCGGTCGCCCGGCCCGGTTGCCTCGACGACTACTTCCGGGGGCGATCGCCGGCCGACGACGTGCGGGGCGCCTTCGGGGAGCTCGAGCCGATCCGGGCCGAGTACCGCAACCGTGACGCCCGCATCGCCGTGCTCGACGAGCAGGGGATCAGCGGCTGCTTCTTGTTCCCCACCCTCGGCGTCGGCATGGAGGAGGCCCTCCTCGGCGACCCCGACGCCGCCCACGCGGCCTTCCGGGCCTTCAACCGCTGGGTGGACGAGGACTGGGGCCTGCACCACCAGGACCGGATCTTCGGTGCCCCGTACCTGACGCTGCTCGACCCGGACCAGGCCCTCGACGAGGCCCGCTGGGCCGTCGCCGGAGGCGCTCGTGTGGTGGTCATGCGGGCCGGGCCGATCATGGCCCCCTCCGGCGGCCGGTCGCCCGGCGACGAGGTCTACGACCCCATGTGGCGGGTCCTGGCCGAGGCGGGCATCACCGTCGCCTACCACTCCGGCGAGTCCGGCTACGGCCGCTACCTGGTCGACTGGGGCGAGTCGGCGGAGTTCGAAGCCTTCCGCCGCACGCCCCTCTCGGGCATCGTCACCTCCGACCGGGCGATCTCCGACACGGTCGCCGCCCTCATCTGCCACGGCGTCTTCCAGCGCCACCCGTCGCTGCGCGTGGCCACCATCGAGAGCGGCTCGGAGTGGGTCCCCACCCTCGTGAAGAAGCTGGCCAAGGCCCACTCGATGACGCCGGGCGCCTTCGGGGCCGACCCGGTGCAGACGTTGCGGGACCACGTCTGGGTGGCGCCGTACTACGAGGACGACATCCGCGGCCTGGCCGACGCCATCGGCGCCTCGCGGGTCCTCTTCGGCTCCGACTGGCCCCACGCCGAGGGCCTGGCGGACCCCCGGTCGTTCGTCGACGACCTCGAGGGCTTCGCCGACGACGAGATCCGCCTCATCATGCGGGACAACGCCGAGGCGCTCAGCCGGCCGCCGGCGTGAGCGGGCCGGCCGACGGGGCCCGAGCCGCTTCTGACACACTGTCAGATATGGCTGCTGGACCCGCCCCTGTGTCGTACAACTACGCCGACCTCTGGGAGCTGGTGTGGCCGGCGGTGGCCGATCAGGAGGCCCTGGTGTGCGGTCCGCAGCGTCGCACGTACCGGCAGCTGGCCGAGCGGGCCAACCGCCTGGCCCACCACCTCCGGGCCGCCGGGATCGGCCCGGGCGACCGCATCGGGCTCTTCCTCCGGAACGACGCCGCCTACCTCGAGGCCATGATCGCGGCCTTCGCGCTGCGGGCCACGCCGGTGAACATCAACCACCGCTACACCGGTGGGGAGCTGGGCCACCTCATGGCCGACTCGTCGGCCGTGGCCCTGCTGGTGCACGAGACCCTCACCGGCGCGGTGGCCTCCGTGCCGGGCGGGGTGGGCGAGCTCCGGTCCCTCCTCGTGGTGGACGACATCGACCCGTCGGTGGTGGAGGGCGAGGTGGTCGCGCTCCCGGGCGCCGTCGCCTACGAGGACGCCCTCGCCGCCGCCTCGGCCGATCCGGTGGTCACCGAGGGGCGCAGCGGGGACGACGAGTACCTGATGTACACCGGCGGCACCACGGGCCGGCCCAAGGGCGTGGTGTGGCGCCAGGAGGACGCGTTCTTCGCGCTGGTGGGCGGCGGCGACCCCACGCGGTTGAACGGGCCGGTCGACGAGCCGGCCCAGCTGCTCGACCGCCTGGTGCCCGGCTTCAGCTACATGCCGCTGGCCCCGCTGATGCACGCCGCGGCCCAGTGGACCACGTGGTCGTGGCTGCTCGCCGGTGGCAAGACCACCCTGCACCCCGGGCGGCTGGAGCCCGAGGCCGTCTGGCAGGCCGTGCAGGACGAGGGCGTGAACACCATGACCGTGGTGGGCGACGCGGTCGGGCGGCCCATCGTGGCGGCCTGGCAGGCGGAGCCCGACCGGTGGGACGCCTCGTCGCTGTTCGCCATCGCCAACGGCGGCGCGCCGATGTCGCCCTCGCTCAAGTCGCTGCTCGCCGAGCTGTTCCCGGGCCGGGCCATCCTCGACGGCTTCGGCTCGTCCGAGGCCGGCGTGCAGGGGTCGCAGCGCATCGAGGCCGGCGAGGTGGTCACCGGCCTCGCCCGCTTCACCCCCGGGCCGCTCACGGGCGTGTTCGACGCCGACCTCCAGCCGGTCGAGCCCGGCTCGGGGGTCATCGGCCGGGTCGCCAACACCGGCCGCCTGCCTCTCGGGTACCTGAACGACCCGGCCAAGACGGCCGAGACGTTCGTGGAGGTCGACGGTCGGCGCTACTGCTTCACCGGCGACATGGCCACCGTGGAGGCCGACGGCACCATCCAGCTGCTCGGCCGGGGCTCGCAGTGCATCAACACCGGCGGGGAGAAGGTGTTCCCCGAGGAGGTCGAGTCGGTCCTGGTGGACCACCCGGGCGTGGAGGACGTGCTGGTGGTGGGCACGCCCGACGAGCGCTGGGGCCAGGCGGTCACCGCGGTGGTGGCGCCCGCCGACCCGTCGGCGCCGCCCTCGCTCGAGGACCTCCGCGAGCACCTGCGGGCCACGCTCGCCGGCTACAAGCTCCCCAAGCACCTCGTGGTGGTGGAGCGGGTGGAGCGCTCGCCGGCCGGCAAGGCCGACTACCGCTGGGCCAAGGACGCGGCCGAGAAGCAGCTCGCCGGTACCTGACCCGCCGGGCGCGGCTCAGAACTCCCCGTGGCGGCCGGCGCCGTCGCGGAAGCGGGCCGCGCCCTCGAGCGCCTCGCCGCTGCGGATGGTGGCGAGGCCGAGCTGGTACTCGGCCGCGAGGGCGTCGGGGAGCTCCAGCCCCCACTGGTCGTAGGACGAGCGGCGGTCGTTGCGCAGGCAGGCCTGGGGGAAGGCGGCGATCTCGGTGCCGAGCTCGACGGCCGCCTCGAGCGCCCGGCCCGGCGCCACCAGGCGGTTCACCAGGCCCATGGCCACCGCCTCGTCGCCGCCGACGCCCCGGCCGGTGAGGATGAGGTCGAGGGCGTGGCTGTGGCCGATCAGGCGGGGGAGGCGGATGGTGCCGCCGTCGACCAACGGCACGCCCCAGCGGCGGCAGTAGACCCCGAACGTGGCGTCGGAGGCCGCCACCCGGAGGTCGCACCAGACGGCCAGCTCCAGCCCGCCCGCCACCGCGAAGCCCTCCACGGCGGCGATCACCGGCTTCGACAGCCGCATCCGCGTGGGCCCCATGGGGCCCGGCCCGTCCTCGGTCACCCGGTTGCCGCGGCCCTCGGCGACGCCCTTGAGGTCGGCGCCGGCGCAGAAGGTGCCGCCGGCGCCGGTGAGCACGGCCACCGCCGACGAGTCGTCGGCGTCGAAGGCGGCGAAGGCGATCTCCAGGGCGGTGGCGGTGGGGCCGTCGACCGCGTTGCGGGCCGCGGGGCGATCGATGGTGATCACCCGCACCGGCCCGTGGTCGGTCACCCGCACCGGCTCGGTCTCGGTGGGCGTGGTCATGGGCTCCTCCATCCGTGGTGCACGGCCCGACCGTAGCGAGCATCTTCTCCCTGACGGGTTCGGCGGCCTGCCAGACTGCCCCGGGCCTGCCGGAGCGGCGACCCCCGCCGCGCGGGCCATGCGGGAGTCATCATGAACAGAGCTGCACGTGTCTGCCTCGTCCTCGGGGTGGTCGCCCTGCTGGGCGCCTTCGCCCTCACCACCCGGTCGGGCACCGACCCGGGCGTGGAGGTGGAGTCCGCCCGACCCCCGGCCGCCGGCGCGCCCGGCTCCACGCCGGCCGTCCAGGAGACGTTGGCCGTGAGCGTCACCCCGTGTCGGATCGTCGACACCCGTGAGGCCTCGGACGGTGCCCTCGGCGCCAGCCCCCGGTCCTTCGTGGCCACCGGCACCGGGAGCTTCCCCTCCCAGGGCGGCCAGTCGCTCGGCTGCGGCATCCCGGCGGGTGCCACCGCCGTCAACATGTCGGTGAGCGTGGTCAACCCCACGGGCACCGGGTTCCTCCGGGTCTGGCCCCAGGGCCTGGCCGAGCCCCAGGCCACCCTGGCCAACTTCCAGACCAATGACAGCACCTCGGTGACCGCGGTGATCCCCGTGTCCCCGTCCACCGGCCGCTTCACGGTCCGCTCGTCGCGGGCCACCCACCTGGTGGTCGACGTGATCGGCTACACCGTCCCGCAGCTCCACGCCGTGGTCCTGGGGAACGGCACCCTCACCACCGGCTCGTCGCGCGCCACCACCTCGATCCGCACCAGCACCGGCAAGTACACGGTGACCTTCAACCGCAGCCTGGCCGGGTGCACCGCCAACGCCAGCACCCAGTCGGGCAGCCTGGTCAGCTCGGCCAGCGCCTACATCGCCGGCCAGTCGGTGTACGTGACGGCGTGGCGCAGCTCGGCCGGGGTGCTCGTCACCTTCGACCAGCCGGTCAACGTCAGCGTCACCTGCTGAGCCGGCGGCGGGGCCCCGGCCGAGGGCGGCCGGGGCCTACGCCAGCGCCGGACGGGGCGGGGCGAGTGGGGCCACGGGGGTGAAGCGCACCTTCATGGACTCGTAGCCGGACACGAAGTTCGCCGGCCGGTAGGCGGGCTCGTCGCCCGAGACCAGCTCGAGGTCGGGGAGGCGGGTGAGCAGCTGCTCGAACATCACCCGGAGCTCCAGGCGGGCCAGGCTGTTGCCGAGGCAGAAGTGGGTGCCGAACCCGAAGGCGACGTGCTCGTTCGGGGTGCGGGTGCTGTCGAAGGCGAACGGGTTGGTGAAGACAGCGTCGTCGCGGTTGGCGCTGGGGTACAGCAACATGAGCTCGTCACCTTCGCGGATCTGCTGGTCGCCGAGGACGACGTCCCGCGTGGCGGTGCGCACCATGTTCTTGATCGGCGTGACCCACCGCAGCATCTCCTCGACCGCGGTGGGGCGCAGATCGGGCTCGGCGCCGAGGCGGTCCCACTGGTCGCGGTGCACGAGCAGCTGGTGGACGCCGCCGGAGATCACGTGGCGAGTGGTCTCGTCCCCGCCGATCAGGATGAGGAGAGACTCCTGGATGATCTCCTCGTCGGTGAGTCGATCACCCTCGACTTCGGCGTCCACGAGGATGCTCATCAGGTCGTCCCGCGGTGCGGCGCGACGATCGGCGATCACGTCGGTCGCGTAGAGCGTGTACTCCACGAACGCGTTGCCGGCGGCCTCGAGCTGCTCGGGGGTGGCTTCGGTCGCCAGGCCCTTGAGCATGTCGTCGGACCAGCGCAGCAGGTCCGCCCGGTGCTCGGGACGGACGCCGAGCGCATCGCCGATCATGATCATGGGCAGGTGGGCGGCGACGTCGTTGACGAAGTCGCACCGGCCCGCATCCATGACGGCGTCGAGGATCTCGGTGCACGCCTGGCGCACGACGGGCTCTGAATCACGCACGC
>JBBRFU010000022.1:0-34120 GCA_038241315.1 Acidimicrobiales bacterium | reverse complement strand
GTGGTCTGGGTGAGGGGGCGGAGCCGGGTGCCGAATCCGCCGACCAGGACGACCGCCCTCACTCGCTGGCCGCCGCGGTGGTGGCCGTGCTGTCCTCGGTGTCCTCGTTGGCCGGAGCCGTGGTCTCGGAGCCAGGAGCCGTCGTCTCACCGGTGGGGGCCGTGGCGTCGGTGGCGGGGTCGACCGGGGTCTCGCCGTTCACCTCGGGGGCGTCGGACGAGGTGCTGCCCCCGTCGACCGCCCCGAGCTGCTCGATCTGCGCCGCGGCGGACGGCGCCGGGATGTCGGTGGCGCCCTTCTCCTCGAACGCCAGCGTGTAGGCGCCGAGGTCCTCGCTCAGCTGGATGCTCGGGAAGTCCTTGCGGTAGATCCGGTCGGGCTCGGTGCTCCCGGCCGTGGTGGCGTCCTCCCAGTGGGCCAGCACGAGCTCACCCGTCTTGCCGCCGCAGGAGGTCTCGCCCTCCTTGTAGGTCGTCCCGTCGTTGGTCTCGAACCCCTCGTCGGTGACCACCAGGCCGATCTGGTCGAAGAAGCGCTTCAGCGTGGCGTTCTCGCCGGCCGCCCGGGACGCGAACGGGTGGATGTGGATGAGACCGTCGCCGTGGGTGTGGATGCCCAGCACGTCGGCCTCGGCGTCGGTGGGGGGCGGCTGCTCCTTGCCGCAGACGTCGACGGCGAACGCGGCGTGCCAGTGGTCGAAGGGCTCACCCTCGGCCAACTGGGCGCGAGGCGGCGTGTCGTTGGCGTTGCCGCCGCCGTTCTCGCTGCGGGCGTAGACGACGATGCCCACGCCGAGGGCGAAGATCACCGCGATGGCCGCCGGGAAGAGCCAGTTGGCCTGCTTGTTCGCGTTGGAACCGCCTCCGCTCTTGGCGGCGACGCGCGCGACTTTCTTGGCCGAAGATGACGTTGCCATGACCGACCACGCTACTTGGCGCCGACCACCGGCCCCGAGTCAGCCAGCCAGCCGCCGGCTCGCCGGTAGCCATCGGCGAGCGCAGCCGCCGCCCGTCCCCAGCTGAACGCCCGGGCGCGGACCCGCCCGGCGGCGGCCCAGCGCGACCGGGCCTCGGGGTCGTCGAGCAGCGATGCCAGCGCCCCGACCCAGTCGTCGACGACACCGGGCGCCACCAGCAGCCCGCCGTCGCCCACCACCCAGGGCAGGGCGGTCGCGTCGGCCGCCACCAGCGGCGCGCCGGCCGCCATCGCCTCCAGGGCCGGCGCTCCGAACCCCTCGAAGCGGCTGGGCACCGCCACCACCGTGGCCAGCGCGTAGAGGGCGTGCAGGTCGTCCCACGGGATGCGACCCGTCCGGCGGACCTGGTCCCCCACGCCCGACGCCCGGATCTCGGCTGCCACCGCAGCTTCCTCGGGGCCCGGACCGCCCGTGAGCACGAGGGTGCAGTCGGGCCGATCGCCGGCCAGACGGCCGAACGCACGGATCAGCGTGGCGTGGTCCTTGTGGGGATAGGTGATGGCGGGGAACAGGATCGTCCGCGCCCCGAGCCGGTAGCGGTCCCGGACCTCGGCGAGGGTCTCCGACGGCACGACCTCGGGGACCTCGACCCCGTGCGGGACCGTCAGCACCCGGTCGGCCGGCACCCCGAGGTGCTCCGTGACGGAGGCGGACGACGGATCGCTGGGGGTGAGGATCAGCTCGGCGCGCGCCGCCGACCGGGGCAGCATGGTGGCCAGCCACCGCCGCTTCACCGCCGAGAAGTTCTCCGGTTGCACGAGGGGTTGGAGGTCGTGGATGGTCAGCACCGACGGGATCCGGGAGATGCCCGGGCCCGGCGGGATCACGCCGCCGGCGTGGTGCAGCAGCTCGATCCGCCGGCGTCGGGCCTCGAGCGCGAGCCAGGTCGCCTCGGCCGCCACCCGCTGGGGCTTGTGGCGGCCGTCCTGATCGAGGACCACGGTGGGGAAGGCCTCGGCCAGGTCGGGGTGGGCCTCCACCAGGGGGGCCAGGGCGAACAAGGTGACGGCGAGGTCCGGCGGCGCGGCCTCGTGCAGGGCCCGCAGGAGGCGCGTCGTGTACTCCTCGCTCCCGCCGACCACGCCTGGCACCAGCCACAGCAGGTTGACGCCGACGCGTCGGGGGTCCCCAGACGGAGCGCTCACGTGGCGGCCTCCTCGTAGGCCGCGGCGGTGAGCGTCGCGGTGCGCTCCCAGGTGAAGCCGCCAGCGCGGGCCCGACCTCGGCGCCGGAGGTCATCGGCCAGCACGGGGTCGTCCAGCACGCGGGCCAACGCCGCGCCCACCGCCTCGTGGTCCCTCGGGTCCACCAGGAGCGCATCGTCACCGGCCACCTCGGCCGTGGCCGTGCCGGCCGAGGTCACCACGGGCGCGCCGTGCGCCATGGCGTCGAGCACGGGCATGCCGAACCCCTCGCGGAGGCTGGGGAAGCAGAAGGCGGCACACGCTGCGTAGAGCGCCGGCAAGTGCTCCGGCGCCACGAAGCCGAGGCGGTGCACGCCGATGCCCGTGCCCTGGAGGGTGCGCAGCCGGCCGTCGAGGTCCTCGTTCCAGCCCTCGGGGCCCACGAGCACGAGGTCGAGGTCGCGTCCGCGGAGCGACGCCACCGCGTCGATGACCGCAGCGAGGTTCTTGCGAGGCTCGATGGTGCCCACGAACAGCACGAACGGGCGGACGAGGCCGTGCCGCGCCCTCGCTGCGGCCACGTCGGCGTCGGTCACCGGCTGGACGTCGACGCCCCACGGCACGATGCGGATCCGTCCCGGGTCGAACCCGGCCTGGCGGCACTCCTCCGCAGTGGCCTCCGACGGCACCAGCACCAACGTGGCGTGGCGCCGCGCCAGCTCCGTCCCCCGCCGGAAGAAGCGGTTGCCGTGCCGGGTGGCATGGGTGGGGTCGGCGAGGAAGGCGAGGTCGTGGATGGTGACCACCAGCGGCGCACGCGAGGGCGGCACGGCGATCGCGGTGGCGTGGACCACGTCGACCGGGCCGGTCGCCCGTTCCACCGGCGGCCAGCGCAGCCCGTGCCACGCCTCGTACAGGGCGAGGCGCGGCAACGGCAGCTGGCAGACGGGGACCGGGGGCACGAACGACGGCGGGGGTGGCTCGCCGTGGCGGGCCGCCACGCCCACCACCTCGAGGTCGGTGCGGTCCGCCAGCCCGCGGAGGGTGCCCAGGATCGAGGTGGCCGTGCCGCCGGGCACGCGGTGCCAGCACTGCTCCACCGTCACGGCCACCCGTCGCGTGCGTCCCACAGCGCCCGAGTCTGGCCGGTGGGCCGTCGCCGACGCGCCGCACCCGGGCCCGAGGGGCCGCCGTCACCGGGCGGGCGGTAGCATCGATCCTCGTGCCACGCCCCTCTCGCCGTCCCCACCACGTCCGGTGAAGGTCCTCGTCACCGGGTCCGCCGGCCTGATCGGATCCGAGGCGGTGACCTTCTTCGACCGGCTGGGGTTCGCCGTCGACGGGCTCGACAACAACGGGCGGGCCGACTTCTTCGGCCCCCGGGGCGACACCACCTGGAACCGCCAGCGCCTCGAGGCCACGTGCGCCCGCTACACGCACCTCGACGTCGACATCCGCGACCGCGAGGGCGTCGACGCCACGTTCGCCCGCGGCGGCTACGAGCTGATCATCCACGCTGCCGCCCAGCCGAGCCACGACCTGGCCGCGAGCCGCCCGTTCGACGACTTCGACACCAACGCCGTCGGCACGCTCAACCTGCTCGAGGCCTGTCGACGCCACTCCCCCGAGGCGGTGTTCATCACCGTGAGCACCAACAAGGTCTACGGCGACACGCCGAACCGCCTGCCCCTCGTGGAGCTCGAGACGCGTTGGGACTACGCCGACCCGGCCGATGCCCAGGGCATCGACGAGACCATGTCGATCGACGGCACCCTCCACTCGCTGTTCGGCGCGTCGAAGGTGGCCGCCGACGTGCTGACCCAGGAGTACGGCCGCTACTTCGGGCTCCGCACCGCCACGTTCCGGGGCGGCTGCCTGACGGGTCCGCACCACTCCGGAGTGGAGCTGCACGGGTTCCTCTCCTACCTGGTGGCCCAGGCGCTCACCGAGGGCGACTACACGATCTTCGGCTACAAGGGGAAGCAGGTCCGCGACCAGATCCACTCGGCCGACGTGATCGCCGCGTTCTGGGCGTTCGCCCAGGACCCCCGCCCGGGCGAGGTGTACAACCTCGGCGGTGGCAAGGCCAACGCCGCGAGCCTCCTCGAGTGCGTGGAGGAGATCGCCACCCGGAGCGACAAGCGACCCGTGCTGACCTACGACGACACCAACCGCGTCGGCGACCACATCTGCTACTACACCGACATGGCCAAGTTCCGGGCCCACTACCCGAGCTGGCAGCAGGCCTGGACGCTCGAGGCCATCCTCGACGAGATGGTCGGGGCCATGGCCGCCAAGCTCGGCACGTGATGGGCGAGCCCCAGGGGGGCCGACCCCGCCGGATCACCCTGGTCAACCAGTTCTTCCCGCCCGACCTCTCCCCCACCGCGCACCTCACCGCGTCGCTCGCCGCCCACCTCGCCCGGCAGGGCCACGAGGTCACCGTGGTCACCGGCGGCGAGGGCTACCTCGGCACCGCCGCGGCCGACGCGCCCCTCGGCCACCGCCCCGACCTGCCGGGCGGCACCGACCTGCGGGTGGTGCGGCTCTGGACGCCCGCCCTCGGCAAGGGCACGGTGGCCAAGCGCCTCGCCGACTACGTCTCGTTCCTGGCGGGGGCCACCATCCGCCTGGTGGCGCTGTCACGCCAGGACGTGGTGATCTCGCTCACGACCCCGCCGTTCGTCGTGGTGGGCGCGCTGGCCCACAAGCTGCTCCGCCGCCGCACCCGCGTGGTCCTGTGGTCGATGGACTGCTACCCCGACGTGATCGAGCGCCTCGGCTCCCGCACCGAGGGCCCTCCCGTGCCGGCCGCCGCAGGGGCCGTCCGCCGCATCCCGGCCGCCACCGCCCGGCGGGCGCGGCGGTTGGTCCGCCCGATGCTCAGCCTGCGCCGGGGCGGACCGCTCTCCCGGCTGCTGCGGGCCGTCAACCGCTGGGCCTTCCGCCACCTCGATCACGTCGTCGCCCTCGACGAGGCCATGCGGGACCTCCTGCTCGACGGGTACGGCACCCCCGACGGAGGGCCGCCGGCGAGCGTGATCCCCAACTGGGAGGCCCTCGACGACTTCCCCCCGCCCGCTCCGGGGGCACCCGCCGCGTGGTCGGGCTACGACGACCCCGACCTCGCCGACCGCTTCGTCGTGCTCTACCTGGGCAACCTCGGCTTCGGCCACCGGGTGGAGACCGTGGTCGAGGCCGCGGCCGCGCTCGCGGCCGACGAGGCGGTGGCCTGGCTCTTCCTGGGCGGTGGCGCCCGGTGGGAACAGCTCGGCGTGCTGGCCGAGGGCGCGCTCGGTCCGGGTGGCGGTCCGGCCACCCGGGTGGTGCGGCGCCCGTACGTGCCGAAGGAGCTCACCCCCGCCGTGATGGCCGGCGCCGGGTGCGCGCTCATCGTGCTGGCCGACGAGGCCCTCGGCGTCATGAGCCCCTCCAAGCTCCACGCCAACCTCGCCGCCGGCCTCCCCATCGTCTACGTGGGGCCACCCGGGTCGAACGTCGACGCCGCCATCGAGCGCTTCGGGTGCGGGGTGAGCCTCCGCACCGGTGACGTGACCGGCCTGGTGTCCGCGGTGCGCCGGCTCCGCGACGACGAGGCGTGGCGGCTCGGCCTCTCGGTCGCCGCGCGCCGGGCGTTCGAGGAGGCCTACTGCGATCGGGCCACGCTGCCCCAGTGGGACGCGGTGCTGGCCGGTGCGCCGGTGGCTCCGGTGGAGCAGCCCGCCGGCTGAGGGTCGCGTTTCCGGCGATCAGTCCTGGAGGACCCGGCGGAAGTAGGCGGCGGTGCGCTCGATGCCGACGTGGAGGTCGATCTCGGGTTGCCAGCCGAGCTGCTCGACGGCGCGGGTGATGTCGGGCTGGCGCTGGGCCGGGTCGTCCACCGGGAGGGACTCGTGGATGATGTCGGACGGCGACCCGGTGACCTCCAGCACGGCCTGGGCCAGCTCGAGGATCGTGTACTCGTGGGGGTTGCCGATGTTGGTGGGGCCGACCAGGTCGGAGTCGAGCAGGGCGAGGAACCCGCGGACCTCGTCGTCGACGTAGCAGAAGCTGCGCGTCTGGGTGCCCGAGCCGTAGATGGTGATGGGCTTGCCCTGCAGGGCCTGGACGATGAAGTTGGAGACGGCCCGGCCGTCGTCGGGGCGCATCTGGGGCCCGTAGGTGTTGAAGATGCGGACGATGCGCACGTCGAGGCCGTGGAAGCGCTGGTAGGCCATCGTCATGGCCTCGGCGAAGCGCTTGGCCTCGTCGTAGACGCCGCGAGGGCCGATCGGGTTCACGTGGCCCCAGTAGCTCTCGGGCTGGGGGTGGACCTGTGGGTCGCCGTAGACCTCGCTGGTGGAGGCGAGGAAGAAGCGGGCGCCCTTGGCCTTCGCCAGCCCCAGGGCGTTGTGGGTGCCCAGGCTGCCCACCTTGAGGATCTGGATCGGGATCCGCTCGAAGTCGACCGGCGATGCCGGGCTGGCGAAGTGCAGCACGGCGTCGACGTCGCCCGGCACCCACACGTAGGTGCTCACGTCGTGCTCCACGAACTGGAAGCCCCGGCGGCCGAACAGGTCGGCGATGTTCGACAGCGACCCGGTGATGAGGTTGTCGAGGCAGACGACCTCGTCGCCCCGGTCGAGGAGGCGGTGGCAGAGGTGCGACCCCAGGAAGCCGGCGCCGCCGGTGACGACGACGCGAGCCATCAGGACCGGCCGATGCCCTCGTAGGCGAACCCTCGGCGACGGAGGCCGTTGCGGTCGACCAGGTTCCGCGCGTCGACGACGCGCTTCTCGGCCATGACCTCGGCGACCTTGTCGAAGTCGAGCCACTTGAACTCGTCCCACTCGGTGAGGATGGCGAGCACCTCGGCGCCCTCGGTGGCCGCGTACGGGTCCGAGGTCACGCCCATGTCGGCGAGGCGGGCATCGTCGGCGTCGGGGTTCGACGGGTCGTACGACTGGATGGTGGCGCCCCGGGCCAACAGGCGCGAGATGATCTCGAGGGCCGGGGAATCCCGGAGGTCGTCGGTTCGGGCCTTGAACGTCAGACCCCAGATGGCCACGACCTTGCCGTCCACCGAGCCGCCGGCCATGCGTTCGATCTTGTCGGCCACCCGGTCGAACTGGTCCTCGTTGACGTCGATGACGCCCTTCAACAGGCCGAAGTCGTACCCGGCGTCCTCGGCGATCTTCACCAGGGCGTGCGAGTCCTTGGGGAAGCAGCTGCCGCCCCAGCCCGGACCGGGCCGCAGGAAGGCGTTGCCGATGCGCTTGTCGTAGCCCATCCCGAGCACGACGTCGTTCACGTCGGCGCCGACGGCCTCGCAGACCGCGGCGATGGCGTTGACGAAGCTGATCTTGGTGGCGAGGAAGGCGTTCGAGGCGTACTTGATGGTCTCGGCCGAGGCCGGGTCGGTCACCTGGAGCGGGGCGGCCAGGCCGAGGTACAGGCCGGCGACGCGGATGGCGGCGCCCTGGTCCTCGGCGCCGATCACGACCCGGTCGGGGTTCAAGAAGTCGTGGACCGCGGAGCCCTCCCGGAGGAACTCCGGGTTGGAGACCACCGAGATGTCGCTGCGCCCGAGCGCCCGCTCCACCACCCGGGTGGAGCCGACGGGGACGGTGGACTTGTTGATGACGATGGCCTCGGAGACCAGGTGGGGGGCGATCTGCCGAGCGGCCTCCTGGATGTAGGAGAGGTCGGCGGACCCGTCACCACCCTGGGGCGTGGGCACGCACAGGTAGACGAACTCGGCATCGGTGACGGCGTTCTCGGCGCCCATCACGAACGACAGCTGGTTGGCGCGCAGGCCTTCCTGGACGAGCTCGTCGAGGCCGGCCTCGAGGATCGGGATCTCGCCACGGTTGAGGGCGTCGACCTTCTCCTGGACGATGTCGGCGCAGACCACCGTGTGGCCGAGGTGCGCCAGGCACGCGCCCGTGGTGAGGCCCACGTAGCCGGTGCCGATGATTGCGATGTTGCTTCCCACTGGTGCTTCCCCGGTGTCGGTCAAGTGCGCGCCCCGGCCCGGAGACCGACCCGCGAGCTCCAGCGGACGGCCCCCACCGGGGTCGCGAGCCGCCCTCGGCGAGGATCGGCACGTTCGTCGAGGATAGTGCCGGGCGGCCGCGACACCGCTCCTTCGACCTGCCTCACCCGCACGCCTCCCCCGGCCCGTCGGCATCGGGCAGGTAGCCGGCGGGGCCGGTGGTGGGTGTCGTGGCGCCGTCGGCGGGCTCGTCCTCGGTGGTGCTGGAGCCATCGAGGTCGGGCGTCGAGGTCGTCGACGTCGGGGTGGTGCTGGTGGTCGTGGTGATGTCCTCGGCCGGTCGAGGGGTGGCGGCCACGCCCAGGAGGTCGAACCCGGTGACCACGGTGATCTCGGCCACGTCGGCGACGGGGACCAGCACGGGGTCGGCGGCGAGGTAGCGGGCCACCAGGAGGGCCTCGGCCTCCTGACCCGGCCGGTAGCGGACCTCGGTGGCCGCGAAGGTGGTCTCGGTGTCGTTCCCCGGGGCGCGGACGGTGAAGCCGGCGCGGGCGAACTGGTCGGTGGTGTCCGAGCCCTGGTTGGGCGTGCCGGTGCCGTTGAGGACCCGGAGGGTGATGTCGGCCGGCAGGACGGCCTCGCCCGACCCGCCCGCCCCGGCGGTGCCGCGGAACTGGTCGATGATGGGCTCGGCGGCCGAGTCGACCAGGTCGAGCACCGCAGCCCCGCCGCGCACGGCATCGGTGACCGGCAGCGAGAAGTTCTGCAGGTCGTCGGGGTCGTAGTCGCGGAACGTCCGACCGAGGCCGATGAGGTCCTCGGGGGTCGTGTACTGGTCGAGGGCGATCGACTTCACGCCGCTCTCGACCATGCGCCGGAGGGTGGCGGGGTTGCGTGCGCCCCGCTCGATCGCCCGCCTGATCACCCGGCGGGTGAAGTCCTGCTGACGGCTGATCCGGCCGAGGTCGGAGCTGGGGTCGGTGCGCCACCGACCGTCCACCTGGTACTGGAGGTGCCGACTGCGGGCGTAGGCCAAGGCCTGGTCGGCGTCGAGTGTGACGCACCCGGCGACGGGCTGGTTGAGCCCCGAGTAGCCGTCTCGGATCGGGTTCGACAGGTAGACCTCGACGCCGCCGATCTGGGTGATGACGTTCTTGAACCCGGCGAAATCGACCTGCACGTAATGGTTGATCGCGATGTCGAAGTTCGCCTTGAGCGTCTCGATGAGCAGGCTCGGACCGCCCTGCTCGCCGTACTGGATGGCGGTGTTGATCCGGTTCGAGCCATGACCGGGGATGTCGACCCAGAGGTCTCGGGGGAACGAGAGGATGCGGGCCGACTCCTCCTCCGGGTCGATCCGCACCACCATGATCGTGTCGGAGCGGAGGCCGACGACCTCGCCGTCGCGACCGTCCCGGACCGGGTCGTCCTCCCCGAGGCCCTCCGCGGAGTCGACGCCCACGATCAGGAAGTTCTGCGGTTCACCGGGTTCCAGGTCGGCCACCGGCTCGACCCCGGGACCGGAGATCGTGACCCGGGGGATCTGCTCCACCGTGCGCTTGGCGTAGGCCACCAGGCCGGCGCCCACGAGGGCCAGCGAGATGCAGCAGAGGTTGAAGCAGATGAGGAGCCGCTGGGGCCAGGTCCGCCGCAGGCGACTGCCGCCGGAGCGCACAGGCATGGGGGCGGACGCTACCAGTGGCGGTGTCGTGGCTGGTCGCGGTGCGGTGGCGGTCTGATGGCGTCGGCGGCGGGGTGGTCCGGGTGGGCGTCGGGGGGCAGGCCGGGCGGTCTGGGCGGTCTGGGTCGGCGTCGGGGTCGGCGTCGGGGTCGCGACGGGTGGCAGGCCGGGTCCGGGACTACTGCGGGAGCCCGAGCCCGCGCGAGATGATCAGGCGCTGGACCTCCGACGTGCCCTCGCCGATCTCGAGGATCTTGGCGTCGCGGTAGTGGCGAGCGACGGGCGTCTCGTCGATGAAGCCGTAGCCACCGAAGATCTGGGTCGCCTCCCGGGTGGCCGTGACGGCGGCCTCTGTGGCGTAGAGCTTCGCCATGGCCGCCTCTTGCTTGAAGGGCCGTCCGGCGTCCTTCAGCCAGGCGGCGTGGTAGGTGAGGTGGCGGGCTGTGGCGGCGAGGACCGCCAGGTCGGCGCACTTGAAGGCGATGGCCTGGTAGGAGCCGATGGCCTTGCCGAAGGCGTTGCGGTCGTTGGCGTACTGGACGCTCTGCTCGAGGCAGGCCTGGATGACGCCGACCGCGAGGGCGGCGATCGCCACCCGGCCGTCGTCGAGGATCGCGAGAAAGTTGGCGAAGCCCCGTCCCCGCTCACCGAGCAGGTTCCCGGCGGGGACCCGGCAGTCGTCGAAGGTGAGCCCGTGGGTGTCGGAGGCGTGCCAGCCCATCTTGCGATACGGGGGCTGGACCTCGAACCCCGGGGTGCCGGCGGGCACGACGATGGTGCTGATCTCCGGCTTGCCGGGCGCACCGGGGGCATCGGTGCGCGCCGTGATGGTGACGATGGAGGTGATGTCCGTGCCGGAGTTGGTGATGAAGGCCTTCTCACCGTTGATCACCCATTCGCCTGCTGCCTCGTCGAGCACGGCACGGGTCCGGGTGCCACCGGCGTCGCTCCCCGCCTCGGGCTCGGTGAGGCCGAAGCCGCCGAGCGCCCGACCGGCGCAGAGGTCGGGGAGCCAGGTGGCACGCTGCTCCTCGGTGCCGAACTGGAAGATCGGGTTGGCCCCGAGCCCGACGCCGGCCTCGAGGGTGATCGCCACGGACTGGTCGACGCGAGCGAGTTCCTCGATGGCGACGCAGAGGGTCGTGAAGTCCGAGCCGGAGCCGCCGTACTCCTCGGGGAAGGGCAGGCCGAACAGCCCGAGGTCACCCATGGCCAGCACCACGTCGGTCGGGAAGGTGTGGTCGCGGTCCCATTCCGTCACGTGGGGGGCGACGGCCGTCTCGGCGAAGTCCCGCACCACCCGTCGGAACTGCTCCGTCTCATCGCTGAAGTCGAAATCCATCGGGCCCGACCCTAGGACCGGGCGACCCCCCACCACAGCCGGGCCCTTTCGGCCCGTTGGCGGCGATTCGACGTCGATTCGCCGCCAACTCGGCACCGCAGGGCCCGACCGTCGGAGAGAGGGCCGCTCGCGGTGCGTGGCGCAGCCAGCGGACAGCGGACAGCGGACAGCGGACAGGCCGTACCATCCTCTCGTGGCTTCCAGACGCTCTCCTCGTGCGCTGGCCGTGGTCGGGGACCGGCTGATGACGGGGTTGCGCGACGTCACCTCGGACCTGGCTGCGCTCGACAGCGAGGGGTGGTGGGCGGTCGTCGCTCCGTTCGCCGGCGATCCCGTCTGCGCCCGGTTCGACCACGTGCGACCTGCCCGACCCTGGCGCGGTCGTCCGTGGGTGGGGGTCGATCCCGGGGCGTGGCGGTCGTCTCTCGATGCGCCGGCGTTCCGTGCCGGCGTCGAGGCGATCCGAGCTGCCATCGGTCGCGGCGACGTCTACCAGGTCAACCTGACTCGAGTCCTCGCAGCACCGCTTCCGGTGGGGGCGGACGTCGCTGCGCTGGGCGCGGCGCTGGCCGAGGGGAACCCCGCACCGTTCTCGGCGGTCGTCCGGCTGCCGGACCATGACGTCCACGTGGCCTCCGCCTCGCCCGAGCGGTTCCTCGAACGGGACGGGAACCGGATCTGGTCCTCCCCCATCAAGGGAACAGCAGCGACCTCGGACCAGTTCCTCGCCAAGGACCATGCCGAGAACGTCATGATCGTCGATCTCGTCCGCAACGACCTCGGTCGAGTCTGCGAGTGGGGGTCGGTGACCGTGCCAGCGCTCTGCGCGGTCGAGGAGCACCCGGGCCTGGCGCACCTGGTGTCGACGGTGGAGGGAACGCTGCGCCCTGGCCTCGGTTGGGCGGAGGCGTTCGCCGCCACCTTCCCCCCGGGATCGGTCACCGGCGCCCCCAAGCTTGCTGCTCTGGACCAGATCGCCCTGCTCGAGAGCCGGCCGCGCGAGCTCTACTGCGGCGGCATCGGCTGGGTCGACGCCGACCGCCAGCGTGGAGCGATCAACGTGGCCATCCGCACCTTCTGGTTCTCCGAGGACGAGATCCGGTTCGGCACGGGCGGGGCCATCACCTGGGACTCCGATCCGACCGGCGAGTGGGACGAGACCGAGCTCAAGGCTCGCCACCTGCTCCGAGTCGCGTCGAATCGACCGAGCGCACCACCAAGCCCTGGCGCTTCGAGCCTCTCGCCGAATCTCTCGACCAGCCTCGGTCGGGGCGACAGAGGCCTGGACCCGTCTCGATCAGAACCGTTCAGCGGACGCCCGCACGGGACGGGATCCGCATCGGGAGCGCCGTCGGGAACCACCGCGGGATCGACGACGGAAGCGACGACGGGAGCGTCGTCGGGAGCGGCGGTCGACGACGTTGCGGCGGCCGGGCCCGCGGCTGCCGAGGGCGGCCGATGAGCAGCTGGATGTGGACCGAACGGGGCGTCGTGCCGCTCGAGCAGGCCTTGGTGCCTGCCGCCGATCGAGGCCTGCTGCTCGGAGAGGGTGTCTACGAGACCTGCGACGTGATGGCTGGCTCCCCGTTCGCGCTCGGCCGCCACCTCGCCCGCCTCCGTCGTTCAGCCTCACTGGTCGGCCTCACCGTCCCCTGGTCCGACGAGGTCATCCGCTCGGCCTGCGACCAGGCGGTGCGCGCCGCCCGCGACGAGATCGAGGCGGGCCCCGAGCCCGAGTCCGGCCCGGCAGTCGGTCGGCTTCGGATCACGATCACCGGGGGCCCAGGCCCCTTGGGCCCCGCTACCGGGGAACCGATGCCCACCCTGCTGGTCGCAGCCGGCCCGTCACGGCCGTGGGGCCCGGTGGCCGACGTGGTCACCTCACCGTGGCGTCTCAACGAACGGAGCCCCCTGGTCGGCGCCAAGTGCACCTCGTACCTCGAGCACCTGTTGTGGCTGGCCGATGCCCACCGTCGCGGCGCGGACGAGGCCATCATGACCAACACCTCGGGGGCACTCGCCGAAGGCTCCGCCTCGAACCTGTTCCTCCTGGTGGACGGGGACCTGTGCACCCCCTCGCTGGCGACCGGCTGCCTGGCCGGCGTGACGCGAGAGCTCGTGACGGAGCTCGTGTCGGTCACCGAGCGCGACGACCTCACCGTCGACGACCTCCGCCGCGCGTCGGAGGCGTTCCTCACGTCCTCCACCCGAGGGGTGCACCCGATCGCCCGAGTCGATGGCGTGCCGTTGCCCGAGGGTCCAGGTCCGGCCACGCACCGGGCGGACGCTGCGCTCGCGGCCCTACGGGCCTGCTGCATCGATCCCTGAGCCGGTCTGCGGCCGAGCCTTCCGACCGCCGTCCCGGGCGCAGGGCCCGGGTCCGTGGCGGTCGGGTCGGAGGGGCCACCCGCAGGGACGCTCCTATGGATCGTCAAGTGGTTGTGGGTGGGTTCTCGAGCTGTCGGTAGAGCTGGCGGGCGATGTAGCGCTTGAGGCATCGGCGGATCTTGCGGTCGGTCATGTTGGGTTCGGCTCGGCGGCGTTCGGCGTAGGCGCGGGTGGTGGGGTCGTAGCGGAGCCGGCTGAGAGCGATGACGTGGAGTGCCCGGTTGAGCTGTCGGTCGCCGCCGCGGTTGAGCCGGTGGCCGGTGTGCTTGCCCGAGGAGGCTTCGATGGGTGCGGCGCCGGCGAGGTTGGCGAACGCGGCATCGCTGCGGCAGCGGCCGGGGTGCGACCAGGCGCACAGGACGGTGGCCGCGACGATGGGGCCGACGCCGGTGAGCTCGAGCAGGTCGGGTCGCCAGGAAGCGACGATTGCGCGCAGGGTCGCTTCGTGGGCGGCGGCTTCGTCGTTGAGTGTGTTGATGCGGCGGGCGAGCGCTCGCAGGGCGGTGGCGCTGGCGGTGGTCTCGAGATCCCAGCGGGAGCTGTTCCGCAGGCTGGTGGCAGTCGCGACCATCACGATCGTGGACTGGCCCCGGAACCGAGCCCGCAGGGTCTCGGGAGCGACGAGCACCAGCGCTCGCAGCTGGCGCTGCGCAGTGGCGGAGGCGTCGACGGCGGAGCGGCGGGCGGCCAGCGTGGCGGCGAGCGCTGCTCGGGGCCCGCGGCTGCGGGGTTGGGCGTGGTGCTCGAGCGCCAAGGCCTCGCGGGCGCCTCGGACGGCGTCGATCGCGTCGGACTTCCCGTTGCGGCGACTGGGCCGGTTCGGGCGCTCGATCTCGATCACGGTCTCACCGAGCCCTTGGAGGTGCGCGGTGAGACCGGCGCCGTAGCTGCCGGTGCCCTCGATCGACCAGACCCGCAGGCCGCTGTGGCGGTCCGCGAGAGCGACGAGGGCGTCGTAGCCGTCTGGGTCGGTGGCGACGGTGAGCTCGTCGAGCACCGCGCCTGTGGCGGTGGCGACGACCGCGGCGGTGTGGGTGTCTTGGTGGGTGTCGACGCCGATGACGGCGTCGAAGTGGTCTGCCAGCATGGTCACTGCGTTCTTCTCCTTGCCAGGAACGGGACGTGTGGTTCCGGTCCGGTAGGAGTTCGGCAGGACTGTGATGGGACACACCAGCTTCACCTGGTGGTCAGGCTCCTGATCAGGCCAGTCGCCCCTGCCGGGCCGGTGCCGACACCAACGACCGGACAAGTCCCGTCAAAGGCACGAAGCCAGTCAGCGGAAGGGTCACGACCGCTGGTGTCGGCGAAAGCCCAGCACGAACGCCGAGCCCTCGCCGATCCTCACAGTCAGCGGGTGGCCGGGGGCCGAATCCCGGGTGGCCGGCCCAGGTCGGCGGGTCGTTGTCGAGCCAGGGGTCCAGCCACGCGTCGGAAGGACGGA
Organism: Acidimicrobiales bacterium; assembly: GCA_038241315.1. Taxonomy (GTDB): domain Bacteria; phylum Actinomycetota; class Acidimicrobiia; order Acidimicrobiales; family Iamiaceae; genus Aquihabitans. Next base: position 19,194 of record JBBRFU010000022.1, on the reverse strand, counting down.
GGTCATCCCTGGCGCTCGGGCTCAGGTCATAGACGCCCCACCGGAGCCGGACTGCTCGACCGAGCTCGACCTCGTAGGCCATGGCATCGGCCAGGGCCTTGGCCGGCGTGGCGCTGTCGATCGCGTGCCCGTAGTGGTGCAGCCGAGCGTGGAGGTCGGGCAGGGCGAGCTCGCCGTGAGCCCGGAGGATCTCCAGGCAGGTCGACCGGAGGCACCGACCGGCCAGAGGCCTCGCATCGGCCCGCATGGGCGGCAGCGGAGGTCGGCCGACGCTGGGCGGCCGCCGGCCCTTGTGATCGGCGTCGATCGGCCAGAGACGATCGCGCAGCTCGTCGGCCTCGGTCAGCGCATCGAGCCGAGCGCCGGTCAACCGATCGATGCTGTCCTCGATGGCCGAGAGCGAGCCCAGCAGCTCGTCCCGGCGGACCTGAAGCCGCAGTCGGGTGGCGCGGTCGAGCCTGGCCGCTCGGCGGTTCCAGAACAGGCCACGACCGGCGATCGGGGGGAGCGGTCGGCGGGCCCGGGCCCCGTCGACCGCGGATCCGTCGTCTGCGGACTGCGAGAGGTGGGCACGGCGATGCGGGTCGTCTCGGGGGTGCTCTCGGGGGAGCATGGGTGGTCCATCCAGCTCGTCGGACGTCTGGGAGCTGCGAGGGAGGCAGCTGCCGAGTCCCACCGGTGATCGCCCGTCGTCGCGGGGTGCCGGTGACCCGGCTCCATCATCCCCAGGACCTCTGACAACGAGGAGCGGGCCTGCTCCCCTCTCGCCATGCGGGCCGGGCCCAGCGCCGCCCTCGTCGTACCGGATCCGCCGCTGGTTGGCATCGAATCGACGTCGATTCGACGCCAACGCTCGACCGTGCGGGTGAGGCACCGGATCAACCGCATCACCGCATCAACCCGATCAGGCGACCCCGCCCATGCCTCGATCGCCGACCGGGTCGGCGACAGCCTCCTCAGCGGGACTCTGCGTCAGCGAGCGGCCTCGTCGATGCCCCTGCCCCCACGCACCGCCGCCCGGAACTGATCCGAGCGGGTCTGCCAGTTCCCGACGGTCGGCGGGGTGGGAGCGCCGGGCGCGAACAGGACGACGCCCGTCGGCTCACCGTGTTCCACGGCCAGCCGCGCTGCTTCCTCGACCTCTCCCACCGCGGCGATGAGTGGGATGCCCGCCGTTCGAGCGAGGTCGGATCCGTTCTCGGGCACCGCGACGGCGCGGAGCCGGCCGGCGGGCCAGCGAGCGGCCTCGTCCGTCAACGGGGCGGGGTCGACGCCCCGATCGATCCCACCCAGAATCACCACGGTGTCCCGGCCGAGGGTCCGAAGCCAGGCCAGACCGGCCGCCGCGGCCGACGGGTTGGAAGCGAGGGCGTCGTCGAGGCAGAGCATGCCGGCGGGGCCGGCGCACTCGTCGAGGCGACCGGGGAGGCTCCTCCGCGCCGCCACCACGATCTCCTGGTCGGTGAGCGTGGGCCCGCCGATCCCGGCGAGCACCGCCGCCGCCAGGGCCGCGTTCTGCAATCGGTGCCGAGGCACCGCCTCGTTGGTCTCGGGGGGACGCACGATCTCCACCCCGAGCGCCAGATCGGCGTCGATGCCGAGGCGTGCCACCGCCTCCGCCGCTCCACCGCCGGCCACCGGCAGGAGCACCCGGCCGGCCACGCCCCCCTCGTTCCGGAGCACACGCAACTTGTCGGCCACGTAGCGTTCGAGGCCCCCATGCCACGACAGGTGGTCCTCGGACAGGTAGGTGAGGACGGCGATGTCGGGCACGTGGTGCAGATCCGCCGCTTGGTAGCTGGAGACCTCGAGCACCACGACCGGGGCGTCGTGGGCCCAGTCGTCGTCGAACACCGGCACGCCGAGGTTGCCGGCCACACCGACCTCGATGCCGGCTTCCGCGGCCAGGACGCCGGTCAGGTCGGTCACGGTCGACTTGCCTTTGGTGCCCGTGATGGCCACGACCGTCCGGGACGGACCGATGGTCCCCATCCACAGGTCGATCGGGGTCGTCATGGCGGCCCCCCGGGCCCGTGCGGCGACCAGCAGCGGGTGGTACCGGGGGAAGCCCGGCGACCGGACGAAGACCTCGGCCCCCGCCACGGCCTCCTCCAGCGAGGCCCGCTCGAGGTCTGCGCCCGGCCCCGGACGGGGGACAGACCCCTCGACCACCACCAGGGCCTCCGGCTTCACGGCCTCGATCGCCGGCACGGCGGCACGCACATCGGCGCCCAGGCCAAGCAGCACCACGCGCCGCCCGGTCAGCTCATTCAGGCGCACCGGCCACCCCGGCTCCGTCAGCCACGCGTGCGCAGGCCCGGCACGGCCGCCAGGTCCGGAGCGAGGCCGGCCAACGCGGCCCGGTACTCCTCGGGGATCTCCTCCAGCGGGCCGAGCTCCAGGAACGAGCCCGGCTCCACGCCGGCCGCCTCCAGCATCGCCTCGGCCTCGGCGGCCAACGCCCGGACGACGACCTGGTCCCGCCACCCATGGGTGCGCGACAGCAACACGACGGCGGCCGCGGTCTCCAGGCGCTCGCCGACGCAGTCGAACGGCTTCTCTGCCGACCACAGCGCTCGGGTCTCCTCGACGTGGCCCTCCTCGTCGAGGAGATCACGCCCGTAGCGTGCGGCGATGGCCGACGGCGTGGACGACGGCGCCACCATCAGCGCCGTGAACAGGCACTTCGCACACGTCCCACACGGGCGCTGTTCCTTGCTCGACGTGTTCTCGTTCCACACCGTGAACACGCGGTTGCACGACACGATGTCGGCGGCCAGCCCGCGACGGGCCACCCCCGCGCCGATGGCCAGCTCGGTGAGCGGCCGCAACAGGGACAGGTAGCGCACGCCGAGCGGGTCGAACACCGCCCGCAACAGGTGCTCGGCGGCTCGCGACTTGGAGTACTGGTGGTTGACGGGCCAGCCGCCGGCGGTCACGAGGCTCGGCTCGTCGGCCGACCGCTCGATGCCCATCAGCACGTCACGTCGACCGAGGGCCAGCGCCGCCAGCACCGAGACGGCCGACGTGATCGCGGTCACCGGCACGTGTCCGTTCGGCGCGCCGCGCTCGACCAGGTCGCGCAGCAGCGGGTCGAGCGTCCGTCGGGCGCCGACGAGCTCACGACCGAGCGCCTGGGCCAGGTGCCGGTGGGCACCGACCGGGTTGACCGCGAAGAGCTGGCCGTCGGGCACCAGAGCAGCCACGAGGGCCGAGTCCTTGCCGCCGCCGACCGGCACCAACGCCCCCGAGGCGACCGGCGCCTCGACCGCTGGTCGTCCGGCGGAGGGTCGTCCGGCGGAGGCCCCTTCGGCCGAGGGCCGTCCGGCTGAGGTCCGATCGGCGGGAGCTCCGCCTACGAGGGCGGCGGCGAGCGGCGCGGCCGACGCTGCGGAGATCTCCACCGGGAGCGGCACCGGGAGGCCGTTGCGATGCGCGAACTCTCGCAAGCCCTCGTCGTAGAGGGCCTCGACCAGCCGACGCTCGTCGTCGGTGATGGCGGGTAGCACGAGCTCCGTGGGGGCGACGCACTTGTAGTACGAGACGCCGGCCACCAGGTGGAGGATGCGGACCGCTGCGCCCACGGCCGGGGTGTCGGGCAGCTCCACGGGCAGCTCGACCACCTCGATGAAGCGGAGCTCGTCACCGATGGCGTACGGCAACCGGACGGTGCCGCCGTCGACGGTGGGCTCGCCGAAGGTGAACGGACCCTTCAGCGCGAGGTCGTCGGGAACGGCAGCGAGAGCGCCGTCACCAGCCACGAGGCAGCCTCGGAGCGGGGTGCGCGCACGGTCGGTCCGGTTGCCTGTCCACCCGTCCACCCTACCGGCGGGCCCTCCGGACCCCGAGTCCCGTCCTCGCGATCCACGGCGCCCACACGGGTCGGGAACAATGGTCGCCGATGTCCCCGTTCCCGCCGCCTCCCACTCGACGTCGACCCCCGGTGCGCGTGGCCGCGCTCCTGGTGCTCGCCATCGTCGGGGCGGCCTGCTCCGGGGGCGGGAACGACGCCGCGCCCACCACGACCCAGGCCGAGACGTCCACCGGCGGCCCCACCACCTCGACCAGCCCACCCCCCGAGTCGTCGGAGCCCGATGACGGGGCGTCGCCGGTCCAGGACGGCATCCGGATCGAGGTGCTCTCCAGCCAGCCGGACCGGGCCACCGGTCCCGACGCCCGGGTGCGGGTGACCCCGGCCAAGGGGACCGGCGTCGACGACCTCGTGGTCAGGCTGGGCGAGGCCGACGTGACGGACCAACTGGTGGAGGTCGACGGGCGGTTGGAAGGGGTGGTCACCGGGCTCGTCGAGGGCAACAACAACCTCGTGGCCGCCGCCGGCGCCACCTCGGTGACCCAGCGCATCCGATCCTGGCCGCTCTCCGGCCCGATGATCTCCGGGCCCCACGGTCCCCTGCTCGCCTGCTCCACCGAGGAGCACGGCCTCGGAGCCCCCGCCGACCTGAACTGCTCCGGCCCCACCAAGGTCACCTGGCGCTACGTCACCACCGACGATCGGGTGGCGGACCTCCCCGATCCCCGATCCCGCCCGAACGACCTCGCCACGGCCACCATCGCCGGCGAGGACGACGTGGCGCTGATCATCCGCTACGAGGTGGGCGTCGTGAACCGGTCGGTGTACGAGATCGCGTCCATCGACCCCTCACCCGGCGGCGGCGACCGCGACCAGAGCGACGCGGCCTGGAACCGCCGGTTGCTCTACCGCGTCGGCGACGGCTGCGCCACCACCTACGGGCAGGGCGACTCCGCCGTCGACGTGCTCGACCCGGCCTTCCTCACCGCCGGCTACGCGGTGGCCACGGCCACCTTCAACTCCGGCGCGGTGCAGTGCAACGACGTCGTGTCGGCCGAGACGACGATGATGGTCAAGGAGCGCTTCATCGAGGAGTTCGGCGAGCCCGACTTCACCATCGGCGAGGGAGCTGCGTTCGGCGCGGCGCAGCTCCACCTCATGATCCAGAACTACCCGGGGCTCGTCGACGGCGCCGTCGCCCTCGACCCGCTGCCCGACGTGGTCACGGTGGCCAGCGGCATCGCCGACTGCGGGCTGCTCAACCGCTACTACCGCACCGCCGCCGGTCGCGGCCTCACGCTCGACCAACGCGTCGCCGTCAACGGCCACGCGACCAACCGGACGTGCGACGCCTGGGAGACGAGCTACGGAGGCCTCGTCGAGACCGACACCGCCTGCGACCCCAAGATCCCCGCCGACCAGCGCTACGGAGCCGCCACCAACCCCGGCGGCGTCCGCTGCACCTTGCAGGACGGCGCCAGCAACCAGTTCGGCCGAGACGAGGCCACCGGGCAGGCCGTCCGACCGCTCGACAACGTCGGCGTCCAGTACGGGCTCGAGGCCTTCGCCGCCGGCCGGCTCACCTTCGACGAGTTCGTCGACCTCAACCGGGCCATCGGCGGCTGGGACCTGGACGGCGCCCACCAAACCGAGCGCCACGAGGCGGCGCCGGCGGCGGTCCAGGGTGCCTACGAGAACGGTCGGGTGTCGACGGGCGTCGGTGACCAGCAGAAGGTGCCCATCCTCGAGGTGAGCCTGTACGACGACCTCGCCGGCGCCACCGCCGACCACTTCCGGGCCTTCTCCCTGCGCGACCGACTCACGGGCAACGCACCCGCCGAGGCGGTTCCCGGCCTGCAGATCTGGACCCGCGACCCCGCCATCACCCCGGTCGGAGCAGCCGGCACCGAAGCCGTCGCCGTGCTCGACGAGTGGCTGACCACCATGGAGGACGACACCGAGGGAGGCAGCCGCTTCGATGCGTTGTTGCGCGCCCGCCCCGACGGGGCGGTCGACAACTGCCTGCCGGCCGCGGCCGACGAGCCCGTGGCAGGCACCTCGCTCTACGAGGAGGAGGGCCCCTGCGTCGACGACTTCCCCGCCCACGGCGACCCCCGGATCGCGGCCGGCGCCCCTCGCGCCGACGACGTCCTGAAGTGCCAGCTCAAGCCGGTGGACCCCGCCGACTACGAGCGGGAACTGACCGAGAGCGAGTACGAGGAGCTGGTCGAGGTCTTCCCCGAGGGCGTCTGCGACTGGTCCGCAGCCGGGGTCGGCCAGACCACGCCGAGCATGTCGGACCGCACCTACGAGGACGTGATCACCCCCGGCGAGCTGGCCTGACGCTCACGGGGCCGCCGCTCGCAGGTGGATCACGTCGCCCACCGCGAGGGTCCTCCGCTGACCTTCGAGGGTCTCCACGACCAGGTGGCCCTCGTCGGTGAGACCCACGGCGGTGCCCTCGACGTCGTCGGCACCCAGGTCGACCCGGACCCGACGCCCGATCGTGGCCGAGCGGGCCTCCCACGCCGTCCGCAACGCCCGGGCGCCGTCGGCGCGGCGCAGACCGCCGTAGTGGACCGCGAGGCGGGTGAGGATGGCCACCAGGAGGTCGACCCGGTCCGGCGCCGGAGCCGGCGCCACCAGCTCGTCGAGTGCCACGGCGGTGCCGGCCAGCTCCTCGGGCATCGCGCGCCCCCAGGCGACGTTCAGCCCGATCCCCACCGCCACCACGACCCGGTCCTCGGGGGCGGGCGGCGACCAGCCACCGGCGATGTGGCTCCCCGCCGGCCAGTCGGCCTCGGCCAGGATCCCGGCCAGCTTGCGATCGGTGGTGGACCCGTCCCCGGGCCAGACCAGGTCGTTGGGCCACTTCAGGCCGGGCGTCACCCCGGTCAGCGCTTCGACCGCCTCGGCTGCCGCGACCGCGACCGCCATGGTGGTCAGCCCGGCGACCGAGGCGGTCGGGCGCAGGAGGACGGTGCCCGTGAGCGACGCCCCGGCCGGTGCCTCCCAGCGCCGGCCGCGCCGGCCACGGCCCGCCGTCTGGTGGTCGGCCACGACGACGATGCCCTCCGGCTCTCCCTGCCGGGCGAGCTCGAGCACGTCGGCGTTGGTCGACCCGGTCTCGGCCACCCAACGGACGTCCTCGAACGGTGACCCCGCCAACGACCGGCGCGCCCGCGCCTCGGCGGCTGCGGCGAGGTCGGGCGAGGCGGCGTGGTCGGACGAGACGGCGAGCGAGACCGGTGCTGCGGGGCCCGGGTGGTCGGCAGCAGATGGGGCGGGGGTGGCGTCGGTCACCCGTCGAGTGAACCCTCGCCGGCCGGGGCGCCGCAAGGTCGGGCGACCGGTCGTGACGCCCATCACCTCGGCACCGAAGGTCCGGTCGTGAAACGTGGGAGGAGCATGAGTTTTCCGCGGACCCTTGCGGAGGCTCTAGACATGCACTCGTGCTGACGAAGATCCTGATCGCAAACCGGGGCGAGATCGCCGTCCGGGTCATCCGCGCCTGCCAGGAACTGGGGATCGCCACCGTCGCGGTGTACTCCGACCTCGACCGGGACGCGCTCCACGTGCGCCTGGCCGACGAGTCGTACGCCCTCGGCGGCACCACGGCGGCCGAGAGCTACCTGGCCACCGAGAAGATCCTCGAGATCATCGAACGGTCGGGCGCCGATGGCGTCCACCCCGGCTACGGGTTCTTCTCCGAGAACACCGACTTCGCCCGGGCCATCACCGAGCGGGGGGTGGCCTTCATCGGACCTCCCCCGGAGGCCATCGAGGTCATGGGCGACAAGGTCTCGAGCCGCATCGCGGCCCAGGCCGCCGGCGTCCAGGGCGTGCCCGGCACCACCGAGTTCCTCACCTCGGGCGACGAGGTGGCGGCCTTCGGTGAGGAGTTCGGCTGGCCCGTGGCCATCAAGGCCGCCTACGGCGGCGGCGGCCGGGGCATGCGCGTGGTCGAATCGGCCGCCGATGCCCACTCGGCCCTCGCGTCGGCCCAGTCGGAGGCCCTGAAGGGCTTCGGACGTGACGAGTGCTACGTCGAGCGCTACCTGGTGAAGCCACGCCACGTCGAGATGCAGATCATCGGCGACCAGCACGGCAACTGCGTGTGGATCGGCGAGCGGGACTGCTCGGTGCAGCGCCGTCACCAGAAGCTGATCGAGGAGTCCCCCGCACCGAACTTCCCGGCCGAGATCCGTCAGGCCATGGGCGAGGCGGCCGTGAAGGTCGCCAAGGCCTGTGGGTACTACAACGCCGGCACCGTGGAGTTCCTCTTCGAGGACGGCGAGTTCTACTTCCTCGAGATGAACACCCGGCTCCAGGTCGAGCACCCCGTCACCGAGCTCGTGTCGGGCATCGATCTCGTCCGCGAGCAGGTCCGGGTGGCGTCTGGCGACGTGCTCTCGTTCACCCAGGACGACATCGACCTCCGGGGCTGGGCCATCGAGGTCCGTGTCAATGCGGAGAACCCGGCGGGCGGCGCGTTCCTGCCGGCGCCCGGCCGCATCGAGAAGCTGGTCGCACCGCAGGGCTTCGGCACCCGGTGGGACGGCGGCTACGAGAGCGGCGACGAGGTCAGCCAGTACTACGACAACCTCGTCGGCAAGCTCATCGTGTGGGGCTCGGACCGCCAGACGGCCATCGACCGCATGAAGCGCGCCATCCACGAGTTCGTGATCGACGGGATCGACACCACCCTCCCGGCGCAGCTGGTGATCCTCGACCACCCCGACTTCGTGGCCGGAGAGCACTCCACGAACTGGGTGGAGAGCGACGCGCTGGACCTCACCGGGGTCTCGGGTCGCCTCGAGGGCGCCCCCGACCTCGCCGCCCCTGAGGGTGACGATGCCGAGTCCGAGCCGAAGGTGCGCCGCGACGTCGACGTCGAGGTGAACGGCAAGCGCTTCCAGGTGGCCATGTGGGTGCCCGAGTCGGCGATGGCCGCCGCTCCGGCCGCCGGTGGGGCCGCCGCCAAGGCCCGGCCCCGTCGTGCCGCCGGTGCCGGCCGAGCCGCCGCCGCCGGGACCGGCGCCATCGCCGTGCCGATGCAGGGGACGATCGTCAAGGTGGAGGTCGCCGTGGGTGACTCCGTCGCCGTCGGTCAGGTGGTCTGCGTGCTCGAAGCCATGAAGATGGAGAACAACGTGGCGTCGGATGTGGCCGGCACCGTGGCCGAGATCAAGGTCGAGCCGGGCCAGGCCGTGGGCGCCGGCGATGTCGCCGTGATCATCACCCCCGACGCCGAGTAGCACGACCCGGGCGGTTCCCGCGCGCAGCTGGGACGGGTCGGCCGCAAAGGGCTGCCCCCTGCCGACAGCGCCGGTCGTCTGGCGCGTTGCGTTGGCGGCGAATCGACGTCGATTCGCCGGAACCTCTCTGCCGCCACCCCGGCGGCCGGGAAGGGCACGCCGACGCCCGGGCCCCCTCGAGGTGAGACGTCGAATCGACGTCGAATCGATGCCAACGTCGTCGACGCGCCCACCCGACGCGAGCACCCGACGCAAGCGGCGACCAGGCGGGTCGCCTGAGCTGGGGCGCCAGGGCGATCCGACCGGGGTGGCGAGGTGGCGAACCGGCGGCGATTCGGCGCCCTGGCGAGGGCCCGGCCGACCACCCAGCGCTACTCGGCTGCGTCCGAGAGCGCCTCGGCGAGCGCAGGGTGGACCAGGATGCTCTCGGCGAGGTCGATGACCTTCAGCCCCGCGGTGACCGCCAGGGCGATCACCGAGATGAGCTCGGCGGCGTGCTGGCCGACGATCGACCCGCCGAGCACCACCCCGGTGGCCGGGTCGGACACGATCTTCACGAAGCCGCGGGGGTCGTCGTTGATGAGCGCCTTGGCCGATGCCGAGAACGGCACCTTGGTGACGCGGACCTTTCGCCCGACGGCGAAGGCATCCGCCTCGGCCAGACCGACGTCGGCGATCTCCGGGTCGGTGAAGATGGCCGAGGCCGCCTTCTCGTAGTCGAGGTGGCGGTGGGGCCCGGCGTGCAAGCCGAGCGCGTGCTCGGCGATCTTGCGCCCCTGCATGGAGGCCACCGACGACAGCGGCAGCTTCCCCGACAGGTCGCCCGCCGCGTAGACGTGGCCGAGCGAGCTCTTGCAGTTGTGGTCCACCACGACGTAGCCGCCGTCGAGCTCGATGCCCACCTCCTCGAGGCCGAGCCCTTCCGAGTTCGGGATCGAACCGATGCACAGCAGGACGTGGGACCCGCGTGCCACCCGGCCGTCGTCGCAACGGACGGCGACGCCACCATCGGTCAGGTCGAGGCCCTCGGCGCGCGCGCCCTTGAAGAGCTTCACGCCGCGCTTGATGAAGTCGGCCTCGAGGACCGCGGCCACCTCGGGATCCTTCTGCGGGAGCACCTGCTGGCGGCTCACGATGAGGGTGACGTCGGCGTCGAACGACGAGAACATGTGGACGAACTCCACCCCGGTGACGCCCGACCCGACGACCACGAGGTGCTCGGGCATGACCGGCGGCGGGTACGCCTGGCGGGTGCTCAGCACGCGGTCACCGTCGACCGGCGCCCAGTCCGGGATCCGGGGCCGGCTCCCCGTGGCGAGCACGATCGTGTCGGCCGCCACCAGCTCCGTGGAGCCGTCGGGAGCCGTCACCTCCACCTCGTGGGGTCCGACCAGGCGGCCCGTTCCCGTCAGCAACCGCACGCCCTGGCTCTGGAGCAGGCTGGTGACCGAGGCCTCGAGGCGGTCCTCGATGCCGGCGATCCGGGCTCGCAGCGCCTCGAAGTCGGGCTGGGCGTGCACCTCTGCCAGGCCCATGCTCGACGCCCGGCGCATCTCGGTCATGGCCCCGCCGGTGGCGATCATCGCCTTGGACGGGATGCAGTCCCACAGGTGGGCCGCCCCGCCCACGATGTCGCGCTCGATCAGCGTCACCTCGGCGCCGAAGCGCGCGGCGGTGGTGGCCGCCTGGTTCCCTGCGGGTCCACCACCGATGATGACGAAGCGCTGAGCCATGCCCGGAGGCTACCGAGGTCCCCGGAGCGCCTCGTCCGGACGTGCCGGAGGTCTCCGCTCACCATCGGGTCCCGGCCCGGCACCCGAGCCCCGCTCGCCATCCGGGCCCCGCCCGGGCGCCGATTCCGGCCCCAGGGTGGCCGACCGGTCGATCGCCTCGGCGGCGCCATCGGCGTCGACGTCACCCACCCGCATCCGGGCGGCGGCCGTCACCTCCGGCTCGGCGTTGCCCATGGCCACGCCCCAGCCCACCGCTTCGATCGCCGAGAGGTCGTTGTGGCCGTCGCCCACCATCATCACGTCGGCCAGCGACACGCCGAGGTCGTCGGCCACGGTCCGCACCCCGCCGGCCTTCGACACGCCCTCGGCGGTCAGCGAGACGAACGCCGCACCCGGCATCATCGGCGAGGTCGCCCCGGAGGCCGACGCACCGGCTGGGCACGCGGCGATGGCCTCGGCGGCCTCCGACTCGGCCACGACGAACTGGACCCGGACGACCGTGCCGGCGAGGGCGGCGAGCGGCTGGCGTCGGAACGGGAGCGCCAACAGGGCGGCGTGGTCCCGGGCGAGCTGCTGGTCCGAGTCGACGACGTAGTCGTCCCACGAGTAGGCCTCGAACACCCAGCCCCGCGCCGACGCGATCTCCTCGCACCGATGGACGACCTCGACGGGCAGGGGCGTGGTCCGCACCTCACCCGAGCCGGGGTTCCAGCGCGCCGCCCCGGTGTGGAACACGTGCCAGCCGAGGGGGTCGAGCCGCTCGGCCCACGCACGGGTCGGTCCGGCGGCCAGTCGGGCGGTGCAGAGCGTGAGCCGCTGGCCGCGCGCCCGAGCGCGCTCGGCCGCGGCCCACGTGGCCTCGCTGGGGGATCCGGAGGACCCCACGAGGGTCCCGTCGACGTCGAGGCAGATGAGTGGCAGCACGGTGTCCGACCCTACGGCCGGGGACCGGCCGCGCCTCCAGGCCTCCCATTGCTTTCCCGTAATTGTCGATCTATTTTCGGGTGCCCCATCCCTCGATCCGGAGGGTTTCGTGCCCGATCCCGCCGTCCCCGGCTCCCTCCCGGTGGCGTTCGACCACGCCCGCGCCGACGAGGCGGTCCGCGCCCTCGAGGTGCTTGCCCACGCCCTGGGCGCCGCCGCCCCACGGTGGCACGAGGTGGCGCAGACCGCCCGGCGCGACTGGCACGGCTTCAGCCGACGCTGGTTCGACACCGAGCACGGCGCCCTGCTCCACGACGTGAGCGCGCTCGTGGCCGTGCTCCGCCGCACCGCAGCCGCGATCGACCTGGCCAGGGCCGACGCCGCCCGCCTCCAGGCCCGGCGCGACGACGAGGCCGCCGCCGCCAATGCCGCCGACCTCCGTCGCCTCGCCGACCTCGCGCCTTCCCCTGTGCCCGCGCCCGGCACCCCCTGATCGAGCGCCTGGCGCCGAGCGAGGTCAGCCGCCGCACCGGTCGCTGAAGGTCGCCGGGCCGCCGACCCGGCGGCACGCACGCCCCCTGCCAGCGCGCCCGGCACCCGCCGCCGCCACCCCGCCCCGCGCCCCACCCCCCACCCCCCACCCCCCACCCCCGAGGAAGGCTCGTGCCCACCAGCTCCGCCCGCCCCGACCTGCTCCGCCACGCCGCCCACGCCCTCGAGGACGACGTCCGCCGGCTCGACCGGCTCGTGGCCGAGGCGACCGAGGCCCTCCACCGCTACCAGGCCGCCAGCCCCGATGCCCCGCCGCCCGGGCGGCCCGATCTGGCGGCGTCGGCCCTGCTGGGTCGCGCCCGCTCCCTCGCAGGGGCCGTGGCCCAACTCGCCGACGCGTTCGCCGCCGCCGACCGGGGCGACCCGTCGGTGGCCACCGCGCCGGACCTGATCCTCAGCCGTCGCCTCGAGCGACACCACCCCGGCATCGCTGTCGGGGCCCTGCTGGCGCCGGTCCGCCACGCCGAGGGCCGAGCGGCCGGCCGACGGCTGGCCGAGGCCGGGCCGGAGGAGGCGGCCCGCCTGTTGTCGTCCGGCGCCCCGGCGACCCACGACCCCGCCTACGCCGCCGGCCTCGTGGCCGGGCTCGGCACCGCCGGGCTCGTCGGCCTCGGCGACGGGTTGGCCGCCGCGCTCGCCGACCACCGGCTCACCTACCACGAGGCCGACGCCGCCTACGTGGCACTGGGCGAGCTCCTCGACCGAGCCGCGTCCGAGCTGCCCGCCCTGCCCCACGTCCCGCTGCCCCAGGACGCCGCGGCGCCCGACCTCACCGCGCCGGGCGCCCTCGACCTGTCGATCGTGGCCGGGCTCGGCCGGACCGACGGCGGTCGACACCTGGCCCGCCACCTCGCGCTGGACCGCACCGCCGCCCATCCGGCCCTGGTGGCCACCCTGGCCGGCGCCGTGCTCGATCCCTTCCGCCCCGGACCGCAGGACCTGGCACCGCCACAGGCGCTCCTGACCCGCCTGCGCCATCGCGGGCTGCCCGAGAAGCTCGACCTCCCGGTCCTCCGGCTCCTGGCCGCCGATCCCGCGGCCGCGGGCCTCTGGGAGCTGGGCTCACCGCCCGGGGCGTCGCGCCTCGGCGTGAACCTCTCGAGGCGGACGAGCATCGAGGCCGTCGAGGTGGCAGCCATCGCCCACGCCCTCTACGTGGCGCCCGTCGCCGACGGTCGGGGGCGGGCGTGGGAACCGCCCGTCGCCGGGGTCGCCCCCACCGCCGGCCAGCAGCGCACCGATCGCGCCCTCGCCGCCATCGTCGCCGCCGCGCCGGGTGCCGCCCCCCACCCGGCCACCTCGGGCCTGCTCGCCGACCTCGTCGCCACCCACCCCGCCTTCTTCGTGGATCAGCTGGCCGACCAGCGGTGGGAGACGCTCCGCCCCCACGAGCCCCTGATCGGCTACTTCCAGGTGGTGGCCGGGCGGCCCGAGGCCCTGCAGCGGGCCACCGACGCGATCGTGGCCCACGGCGCCGACGTGTCGGCCGACTGCCTCGCGGCGCCCGCCGTCGGCGGGCCACCCGCCACCACCCCGCCGAGCGACCACCTCCGCACCTGCCTCCAACCCGTCCGCGACCTCGGGCTCACCCTCGAGCGGGGCGCCCACCGGGCCGGTCGCCACGTCGACCTGGTCAACGCCCTCGGCGTCGCCGCCGCCACCCGGGTGGCCCAGATGGGGGTCGGGGCCGTGGCCAAGGTCGCCGGCCCCGCCGGCCCGCTGGTGGGCTACCTCGGCGACGGGCTGGTGACCGAGGGCAAGGCCCGGGCCACCGACCGCTGGGTCGACACCAACGGCCGGCTCGATCGGGCACCGGCGCAGGCCATCGACCGGTCGCTGCCCTTCCTCGCGGCCTTGGCCATGGCCGACGACGGCCGGTTGGGCGCCACGCTCGTCGACGTCGATGACCTCCGCCGCCTCGACGTGGTCCGCTCCCCCGCCGACTGGGCGACCTTCCTCACCTGGATCGACCGCCAGCCCCCCGCCGTGCACGACGCCCTCACCGCCCTCCTGGCCGGCGACCCCTGACCGCCGGCGCGCCGGGGCCGGCGTGGACGAGCCAGCGGCCGACCTATCGTGGCCGCCGGCACCCACCCGCACGGGCTGCTGCCCCGCCCGCATGCCCCCTGCCTCCCGCCCCACCCCCACCTCTCCCCTCCCCCCGGAGCCCACGTGCACGTCGTCGTAGTCGCCGGCGGCACCGAGCGCGACGCCGAGCTGGTGCTCGACGACGTCGACGCCACCCTCGAGGACCTCCTCGCCGTCGTGGCGCCGGGCGCGCCGAGCGGCATCGCCCTGTCCATCGACGGGCGACCGGTCTCTGCCGGTCACCGCCTCGACGAGGTCGGCCTGGTCGAGGGGGCCCGGCTCGGGATCGGCGACCCCGGCGCCGGGCCGGTGGCGCTGCCACCGCCCGGCCGGGTGGTGGCCGTGATCGGGGGCGTGGACAGCGGACGGTCCGTCGCCCTCGGGCCCGGCGGCACGGTGCTGGTGGGGCGCCACCCCGATTGCGACCTCGTGGTGACCGACCCGGCCGTCTCCGCCCAGCACGCTCGGATCGAGCTGGCCCCCGACGGCACGGCCACCGTGCACGACCTCGGCTCGTCGAACGGCACCGAGGTGGACGGCGTCCGGATCGAGGGCCCCACCGGGGTCGCCGGCGCCGGCGCCACCGTCGTGGGCGTCGGCGAGACCCAGCTCGAGGTCCGCACCGTCTCGCTCGACGACCGTCCCGTCGGCGGCGTGCGGGCCCAGCTGGGCACCGGCGGGGTGGTGCCGTTCAACCGGCCGCCGCGCCCGACGGTGCCCGAGCCCCGGCCGCCGCGCACCGCGCCCGACGCGCCCACCCGGTCCGACCGGAAGGTCCCGTTCAACGTCGCCATGGTGGTGGCGCCCCTCGTGCTCGGCGGCGTGATGATCGCCATCACGGGCGAGCCGCGGTTCGCCCTCTTCATCATGTTGAGCCCGGTCATGGCCGTGGGCAACTGGTTCAGCCAGCGCCGCCAGGCGAAGAAGGACACCACCACCTCCTCGAAGGACCACCAGGCCGCCATGGAGGCGCTCGACCGGGACCTGCGGGCCGATGCCGAGGCCGAGAGGCGCCGGCTCGTGGCGCTCCTGCCGGACCCGGCAGAGGTCGTGCGGCGGGCGCTCCTGCCGAGCGTGAAGCTCTGGGAGCGGCGGCCGGCCCACCCCGACGCCCTCCGGTTGCGGGCCGGGCTCGGCCCCCTGCCGTGGCGTCCCGTGGAGGTCTCGCCGGCGGCCGAGCACGAGGCGCTCACCGAGGTCCTCGGTCGCCACGACGTGCTCCGGCGGGCTCCGGTGGAGGTCGACCTCGCCGGCGGCGGGGTGGTGGGCATCGTGGGCCACCGCGAGACCGCGCTGGCAGTGGCCCGCTCGCTGCTGTGCCAGGCCGCCGTGGCCCACGGACCGGCCGACCTCCCGGTGGCCGTCTGCGCCTCGCCGGAGCACGCCGCCGCGTGGGACTGGGCGAAGTGGCTGCCCCACGTCCGCGACCCCGCGGGCGCCTTCCGCGCCCTGGCCGGCGACCGGGAGACGGCCGACAGCCTGCTCGCCGCCATGCTGGCCTCGGCCGACGACGACCGGCCGCGGCGGATCACGAACGGTCGTGACCGGGCCGTGGGCCCGAGCCGCCTGCTCGTGCTCGACGACGTGACCCTCCTCGCCGGCCGCCGGGCCCCTGCCCGGTCGCTGCTGGCGGGCAACGCCGGCATCTGCGCCGGCATCGTGGTGGCGCCCACCGAGGACCAGCTCCCCGCCGTCTGCACCACGGTCGTGGTCGCGTCGGAGCCGGGCGGGATCATCGAGGTGCGCCGCCCCGTGGAGGGCTCCCGGGTGGAGGGCGTCGTGCCGGCCGGGATGTCCCCCGTCGCCGCCCGCGCCGTGGCCCGCGCCCTCGCTCGCTGGGAGGACCCCGAGCAGGGCGTGGCCGGGGCCGGGCTGCCCACCATGGTCCGCCTGCTGCCGCTCCTGGGGCTCGACGACCCCGATCCGGTGGCCATCCTCGCCCGCTGGGGCGCGAACCCCGTCGACCCGCCGCCGGCCACGCCCATCGGCATCGGGGAGCACGGCCCGGTGGTGATCGACCTCGCCACCGACGGACCCCACACCCTGATCGGCGGCACCACGGGCTCGGGCAAGAGCGAGCTCCTGCGCTCCCTGGTGGCCGGCCTGGCCGCCGGCAACGACCCGGACCACCTGGTCTTCGTGCTCGTCGACTACAAGGGCGGCTCGGCCTTCGACGAGTGCGCCCGGCTCCCCCACACCGTGGGCATGGTCACCGACCTCGACGAGTCGCTCGGCGAGCGGGCCCTCCGCTCGCTGGAGGCGGAGCTCCGCCGCCGTGAGCGGGTGCTGCGCGACGCCGCCGCCCAGGACCTGCCGGCCTACCTGGCGGCGGGCTCGCCGTCCGGGCCCCTGCCCCGGCTCGTGGTGGTGGTCGACGAGTTCGCCACCCTCGCCGCCGAGCTCCCCGACTTCCTCGGTGCCCTGGTGGGCGTGGCCCAGCGGGGCCGCAGCCTGGGGGTGCACCTGGTGCTGGCCACCCAGCGGCCCCAGGGCGCGGTGAACGCCAACATCAAGGCCAACACCAACCTCCGCATCGCCCTCCGGGTGCAGGACCCCCAGGACTCCACCGACATCATCGACCGCCCCGATGCCGCGACGATCAGCCGGACGACGCCCGGACGGGCCCAGGTCCGCAGCGGGCCCGGGGAGGTGGAGCCGGTGCAGACCGCCCTCTCCACCGCCGGCGCCCCGGGTGGACCGGCCCAGCCGGTGCGGGTGGTGCCGTTCCCGTTCGGCCCGAGCCCAGTCCGGCTGGTGGCGGGGGGCGGCGACGACCGGCCGAGCGACCTCCACCTCCTCGTCGAGGCCCTCATCGAGGCGGTGGCCCGCCAGGGCCACCCGGCACCGGCCCGGCCCTGGCTGCCGATGCTCGCCGAGGAGCTCGCCTTCGAGGACGTGCGCGACGCCGAGGCGGCCGCAGCGGCCGGCCCGGCCGGCGCCGACCCCGGCGTGGTGGCGTTCGGCCTGGCCGACGAGCCCGACCACCAGCGCCAGGTGCCGGTGGGCTGGCGCATCGCCGACGGCCACCTCACCGTCACCGGCATGGTGGGCAGCGGCACCTCGTCCACGCTGCTGTCGGTGGGACGGGCCCTGGCCGAGCGCTGGAGCGCCGACCAGTGCCACCTGTACGGCATCGACTTCGGCGCCGGCGCCCTCGCGCCGCTGGCCGACCTGCCCAACACCGGAGCGGTCATCGGCGCGGTGGACCGGGAGGGCCAGATCCGCCTGATCCGCCACCTCCGCGCCGAGCTGGACCGGCGGCGGGCCCTGGCCCCCGCCGCACAGGCCGACGAGCCCTACGTGGTGGTGCTCGTCGACGGGGCCGCCGGCTTCCTCGCCGAGCACGAGGGCGGCCTCGACACCCAGGTGATGGACAGCCTGCGGCGGCTCTTCGGCGAGGGCCCCGGCATCAAGATCTTGTTCGCGGTCGCGGGCGAGCGCACCAACGCCCTCCCCCAGCGGGTGGCGGGCACGATCGACCAGCGGGTGATGCTGCGCCTGCCCGACCCCATCGACTACTCCGGCATCGGGGTGCGGCTCCGCGAGGCCCCGAAGCTCCCGCCCGGGCGGGGTTGGCACAGCAACGGGCCGCGCGTCCTCCAGGTGGCCGAGCCCGGCGACCTGGCTGCGGTCGGCGCCCGGCTGGCCGAGCAGCACGGGCCGCCGCAGCGGCCACCCCTGCCCATGGGGTCGCTGCCGGTCGAGGTCACCGTGGAGGAGCTCCGCGCCGCCGGGGCCAGCGTCCGGGTCGGGCCCACGGTGGCCGTCCCGGTGGGCATCGCCGACGCCGACCTGGCGCCGGCGCACCTCCTCCTGCACCGCGGCGAGCACGTGCTGGTGGCGGGCCCCGCCCGGAGCGGCAAGACGTCGGCCCTGGCCATGATCGCGGCCCAGCTCGCCGCCGCCGACGGCACCATCGTGGTGGCGGTGTGCGAGGAGGACTCGCCCCTGTGCGCCATCGAGGACCTCAGCGCCTACGGCACGGTGGGCTTCCTGGCCGACGTGCTGCGCGCTGCGCCCGACGACGACCGCCACTGGTTCGTGATCGTCGACGACGCCGTGCGCGTCCCCGACCACGAGGGCGTCCTGAGCGCGCTCTTCCAGTCCGGGCGCGCCGGGCTCCACGTGCTGGTGGCGGCGCGGTGCGACGAGATCCGCAGCTCGCTCACCCACTGGACCCGGCCGGTGCGCGCCGGTCGGAGCGGGTTGCTAATACAGCCCGACCTCCAGCTCGACGGCGACATCTTCACCACCCGGCTCCCGCGCCAGCTGGCCAGCCCGCTCCGGCCGGGACGGGGCTTCTTGGTGTCCAGCGGCGAGCTGGCCCTCACCCAGTTCGCCCTGCCGCCGACACCCGAGGCTCCCGAGGCCACCGACGCCGACGCCGAGGCCTGAGCCACCCGGGCCGTTGGGGCGCGCGCCCCATCCCCGCTCGGCACCGCCTCACGTAGGGTGCGGACATGGCCACGCGCGCGCCCGTTCCCTCCTCACGATGACCGACCTCATCCGGGCCGACCCCGACCTCCTCGAGGCGTACCAGGGTGACGCGACCGCGGCCACCGACGCCCTCGTCCCCACCGTGACCGGGTATCGCACCGCCTGGAGCCGGTTCGTGAACGCGACCTTCGTGCCGGAGCTCACCCCACCCGCCAGCAAGGCCGAGGAGGTCACCGCCCTCCTCGAGGAACTGCGGGCCCTCGACGGCCAGGCCGCGGGCCTGGCGAGCGCCCTCCGATCGCTCGACGCCGACGGGGACGGGGCCATCACCGACGCCGACGAGGTCGACCCCGCCTTCATCGAGCTCTACCTCACCGAGCACGCCAAGGAG
>JBBRFU010000021.1:0-35365 GCA_038241315.1 Acidimicrobiales bacterium | reverse complement strand
CTGGAAGCGGCGCTCGAGGGCGGCGTCCTTCTCGAGGTGCTTGCGGTACTCGTCCAGCGTGGTGGCGCCGATGGTCTGCAGCTCGCCCCGGGCCAGCATGGGCTTGAGGATCGAGGCGGCGTCGATCGCCCCCTCGGCGGCGCCCGCACCCACCAGGGTGTGGAGCTCGTCGATGAAGAGAATGATGTCGCCGCGGGTGCGGATCTCCTTCAGCACCTTCTTGAGCCGCTCCTCGAAATCGCCGCGGTAGCGGGAGCCGGCCACGAGGGCGCCGAGGTCGAGCGTGTAGAGCTGCTTCTGGTGGAGCGTCTCGGGCACGTTGTCGGCGGCGATGGCCTGGGCCAGGCCCTCGACGATGGCCGTCTTGCCGACGCCGGGCTCGCCGATGAGCACCGGGTTGTTCTTGGTGCGGCGCGACAGGACCTGCATGACCCGCTCGGTCTCACGGGCCCGGCCGATGACCGGGTCGAGCTTCTTGTCCTTGGCGAGCTGGGTGAGGTTGCGGCCGAACTGGTCGAGCACGAGCGAGCCCGAGGGCGTCTCGCCGCTCGCGCCACCGCTGGTGGCCCCGGCCTTCTCGCCGGCAGCACCGCCCTGGCCCTGCGCGCCGGAGCCGGAGTAGCCCGACAGCAGCTGGATCACCTGCTGGCGCACGCGGGACAGGTCTGCCCCGAGCTTCACCAGCACCTGGGCCGCGACGCCCTCGCCCTCACGGATGAGGCCGAGGAGGATGTGCTCGGTGCCGATGTAGTTGTGGCCGAGCTGGAGGGCCTCTCGCAGCGACAGCTCCAGGACCTTCTTGGCCCGGGGCGTGAAGGGGATGTGGCCCGACGGCGACGAGCCGCCCTGGCCGATGATCTCCTCGACCTGGCTGCGCACGCCTTCCAGCGAGATGCCGAGCGATTCGAGGGCCTTGGCCGCGACGCCCTCGCCCTCGTGGATCAGCCCGAGCAGGATGTGCTCGGTGCCGATGTAGTTGTGGTTGAGGAGGCGGGCCTCTTCTTGAGCCAGGACGACCACGCGGCGGGCCCGGTCGGTAAAGCGTTCGAACATGTGTCCTGCCTCCAATTTGGCGGGAAATCGTGGGCCGATCCTACCGCCCTCTCCCGCCCACCCGGTCGGCAGAGACGGCGGCATCGTGAACGCGCGGCGCCTCGCCGGACACCTCCCCTGCTCACGGCCTCGCCCGGGCCGCCCCCGAGGGGCCGCGCCGAGGCGGAACGCGGCGGCGGACGGCGGGGTGGGGCGGGGCGGGGTCGGCCCCGTAGCCTCGCCGGATGGCCGAGAACCCGCTGCTGGCGCTGCCGCACGTCGAGACCGACCGACAGCGCGTGGAGGACGAGCTCCGGGCCGCGGTCCGGGCCCCCACCCCCGCGCTCACCGAGATGGCCGGGCACCTCATCGGTGCCGGCGGCAAGCGGGTCCGGCCCCTGTTCGCGGTGGCCGCCGCGGCGTGCGCGGCCGGTGCCGACGGGCCCGCATCGGTGGAGGTGGTGCGGGGCGGGGTGTCGGTCGAGCTGGTCCACCTCGGTTCGCTCTACCACGACGACGTGATCGACGAGGCCGTCACCCGCCGAGGCGTCGAGAGCGTCAACAGCCGGTGGGGCAACCTGCGGGCCATCCTCGCCGGCGACTTCCTCCTCGCCAAGGCCTCGGAGATCGCGGCATCGCTGGGCACCGAGGTGGCCGGCCTCCTGGCCGCCACCATCGGTCGCCTGTGCGAGGGCGAGGTGCTCGAGCTGCAGGACGCCTACCAGGTGGACCGCACCGAGGCGGCCTACCTGGCCTCGATCGAGGGCAAGACCGCGTCGCTGCTCTCGGCGGCCTGTCGCATCGGCGCCATCGTCGGTGGCCTCCCCCGGGCCGAGATCGACCGGCTCACCGAGTTCGGCACCGCGTACGGCATGGCGTTCCAGATCGTCGACGACATCCTCGACGTGGTCGCCACCGACGAGCAGCTCGGCAAGCCCGCCGGCCACGACCTGGTGGAGGGGGCCTACAACCTGCCGGTGATCCGGGCCCTGACCGGGCCCGAGGGCGACGAGCTCCGCACCATCCTGGGCACCCCGATCGAGGGTGCCGCCTGGGAGCGGGCCCGCACCCTCGTGCGCCGTGGCGACGGCGTGCCCCAGGCCGTCGAGGTGGCCGGCGAGCACGTGGCCCGCGCCGTCGACCTGCTCGCCCCCCTGGGGGACCGCCCGGCCGCGGTGGCGCTGCAGGGCGCATCCCGGCACCTGCTCGAGAACCTGGCCGCGGTCACCGCTTCGGCCACCTGACCGGCCGACCCGGTCGAGCCGGCCCCGGACCGCGCCGGCTCTTCGGGTAGGGACCGCCAGAGCCGGCAGGGCCAGGACCGCCAGGGTCAGGGCCTCAGGACCTCAGCACCTCAGCACCTCAGCACCTCAGCACCTCAGGACCGTCAGGGGCGGGGCGCCAGGGCCACGCCGGGGGTGGCGGGCCCGGCGACCACCGCCGCCGTCCGGTCGTAGGACGCCGCCAGCTGGTCGCGCAGGCCGGGCGGGGTGGCGGGATCGTTCAGCGTCGGCACCACGGGCAGCACCCGGAACGAGGGCAGGTCCACCCACGTGGGGACGGCCTCGACGCCGGTCACCGTCCACCGACCCTCACCCGGCACCGCCCGCACGACCACGGTGAGCCCGTCGCGGCGCACGTCCTGGGTCTGGTTGGAGAGCTGGTTGCCCAGCCCCCAGACCACGTAGGTGCCCTCGACCAGCTCGATCGGTTGCACCACGTGGGCGTGGTGGCCGATCACCAGGTCGATGTCGGGCGACGGCAGCACCTGCTGCGCCACGTCGCGCTGGTAGGCGCTCGGGGCCGACTCGTACTCGGTGCCCCAGTGGAGGCTGACCACCACCAGGTCGGCGCCCGCGGCCCGGGCCGTGGCCGCGTCGGACCGGATGCGGGCGGGGTCGATCTGGTTCACCGCCCACGGGGCGTCGGCCGGGATCCGGTAGCCGTTGAAGTCGTAGGCGTAGCTGAGGTGGGCGACCTGGACGCCCTGGATGTCGTAGGTGGTGGCGACGCCACCGCCCTCCTCGGGCACCCGCGCCGTGCCGGCGTGGCGCAGGTGGCGCTCGTCGAAGCGGTCGAGGAGCGTGGCGATGCCGGCCCGGCCCCGGTCGAGGCTGTGGTTGGAGGCGGTGGAGCAGCCGTCGTAGCCGGCGGCGGCGATGCCGTCGACCAGCTCGGCCGGAGCCCCGAAGGAGGGGTAGCTGCTGATCGCCTCGCCGGGGGGCGCCAGGGGCACCTCCATGTGGCAGATCGCTGCGTCCGCCGCGCCCAGGATCGGCGCCATCGGCGCCAGCATGGGCGCGAAGTCGTAGGGCTTCCCGACGGCGCGGCCGTACGCGGCGGCCTGGTCGTTCAGCGGCTGGTGGGGCAGGAGGTCACCGGCGAAGGCGAGGGTGATCGCCGCCGGGCCCGGCGGCGCGGTGGTGGTGGTCGCGGGCGCGGCCGTGGTGGTGGGCCGCGTGGACGACGCGACGGCGCCCGGAGGGACCACCCCGGTGGTGGGCGCCGCGTCCCCGGCGGCGGCGGGCCCACCGACCAGGCGATCGCGGTCGCCGGTGCGGG
This sequence comes from Acidimicrobiales bacterium, assembly GCA_038241315.1. GTDB lineage: Bacteria > Actinomycetota > Acidimicrobiia > Acidimicrobiales > Iamiaceae > Aquihabitans. Next base: position 31,771 of record JBBRFU010000021.1, on the reverse strand, counting down.
CCACGCTCCACGCCAGGAGCCCGCCGACCACGGCCAGCACGGCCACCAGCACGAGCACCAGGTGCCACCGCGCGGTCCGCGCGCCCCTGCGCTCCGTCCCCGCTGGGGTCCCGCCCGTCATGGGCTCGACGCTACCGGCACGGGTGGACCCGTACGCTCCACCCATGGCGGCGACCCCCGCGCCCGGCAGCCGGCGCCCCACCGACCTCGAGTGGGGCGTGGCCCGCGGGATCGCCACCTTCCGCTGGCTGGCCTGGGCCTGGTCCGTCGCCGTGCTGGTGCTCACGCGGGACGACCTCGACCACGGCGGGTGGGCCGTGGCCTGGCTGGTCGTGGCCCTGGCCCTCACCGTGGTGGCCTCCGAGGCCTCGATCCGCCGCCGCCCGTGGGTCTTCCACCCCGCCGCCGTGGCGGGGGAGGTGCTGGTGGGCGCCAACCTGCTCCTGGCCGACGGCTGGGTCTACGGGACCGAGCACGGGCAGACGTTCGGCTCGGCCTGGCCCATCGCCGGCGTGCTGATGGGCGGCGTGGTGCTGGGCCCGATGGGCGGCGCGGCCCTCGGGGCGGCCCTCGGCGTCGGTCGGTGGGGTGGCGTGCAGGTGGCCGACTTCGAGCCGGCGTCGACGCTCGGCCTCTGGTCCACCGCCGTCCTGTCGGCGGTGGCCGGCGCCGCCGCGGGCGCGGTCATGGACCTGGTGCGCACCGCCGAGGTGGAGGTGGCCCGGGCCCGGGCGCGCGAGGAGGTGGCCCGCACCCTCCACGACGGCGTCCTCCAGACCCTCGCGGTGGTCCAGCGGCGGGCGACCGACCACGAGCTGGTGGCGCTCGCCCGCGACCAGGAGCTCGACCTGCGCGCCTTCCTGGCCGGCGACCGACCCGACGTCCACGACCTCGGTGCGGCCCTGCGCGCCACCGCCGCGCACGTGGAGCGGCGCGACGGGCTGCGGGTGGCGGTGCTCTTCGTCGACGACGACCACCCGCCGGTGGCGGCCTCGGTCGTCGACGCGCTGGCCGGCGCCGTGGGCGAGGCCCTCACCAACGCCGCCAAGCACGGGCGGGCCACCCGGGCCACGGTGTTCGTCGACGTCGACGACGACGTGTTCTGCTCCGTCAAGGACGACGGCACGGGGTTCGATCCCGCCACGGTCACCGAGGGCCTGGGCTCCACCGCGTCCATCCGGGGCCGCCTGGCGGAGGTCGACGGCACCAGCGAGATCGTGAGCCGACCCGGCCACGGGGCCGACGTCCGCCTCCGCGCCCCGCGCCGGGCCCGCCGCGGCAGCTGAGGCCCCGGGGCCGGCGACCGGCGGACGGCGGGACGGGCTCCGACGGCACCCGGCAAACCGCTGGGGGCGTCCGCACCTGCGTGGCTACGGTCGCCGGCCGACGTCAGGAGCCTCCGTGACCACCATCTACCGCGTCGTCGTGCGCGGCCACTTCGACGACCTCCAGCCCGATCAGCGGGCCCGGTTGCTGGCCGCGGCGCCCGACCACGACCTGTTCCGCTCGGCCTTCACGGCGGACGGCACCTTCACCTACGACGACCGCCTGGTGGCGTTCAACCTCCGGTACGAGGTGCGCGTGCCCGACGGGGACGACGCCGCCGACCCGGCCGCCCGGGCCTGCGACCTGGCCACCGAGCGGGCCACCGCCTGGCTCGACGCGGCCGGGATCGGGCACAAGCACGTGCGCGCCACCGCGGCCGACATGGGCGACCTGTGGCGCGGCTGAGGCGCCGTCGGGGACCCGGATCCGATCCCGGCGGGCGCGCCGCCCCGGCTCAGCCGTCGGCCTCGGCCTCGGCCGCGACCTCGGCGGGATCGCTGGGCTCGAGGTCGACGGGTGGGGGCGTCGGCGCCAGGACCCGCAGGGCGCCCGGGCAGGACCGGTAGCGCAGCGGCGTCTCGAGCCAGCAGATCTCGCCGTCGAGCGCCACCCGCAGGCGCTTGACCTTGGCGTGGATCTCCAGTTCGGCCAGCTCCGCCCGATCCAGGTCCTTCACCGACTGGGTGCCGGACACCATCGTCCGGACCACCGTGCGCACCAGGCCCCAGCGCGAGACCACGTGGGCCACGTAGAGCCCGAGCTGCCCGTCGACCAGGCTGCCCCGCTCCCCCACCCGGCCGGCCTCGTCGTCGTAGGCGCCGTTGCCGATGAACACGAACGGCGTCCGCACCCGGCGGCGGGTGAAGCCGTCGGAGCCGCGCAGGTCGAAGCGGTGGACCGGGAAGGCCCGCAGGACGCGCGCGGCCGCCACGGGGACGGCCCGCACCTTCCCCCAGCCCCGCTGGTCGCGGATGCGGTCCCGCACCGCCACCATGGCCGGGTAGAGGCCGAGGGCCGAGTTGTTCACGAACACCCGGCCGTTCACCTGGCCGATGTCGACCTGCCGGACCTCGCCCGTCACCAGGGCGGCGGCGGCCTCGGCGAGGCGGGTGGGCATGCCGAGGTCCTTGGCGAAGTGGTTGAAGGTGCCGAGGGGCAGCACGGCCAGGACCACGTCGGTGTCGGCCGCCTCGCTGGCCGCCAGGTTCACCGTGCCGTCACCGCCGGCCACCACGATCGCATCGGGCCGGTCCTCGCCGCCCCACACCCGCCGCATGGTGGCGTGCAGCTCGGACGGGGCCACCACCTCGACCTCGGCCTCCGCGCCGGCCGCCTCGAAGGCGGCGACGATCGCCGCCGCCTCCCCCGCCTCGTCGGTGTCGTCGACCGACCCGGCCCCTCCGTTGACCAGCACGCTGAACCGCATGGCCGGACGGTACCCGCCACGCCCGACGGACCGTCGGGGACGCAGCGACTCGTCACGGGGCCGAAACCTCCGGGCACCGCCCCTCCGCTGCCACCAGCACCTGGCCTCTCCCCGTACCCGGGCTGGGTTGCGGCCGCGCCCCACCACCGGATCCCAACCCGGTTCGGCGGTCCGGCCCTGGCAGACTGGGGGCGTGTCGGCACTGCGTGCGCTCCGGGTCGTGGTGGCCGACGACCACCAGATCTGGCGTTCGGGCCTGCGGGCCGATCTCGGCGACAACTTCTCGGTGGTCGGCGAGGCCGGCGACGCCACCGAGGCGGTGGAGGTCATCCGCCGCGAGAAGCCCGACCTCGTGGTGTGCGACCTGCACATGCCGAACGGGGGCGGCATCAAGGTGGCCCGGGAGTGCGGCGCCGACGTGCCCATCGTGATGCTCACCGTGTCCGAGTCCGAGCGCGACCTGCTCGACGCGGTGGCGGCGGGCGCGGTGGGCTACCTCGTGAAGTCCACGCCGTCGGAGGAGCTGCGGCGCGGCCTCTGGCAGGCCGCCCAGGGCGAGCCCGTCTTCTCGCCGAGCCTCGCCGCGCTGGTCCTCGGCGAGTTCCGCCGCATGCACAAGGGGTCCGGAGGGGGCCAGGCCCTCTCCGAGCGCGAGCGGGAGGTGCTGCAGTACGTCGCCCGTGGCCACACCTACCGCGAGATCGGGGAGCAGCTCTTCATCGCCGAGAAGACGGTGGAGAACCACGTCCGCAACATCTTGGGCAAGCTGCACCTCAGCCGGAAGCAGGAGCTCATCCGCTACGCGCTGGACCACGGCATCGAGTGAGCCCCGCCGGGCCCGGCCGCTCGCCGTGGCTCAGGGGACGAGCTCGGGGCGGGCGCGATGGTCGTCGCCCGGGCCGGTGACCAGGGCGAGGAACTCGCCCACGGTGCGGTTGAAGGCGGTGGCGTGCTCCACCTGGAGCAGGTGGGCGCCACCGCGGACCACCACCAGCTCGGCACCGGGGACCAGGGAGGCGATCTCCTCGCCGTCGCCCTGGGTGGTGAGCACGTCCTGGCTGCCCACCACCACCAGCGTGGGCACGGCGATGGTGGTCAGCTCGTCCCGCAGCCCGTCGTCCATGGCGAGGATGGCCTCGATCTGGGCCACGAACGACGAGACCGGGACCGAGAACGCCAGCGGCCCCAGGACGGCCAGCAGCGGGGCCAGGCGGCGGAGCGAGCGGGGCCCCACCAGCCAGCGCAGGTTGCGCTGCACGAACTCGCGCATGCCGTAGGCCTGGGCCTGCTCCGACCACTCCTGGAGGAGGTCTCGCCGCCAGTCGGCGTGGTGGCAGGCGGTGCAGGCCAGGACCAGCGACCGGACCCGCTCGGGGTGGCGCACGGCGATGACCTGGCTGATGATGCCGCCCATCGAGGCGCCCGCCACGTGGGCCGAGGCGTAGCCGGCGTGGTCCAGCACCGCGAGCGCGTCCTCGGCCATCACCTCGAGGTCGTAGGGCCCGTGGGGGCGCTCGGAGCGGCCCACGCCGCGGTTGTCCACGAGGATCAACCGGAAGTGCGACAGGGCGCGGGTCTGCATGGCCCAGCCGCGGGAATCGGCCCCCAGGCCCTGGATCAGCAGGAGGGGCTCGCCGTCGCGGCGCCCCGCCGTGGCGTAGGCGATGCGGGTGCCGTCGGCCACCTCAACGACGGGCACGGGACGTCCTCCCCGGGGTCACGGCCACCACGACCCGGGCAGGGCGTCGTCGAGGAGGGACTGGGTGGCGGTGTGGGCGGCCTCGGCGAGCTCGGCGGCGGCCAGCGGCCCCCCGTGGACGGGCGGGGTGATCGCCTCGCCCACCACCACCAGCCAGGCCCGCCCACACTCCCGGCCGACGAGCGCCACCGGCACGACCGGCGAGCCGGTGGCGATGGCGCCCTCCAGGCGGGCCACGTCGAGGGTGCCCACGCGCTCGCGGGAGAGCAGGTTCCTCGTGAGGGGCAGCCCGACCAGCTGCCCGGCACGCAACAGCCCGGCCACCTCGTCGGTGCGGTCGAGCACGCCGCCGAAGCGCCGGAGGAAGGGCCCCACCGGGGCCCGGTCGGGCGCGCCCACCGTGCGGACGAAGCGCCCGGAGGCGCGCCGGATGCCCCGAGCCACCACCCAGGGCTCGCTGGCCCCGAACCGACGGTTGAAGACCAGCACCGCCCCGCCCAGCGCCGGCAGCTGCTCGGCGCCACGCACCTCGATGTCCCAGCGGAGGGCGAACAGCGGGTTCGCCAGGGCCACCAGCTCGGGATCGAGGCCCCACTCGTCGAGCTCGAAGCGGCCGCCGGCCCGTCGCTGCAGGAAGGCCACCGCACCGGCGCCGGGGACGCCGCGGCGCACCGCGGCGCGCGTGCCCACCTCGATGGTCACGCGACCGCCCCCCGGGCGTCGGGGGCGATGTGGGCCACCTCGCCCCACTGGTAGAGCTGCTCGAGCACTTCGGCGGTGGCCCGCGGCGACACGCCGAGGAACTCCGTGGCGAGCGAGCCGTCGGCCACGCCGCCGCGCACCAGCAGCTCGTGGGTGTGCGGGGGCAGCGGCGCCCCCAGGAGCTCGGCGGCGGCGCGGGCGAGGGGCCAGCCGGGCCCGATCGCGAGGAGGGGGATGCGGCCACCCCGGCGGACGGCCTGGCTGGCCGTCACCGCGCCGGGGCCGACCACGTTCAGGGGGCCGTCGATGTCGGCCCGGGCCGCCGCCACGATGGCCGCGGCGGCATCCTCCTGGTGCGTCAGGCAGAACGGCAGCTCGACCAGCGGCAACGGGATGGGCACCACCGGGAGGCGCAGGTAGCGACCGAGCGGGCTCGGGAAGCTGGGCCCCACGATCGGGCCGAACCGCAGGCTGGTGACGGGCACGCCGGCCACGGCGCTGGCCTCGCCCGCCACCTGCTCGACGTGGGCGATGGACCGTCCGAACGGGGTGGTGGGGGAGATCGCGGCGGACTCGTCGGGCCGCGAGGGCGCCCCCCGGCGCCGGCCGTAGACCTCGATCCCCGACCGCACCACGATGCGCTGCAGCGACGGGCACGACGCCGCGGCGCCGAGGACCGACACCGCCGACGCCGCCGTGCCGAGGCGGGCCTCGGTGGGCCCGAAGCGGGCGTTGGGCTCGTACACCCCGAGGTGGAGGATCACCTCCGGGTCGAGCTCCCGCACCAGGTGGACCGCCCGCCGGCGGTCCCGGGGGTCGACGCGGTGGAACACGGCGCGCGTGATGCGACGGCGCGGCGGGTAGCCGTCGAGGCCCACGATCTCGGTGATCGTGTCGTCGGCCTCGAGCAGGTTGGCCACGCGGGTGCCCAGCTCCCCGCCCATGCCCGTGATCAACACCCGCACGTCGCCACCCCCCAGGTGTTCACGTCGGTCGCCCGCTCACCGCTCGACCCTCTGGTCGGCGCCCGGGTCGAGCACCCGGCCGTCTGCCCCACCACCTGCCCCGTCGCCCTCTGCGTCACCCGACGGGGGCTTCGGAACCGGGGCGCCGGCCTCCTGCTCGGGGCGCAGGGTGGGGAAGAGCACCACGTCGCGGATGGTGCCGACGTCGGCCAGCAGCATCGCCAGCCGGTCGATCCCGATCCCCAGCCCACCCGTGGGGGGCAGTCCGTAGTCGAGGGCCCGGAGGTAGTCCTCGTCGACGGCCATGGCCTCCTGGTCACCCGCCTCGCCCTGGCGGACCTGGTCCTCGAAGCGCTCGCGCTGGACGTCGGGGTCGAGCAGCTCGCTGAACGCGTTGCACAGCTCCCGACCGGCCACGATGGCCTCGAACCGCTCGGTCATGCCGGGCAGCTCGCGGTGCGGGCGGGCGAGCGGCGACACCTCGATGGGGTACTCGGTGGCGAACACCGGGCTCCACTGGGCGGGCTCGGCGGTCTTCTCGTAGAGCTCGAGGAGCAGCTTGCCCACCCCGTAGTGGTCCTGCCAGGGGACCTCGTGCTCGTCGCACCGGGCCCGCAGCTCGTCGATCGGCGTGTCGAGGTCGACCCGCACACCGATCTGCTCCTCGATCAGCTCCGAGAGGCTGGCTCGCCGCCACGGCACCGAGAGATCCAGCTCGCGGCCCTGGTAGGTGATGGTGGTGCTCCCGGTGAGCTCGACGGCCAGGTGGGCCACCAGCTCCTCCACGAGGACCATGATGTCGGTCCAGTCGGCGTAGGCCTGGTAGAGCTCGAGCATCGTGAACTCGGGGTTGTGCCGGGGTGAGAGGCCCTCGTTGCGGAACACCCGCCCGATCTCGAAGACCCGCTCGAAGCCGCCCACCACCAGGCGCTTGAGGTACAGCTCGGGCGCGATCCGGAGGAACAGCTCGGTGTCGAGCGCGTTGTGGTGGGTGGTGAAGGGCCGGGCCAGCGCGCCGCCGGGGACCGGGTGGAAGATCGGCGTCTCCACCTCCATGAAGCCCCGGTCCTCGAGCCAGCGTCGGGTGAGCGACACCAGCTTCGAGCGCAGCTGGAAGGCCCGACGGGCCTCGTCGGTGACCCACAGGTCCACGTAGCGCTGGCGGTAGCGGGTGTCCGGGTCGGTCAGGCCGTGCCACTTGTCGGGGAACGAGCGGCGGGTCTCGGCGAGGACGGTCCAGTCGAGCACCTTGACCGAGAGCTCGCCCTTGCGGGTGGCCATCACCTCGCCGGCGACGCCGATCCAGTCGCCCAGCGACAGCTTCCCGAACGCCTCGAAGCGGGGCGTGACGTCGGCCGGGGCGAACAGCTGGATGCGCCCGGTGGAGTCGGCGAGCTGACCGAACACGAGCTTGCCCTGCCCCCGTCGCAGCAGCAGCCGGCCGGCCACGACCACCCGGTCGCCCGTCTCCACCCCGGCCTCCAGGCCGGCGTACGTCGCGGCGAGGCCGGCGGCGGTGGCGTCGGGCTCGAAGCGGTAGGGCACGGGGGTGCGGTCGGTCATGGTGCTCCGGTGGTCGGGCGCCGCTGGCGCGACGGTGCGTCCAGCCTGCCCGCTGCGATCGCCACCGACCCAACTCTTGCGCCCACCCAGCGGAGGCGAGTGCCGGGGCGGCCCACCGCACGGCGCCCGACCCCCGATCACCGGCTCCTGCATCGGTGACCTCCTCCCCGAGTCCTCCCGACCTCTCCCAGGCGACGCCGGGCCGGGGATACGTCCGTGGTCCCGATCGCCCGGGGGAGACGGGGTCGTCGGCGGGGCGATCAGGCGTTGCGGGCGAAGACCAGGCGGAGGCCGTGGAGGGTGAGCCAGGGCTCCACGCGCTGGATCGAGGAGGTGTAGGGGGCGATGAGCTCGGCGAGGCCGCCGGTGGCCACCACGTGCGGGGCGCCGAGCTCGTCGGTCAGGCGACGGCAGATCCCGTCGACCTGTCCGGCGAAGCCGAACACGGCACCGGCCTGGATGGACTCGACCGTGGTGCGCCCGATGATGGCCCGGGGCTCCACCAGTTCCACCCGGCGGAGGGCCGCGGCGCGGGTGTAGAGCGCGTCGAGGCTGATCTCCACGCCCGGGGCGATGACGCCGCCGAGGTACTCGCCCTTGGCCGACAGGGCGTCGTAGGTGGTGGCGGTGCCGAAGTCGATCACGATCGCCGGGCCGCCGAACAGGTCGAGGGCGGCCACCGCGTTGGCGATGCGGTCGGCGCCCACCTCCCGGGGGTTCTCGGTGAGGATCGGCATGCCGGTGCGCACACCGGGCTCGATGACCACCGGGCGGAACCCGAAGTACTTCTCGGTCATCTGGCGGAAGGCGGCCGTGCTCCGCGGCACCACCGACGAGATGGCGATGCCGTCGATGTCGTCGTCGAACGAGAAGCCGTGGAAGCCGAGGAACTCCTGCACCACCAGGGCGTGCTCGTCGGAGGTGCGCTCGGCGTTGGTGGCGATCCGCCAGTGGTCCACCAGGTCCGTCTCCGCCGCGCTGGCCCCGGGGACGATGTCACCTTCCCCGTCCGCCGAGAACAGCCCGATCACCGTCTGCGTGTTCCCGATGTCGATGGCCAACAACATGGAGACAGCCTGCCCCCTCCCCGAGACCCCCACCGAATCACCCCCCGGCGAGACCCGAGCACGAGCACGAGGTGGTGTGGGGTGGAGCGAAGCGACCTCGGGGGGTGTGGGGGGCAGAGCTTGCGGAGCCCCCCACGACCTGCGAGGTGCGACGCAGTCGTGCCGAGCAGCGAAGACGGCGCGGCGTCAGCCGCTCAACCGAAGTGGCGGTTGCTCGAGGAACGGAGTGAGGCGCAGCCGAACGAGTGACGAGACCTAGCTCACGCTGATGTCGAGGCCGATGTCGAGCACGGGGGCGGAGTTGGTGAGCGAGCCGCTGGAGACCACGTCGGCTCCGGTGTCGGCGTAGGTGCCGACGGTCTCGAGGGTGATGCCGCCCGAGACCTCCAGCAGGGCCCGTCGGGTGCCGGCCGCGGCGGCGTGCTCCTCGGCCACGACGACGCAGGCCCGGACCTGCTCGGCGTCCATGTTGTCGAGCAGCAGGGCGTCGGCGCCGGCGTCGAGCGCCTCCACCACCTGGTCGATCCGCTCGCACTCCACGTGGACGGTGCGGCCCGGCCAGACGTCGCGGGCCCGGCGCACGCCTTCCACGATCCCCAGCGCGGTGAGGTGGTTGTCCTTGAACATCACCCAGTCGCTCAGGTTGCCCCGGTGGTTGCGGGCGCCGCCGGCGCGCACGGCGGCCTTCTCGAGGGCCCGGAGGCCGGGCGTGGTCTTCCGGGTGTCCCAGACGCGGAGCGGTGCGGCGGCGTCGACGAAGGCGCGGGTGCGGGTGGCCACCCCGCTGAGGTGGCCGAGGAAGTTCAGGGCGGTGCGCTCGCCGGTGAGCACCGACGCGAGGGGGCCGGTGACCGAGCCGAGGACCTCGCCGGCCGCCACCCGATCGCCCTCGGCCACCGACCAGGTGCAGGCCACCGACGGGTCGACCTGGGCGAAGGTCTCGTCGACGCACGCCAGCCCGGCCACCACGCCGTCGGTCCGGGCCACGAACCGGGCGTCGGCCCGCGCCTCGGGGGGGAGCAGGGCGGCGCTGAGGTCGCCGAGCGGGGTGAGGTCCTCGGCCAGCGCGGCGGTGACCGCGGCGCGGATGGTGAACGCGGGCACGGTCACGGCGGTGGGCCTACCGGTCGTCCTGCTTGAGGGCGGTGTCGACGCTGACCGCAGCGGCCACGACGAGGCTCTGGAGGGCCCCTTCGAGCGGTCGGTGGATCTGCACCACGTAGTTGTCGGCCGTGGTGAACATGGCGCGCGCCAGCCCGGCGAAGGTCTTGGTGATCCGGGCGATCTCGGTGCCGCTCGTGTCGGTGATGGAGAAGTTCCACGCCCGCCAGTTCTCGGCGTTGATCGAGCCCAGGGCCTCCCCGTTCGCCACCAGGCCGAATCGGATCTTGCCGATCATGTTCTCCTGCAGGATCTGACCGATCTCGTTGCCCTGGCCGTCCTGCACGATCACCTTGGACTTCATCACCTTGGCGGGGCGGGTGAGCTGGAGCTGCACCTGTCCGTGGGCGTCGACCACCTGGTACTTGTGGGTGAGGAACTGGTCGACGTTGGTGAGGACCCGGAGCACCTTCTTGGCGGTGCTCTGGCCCACCTGGCGCACGGCGCCGATCTGGACGCCGTTCTGGTCGGAGATGGCGTACTCGTTGTTGATCTCGATGAGCTTGGCCTTCTGGTTCACCACCAGCACCGGCTCGGTGAAGAGGGTGCCGCCGCCCTGGGTGGCGCCGGCCTGCACGCCCGCCTTCTCCAGGTTCTTGGCGAACCGCTCGGGCTTCACGTCGCTCTGGGGCACGTGACCGGGGCCGGTGATCGGGTCCACCGACTGCTTGCCGTGGGAGCTGACCTGGTCGGTCCAGTCGGTGCCGTCGAACCAGCGGTACTCGTGCTTGCCCATGGGGTCCGGGTACCAGTTCGGTCCGTGGCTGGCGCTGTCGCTCATCGTGTGGCTCCTCGAGATTCGGTCGGGCGCCGACGCTAGACGCCACCAGCGCGGCCGCGGCACCACGCACCGCGGCGACGGCGCGACGCTCGCCTCACACGAACACGACGCGGTGGGCGAAGGACGGGCTGGTATCGGGGAAGTCGTCGCGGGTGTGGGCGCCCCGGCTCTCCTCCCGCCGCAGGGCGGCGGCCACCACGGCCCGGCCCACCGTGGCCAGGTTCCGCAGCTCGTGGTGGGCCACCGTGTCTCCCGCGGCGGCGGCGAGCGCGGCGTCGACCACCACGGCGGCCGCCGCCAGGCGGTCCGCGTCGCGCAGCACGCCGGCGTGGTCGGTGAGCTCGCGCTGCAGGATCGTGCGGGCCTTGGCGGGATCGTCGGGCAACGGGTCGGGGCCGGGCACCAGCGCTTCGAGGTGCACGAACTGGCCGCCGATCACCCCCGACGGGACGGCGTCGGGCCGGTCGGGGTCCATGCCGAGGACGCACCGCATGGCGCCGGTGGGCTCGGGGCCGGACACGCCGGCTTCGATGGCCTCGACGGCTCGCGGCCCGAAGACCATCCCCTCCAGCAGGGAGTTGGATGCCAGCCGGTTGGCGCCGTGGACCCCGGAGCACGAGACCTCGCCGGCCGCCCACAGGCCGGGCAGCGACGACGAGCCGCGGAGGTCGGTGACGATGCCGCCGCAGGTGTAGTGGGCGGCGGGCGCCACGGGCAGCCAGTCCCGGCCGGGGTCGAGGCCGGCGGCCTTCAGCTCGGCGGCGATGTTCGGGAAGCGCTGGTCGAACTGCTCGAGACCGGTGGCGTCGAGGAACACGTGGTCCGTGCCCAGCTCCTGCATGCGCCAGGTCTCGGCCCGCGACACCGCGTCGCGCGGCAGCATCTCGTCGACGAAGCGCTCGCCGGTGGTGTCGCGCAGCAGGGCGCCGTGGCCCCGCAGGGCTTCGGTGAGCAGCGGGCGCGGCATGGAGTCGACCGAGAGGGCGGTGGGGTGGAACTGCACGAACTCGACGTCGGCCACGGCCACCCCGGCCCGCAGGGCCATGGCGATGCCGTCGCCGGTGGCCTCGAGCGGGTTGGTGGTCACCGCGTAGAGCTGGCCGGCGCCCCCGGTGGTGATCAACACGTTGGCGGCCCGCACCTCGCGGATGGTGCCGTCCCGGAAGAGGGCGGTGATCCCCCGGCACCGTCCGGCCTCGACGATCAGCTCGAGCGCGAAGGCGTGCTCGTGGATGGCGGCCATGGTGAGCTGCACGGCCTCCACCAGGGCCCGCTCCACCTCCTCACCGGTGGCCGACCCGCCGGCGTGCACGATGCGGGGCAGGGTGTGGCCGCCCTCGCGTGCCAGCAGCAGCTCGCCACGGCTGTCGCGGTCGAAGATCGCCCCCATGGTGATGAGGTCGTTGACCCGCGCCGGCCCCTCGTCGACCAGCACCCGCACGGACTCGGCGTCGCAGAGCCCGGCGCCGGCGCGCAAGGTGTCGGCCAGGTGGAGGTCGGTGGAGTCGGGGTCGCCGCCCAGCACCGCGGCGACGCCTCCCTGGGCCCACCGGGTGGTGGCCTGGGGGAGCTCACCCTTGGTCAGCACCCCCACCCGCATGCGGTGGGTCTCGGCGGCTCGGACGGCAGCGGACAGGCCGGCCACCCCGGAGCCCAGGACCAACAGGTCCAGCTCGGCATCGCTCATCCGTGCAGTCTGGCCCGGTCACCCCGCCACCCGTCGAACCGTGGCCGGAATCGGCGTCGACCTGCGCCGACGCGCCGCGGCCGTCAGCGGTCGATGCGCACGGCGCACTGCTTGTAGTTGGGCTCCCGGCTGATGGGGTCGAACTGGTCGTCGGTGAGGCGGTTGGCGCACCACTGGTCCCAGTGGAACGGCACGAACACCTCGCCGGCCCGGACGATCTCGGTGACGCGGACGCGGATGCCCTCCACCGAGCCGCGGGTCGACGACATCCGGACGAGGTCGCCCGACCGCACGCCGAGGCCGGCGGCGTCCGCCGGGTTGACCTCCACCCAGGCCTCCGGGGCCAGGCCCTCGAGGATCGGGATGCGCCCGGTCTTGGTGCGCGTGTGCCAGTGCTCGACGGTCCGACCCGTGTTCAGCAGCAGCGGGTACGCCGCGTTGGGCGCGTCGCGGATGGCCTCGGGCTCCACCGCCAGCACGCGGGCCCGGCCACCGGGGTGGCGATAGGCGCCCTCGGTGTAGAGCCGGGGGGTCCCGCCGAGCGGCACGTCGGGCCGGTCGGCCGGGCACGGCCACTGCACGCCGCCGGCGGCGTCGATGCGGTCGTAGCTGATGCCGCTGTAGTCGCAGAAGCGCCCGGCCGAGATCCCGCGCCACTCCTCGAAGGCGTCCTCCGGCCCCACCCAGCCGGCGAAGAGGTCGTCGGTCCCGCCCCACCGGCGGGCCACGTCGAGGAAGATGTCGAAGTCGGGACGGGCCAGCCCCGGTGGGTCCACCGCGGCGCGCACGCGGGAGACGCGACGCTCGCTGTTGGTGAACGTGCCCTCCTTCTCGCCCCAGATGGCCGCCGGCAGCACGATGTCGGCCAGCGCCGTGGTGGGGTTCTCGAACCCGTCCTGGACCACCAGCAGGTCGAGGCGCTCGAGGGCGGCCTCGAGCGTGCCCCGGTTCGGGAACGACACCACCGGGTTGGTCCCGATCACCCAGAGCCCCTTCACGGTGCCGTTGAGGACCGCGTTGAGGATGTCGGGGTAGGCCCGCCCGCGCTCGGTGGGCAGGCGGTCCTGGTCGATCCCCCACAAATCGGCCAGCTCGCGTCGGTCGGCGGCGCTGTCGTAGGCGCGGTACCCGGGCATGGAGGCGGTGAAGCCGGTCTCCCGGGTGCCCATGGCGTTGCACTGCCCGGTGATCGACATCGGCGCCGAGCCCGGCTTGCCGATGTGGCCGGTGAGCAGGGCCAGGGTGTTGAGCAGGGTGACGGTGTGGGTCCCCTGGACGGAGTGGTTGACCCCCATCGTCCAGGCCAGGACGCACCGGTCGGCGCCCACCACGAGCCGGGCGAGGGCGGCGATGGCGTCGGCTTCGATCCCGCTCTCGGCGGCGGCCCGCTCGAGCGACCAGCCCTCGAGGTGGTCGACCAGGGCATCGAGGCCGTCGATGCGCTGCCGGAGCTCCGCCACGTCCACCAGCTCGTGGCGGACGAGCTCAGCCAGCACGCCGTTCAGCAGCGCGATGTCGCCCCGGGGCCGGACCGGCAGGTGGACATCGGCCAGCATCGCCGTCTTGGTGACGCGGGGGTCGACCACCACGATCGTCGGCTTGCGCCGGGGGTCGAGCAGCCGGGGCGCGAGCAGGGGGTGGTTGTCGGCGATGTTGGCGCCCCAGAGCACCACCACGTCGGCGTGGTCGAAGTCCTCGTAGGAGCCCGGGGGGCCGTCGCTGCCGAAGCTGAGCTTGTAGCCCGACACCGCGCTGGCCATGCACAAGGTGGTGTTGCCGTCGTAGTGGGACAGGCCCATGCCGAGCCGCACCAGCTTGCCCAGGGCGTAGAACTCCTCGGTCACCAGCTGGCCGGTGGAGATCACCGCCACCGACTCCGGGCCGTGGCGGTCGACCAGGTCGCGGAACCCGTCGACCACGGCGTCGAGCGCCTCGTCCCAGCCGGTGGCCGTCCCGTGCACCACCGGCGTGGTGAGGCGACCGGGCGCGGCGAGGGTGTGGTGCTCGGAGAGCCCCTTCGGGCAGAGCCGGCCGCGGTTCACCGGGTGGTCCGGATCGCCCTCGACCGCCACGGCCCGCCCCTCGCGCACGCCGACGCGCATGCCGCAGCCGACCGAGCAGTACCCGCACGTGGTGGTCACCCAGGTGTCGACGGCCCGGCTGGCGCTGACCGGGCCGCGACCGTCGTCGACGTAGGTGTAGCGATCACCGAGGTGGTCGACGCCGAGGACCCGGCGGACGCCCCCGACGGCTCGGGCCCACCAGCCCGGCGTCGGGGGCGCCGATCGGCGCACCGGGGCGGCGACGGCCACGGGGGCGGCCACGGGGCGGGGGGCCGTCACCGGTGGCTCCCGGCGGTGCCCCGCCAGAACGACCCGGGCATGTTGAGCGGCACGACCGTGACGAAGAACAGCCACCGCCCGATCGCCTCGGCGACCAGGAGGACCCCGAGCACCACCGCCGGCGATGCCCCGGCCACGGCCGCCACCAGGGCGGCCGCCAGCAACGCGAGGCGGAGCACGGTCCAGGGTCGGAACCACCCCAGCTCGAGGCGGACGCTCCCCCACCAGGCCTGGTCGGTCGAGCGCGACAGCCGCCACCAGTTGGCCGCGGTGGCGGCCGACCCGATGCCCGCGGCGACGAGGGCCGGGGCGACGTGGCCGGCCAGCAGGGGCCCGGTGGCGAACGCCGTGGCGAAGAACCGCACCACGGTGAGCGGGGTGTCCCAGGAGGGGCGCCCGGGCACCACGTAGAGGCGGGCCGAGGCGTAGACCCCGGCCAGGCCGGCGCCCACCGCGGGGATGGTCAGCGCCGGCACCACCACCGCGCCGACGGCCAGGGCGGTGTAGGCGCTGAGCAGGAGCACCTCGCGGCTCAGCCAGGAGCGGCGGAGGTTGCGCATGGCCTTCCACGCCGCCACGGGCCGGCCGAGGTGGGCTGGCGCGCCGGCCAGGGCGGCCACCGCCAGGGCGGCGGCCACCACCCGCACGGTGGTGGTGCCGGCGACGGCGCTGGCCCCCAGCGCCACCTGGCTGAGCAGGGTGAGCCAGATCAGGGGCCAGTGCGGGTGCTCGGGCCGGAGGCTCCAGTCCGACGCCGAGGCGCTGGCCTCTCGCAGGCCGTCGGGCAGCGCGATGCGCGTGGTCGACATGGTGATGGCCGCCGACGGCAGCCCCGGGGCGTCGCCCGCCGAGGGGTCGGCCCGCCAGTCGGCCACCACGACCTTCTCGACGGTGATGGCGTGGGTGGGGCAGGCGTCGACGCAGGCGGGCGAGCGCCCCACGTCGAGGCGCGGCTTGCACAGGTCGCACTTGGTCACGATGCGCCGGTCGGGCTGGAACACCGGCACCGAGTAGGGGCAGTTCCAGGTGCAGTACTGGCAGCCGATGCAGTCGTCGGCGTGGTGGGCGACGATGCCGCTGGACAGCTTCTCGTAGGCGTTGGTGGGACACCCCTCCAGGCAGGCCGGGTCGAGGCACTGGTTGCACGACATCGACAGGTGCCACCGCCGGGCGTCGGGGAACCGTCCGCCCTCGATCTCGCCCACCCGGCGCCACACCGTCCCCTCGGGGAGCCCGTTCTGCTCGGCGCAGGCCACCTCGCACGAGTGGCATCCGATGCAGGCCCCCATGTCGAACCCGAAGCGGTACTGCTCGCCGTCCTCGAGCGGGAGCAGCTCCGGGCGAGCCGAGGCGGGACCGGCCGGGAGGGGGGCGCGCCCGGCGGGGGCGATCCCGCCGGGCGGCCGGGTGGTGAGGGTGACGGGGGTGGGGGCCATGGGGTGGTGCTCCTCGAGCCGACCGGCTCAGATCCCCGCCAGCCGGCGGCTCGACGGGCGCAGGAAGATCAGCCAGGTGACGGCGGTGCACACCAGGTAGAAGGCGATGAAGGCCGCGTAGGCCCCGTCGCCCGTGCCGTCGGCCAGGAACGACTGGCGGAAGGCCAGGTTGACCAGCACGCCGCCGAGCCCGCCGATCGACCCGGCGATGCCGATCAGCGCCCGGGAGCGCCGACGGGCGGCCCGGGCGGCCGCCTCGGCGTCGGCGCCGGCGGTCACCGCGAGGGTCGCCTTGGCCCCGAAGATGGCCGGGATCATCTTGTAGGTGGAGCCGTTCCCCAGCCCGCTGAGCACGAACAGCGAGATGAACCCGACGAGGAACAGCCCGAGCGAGGTCTGCTGGGAGGCCAGCAGGACCACCCCGGCGGCGACGGCCATGCCGACGAAGGACACGAGGGTGACGTGGGCGCCGCCGAAGCGGTCGGCGAGGCGGCCGCCGACGGGACGGATCAGCGAGCCGAGCAGCGGGCCGAGGAAGGTCAGGTGGGCGGCCTCGAGGGCGGCGTCGGCGGGCGAGCGGTCACCGTAGAACTGGGTCTGGAGCACCTGGCCGAAGGCGAAGCCGAACCCGATGAACGAGCCGAAGGTGCCGATGTAGAGGAGCGAGATCACCCAGGCGTACGGATCGCGGGCCACCTCGCGCATGGCCCCCTTCTCGTTGGCGACCTGGGTGAGGTTGTCCATCGCCAGGGCGGCGCCGAGGGTGGCCACCACGATGAGCGGCACGTAGATGACCAGGATGATCCGCGGGTGGGCGGCGCCGGCCGTCGCCAGCACGGCGAGGCCGACGAGCTGGACCGCGGCCACGCCCAGGTTGCCGCCGCCGGCGTTGAGGCCGAGCGCCCAGCCCTTGAGCCGCTGCGGGTAGAAGGCGTCGATGTTCGACATCGACGACGAGAAGTTCCCGCCGCCGACGCCCGCCACCGCCGCGCACGCCAGGAGGGTGGTGAACGACACCCCGGGGCGGAGCGCGTAGGCCGCGGTGAGGCACGGCACGATCAGCACCGCCGAGGAGAAGATCGTCCAGTTGCGCCCGCCGAAGCGGGCCACCGCGAACGTGTAGGGCAGCCGCATGAGCGAGCCCACGAGCGTGGGCACCAGGGTCAGCAGGAACTTCTGGCTGGGCTCGAGGCCGTACTCGGGCCCGAGGAACAACACGAAGACGGACCACAGGCTCCAGATCGAGAAGCCGATGTGCTCGCTCAGGATGGAGAAGGTCAGGTTCCGCCGGGCGATCTTCTCGCCGCCACCGGCCCAGAACTCCGGGTCGTCGGGGCGCCAGTCGTCGATCCAACGGGAGCGGGGGCCCACGACCGCCGTGCCGACCCCGGGGGGCGCGGGCGGCGCGGTGGTGGGGGTCGTCGCGGTGGGCGGGGTGGGCGGGGTGGTGACGGCCATGGGGCGCTCCTCGTCGGTCCGATCGGGGCCGACGGTACGAGCGCGGGGTTTCGTGGCTGTTCCCGCATCGTGACCGCCTGGCGGCCGCCACCTCACCGCTCCCGCGGGGCCCTGTGAGGCACCGGGTGCCCGACGACACGTGCGCCCGATCGAACCGGGCGGCGATCAGGCGGCCGGAACGACCGAGCCGACCCGGTCCGCGAGGGGGAGGGTCGGCGCGCGAGCGCTCAGGCCTGGGCGGGGACCTCGACGTAGCGCCGGGGCGCCGGGGTGTGGAGCGCGGCCAGCGCAGCGGCGGTGGCCTCGTCGACGATGGCGTTGGCGGTGTCGACGTGGACCACGCGCGGCTCGTAGGTGGCCAGCTCGGCCTCCTCGTAGTCGGCGTAGCTGATCAGGATCACCCGGTCGCCGGGGGACACCAGCCGGGCGGCGGCGCCGTTGAGGCAGAGGTCGCCCCCACCCCGGGGGCCCTCGATCACGTAGGTCTCGAGCCGGGCGCCGTTGTCGATGTCGACCACCGCCACCTGCTCGTGCTCGCGGAGGTCGGCGGCATCCATCAGGTCTCGGTCGACCGTGACCGACCCCACGTAGTGCAGGTCGGCGTCGGTCACCGTGGCGCGGTGGATCTTCGACTTCATCATCCGTCGGCGCATGCGCGACGTCCTTTCGTGGTGGGCGCCGCTCGCGGTCGCCCCCGGTGCTGATCGCCCGCCATTGTGCCCGTACAAACCGCCCCCGCCAAACGGGCGCCGATCCGGGCCGGCTCAGCCGGCCGCTGGGGTGGCGACGGCCACGTTGTCGAGCAGGCGGGTGGTCCCGAAGGCCGCGGCCACCAGGAGCCGCTGAACGCCCCCCACCCGCGTGGCCGGCTCGAGCGTCGCGGCGTCGACCAGGGCGGCGTAGTCGAGCTCGGCCTCGGGCTCGGCGTCGATCGGCCCGGCGAGGGCGGCCACCACGGCGGCGACGTCCGCCCCGCCGCCGACGGCGAGGTCCCGGGCCGCGAGCAGGGCCCGGTGCAGCACCGGCGCGGCGGCTCGCTGGGCCGGCGAGAGGTAGACGTTGCGGCTCGACAGGGCCAGCCCGTCGGCCTCGCGCACGGTCGCGGCGCCCACCACGTCGACCGGGAGCGACAGGTCGGCCACCAGGCGGCGCACCACGGCGAGCTGCTGGTAGTCCTTCTCGCCGAAGTAGGCGCGGCACGGTCCGATGATCGACAGCAGCTTGGTCACCACCGTGGCCACACCGGCGAAGTGCGTGGGGCGGGCCGCGCCCTCGAAGGCGTCGGTGAGGCCCGACACCGCCACGGTGGTCAGCACGGGCTGCGGGTACATCTCGGACACGGCCGGCACGAACACGTGGGCGATTCCGGTCGCCGCCGCGATCTCGAGGTCGCGGGCCAGGTCCCGGGGGTACGAGCCGAGGTCCTCGCCGGTGCCGAACTGCAGCGGGTTGACGAAGATGCTGGCCACCGCGGTCTCGTTCTCCGACGCCGCCCGCCGCAGGAGCGCCGCGTGCCCCTCGTGCAGGGCGCCCATCGTCGGCACGAACCCGACGCCCCGGTCGTCGGCCCGGGACAGCTCGAGCACCGCACGCACCTCGGCGACCGTCTCGAGCACCTCGGGCCGCGGCGCGGTCATTCCCACTCGATGGTGCCCGGGGGTTTGCTGGTCACGTCGTAGGCGACACGGTTGACGCCGTCGACCTCGTTGATGATCCTGCTCGACATGCGCTCGAGGAGGTCGTAGGGCAGGCGGGCCCAGTCGGCCGTCATGGCGTCCTCGGACGTGACGGCGCGGATGATGATCGGGTAGCCGTAGGTGCGCTCGTCGCCCATGACGCCGACGCTGCGGATGTCGGGGAGCACGGCGAACGCCTGCCAGATCTCTCGCTCGAGGCCGGCGGCCCGCACCTCCTCGCGCACGATGGCGTCGGCCTTCTGCAAGATGGCGACCTTGCCGGGGGTGACCTCGCCGATGATGCGCACGCCGAGGCCCGGGCCGGGGAAAGGCTGGCGCCAGACGATCTCGTCGGGGAGGCCGAGCTCGGTGCCCACCTTGCGGACCTCGTCCTTGAAGAGCAGCCGCAGCGGCTCCACCAGGTCGAACTCCATGTCCTCGGGGAGGCCGCCCACGTTGTGGTGGCTCTTGATCTTGGCCGCGCTGGCCGTGCCCGACTCGATGACGTCGGGGTAGAGCGTGCCCTGCACCAGGAACTTGGCGTCCTCGATGCCGCCGGCTGCCTCCTCGAAGATGCGGATGAAGAGCTCGCCGATGGCCTTGCGCTTGTCCTCGGGGTCGGTGATCCCCTCGAGCTTGTCGAAGTAGCGGTCGGCGGCCCGGACGTGGATGAGCTCGATGCCCTGGTGTCGCTGGAAGGTCTCCACCACCTGCTCGCCCTCGGCCAGGCGCATCAGCCCGGTGTCGACGAACACGCAGGTGAGCTGGTGGCCGATGGCCTTGTGCACCAGCGCGGCGGCCACGGCGGAGTCGACGCCGCCGGAGAGGGCGCAGATGACCTTGCTCGAGCCCACCTGGGCCTGCACGGCGGCGATCTGGGCGTCGATGACCGAGCCCATCACCCACGCGGGCGGGCAGCCGCACACGTCGTAGAGGAAGTGCTCGAGCATGGCCTGGCCGTGCGGGGTGTGGAGGACCTCGGGGTGGAACTGCACGGCGTGGATGCGACGCTCCACGTCCTCCATGGCGGCCACGGGCACCACGGCGGTGGAGGCGGTGACCCGGAAGCCGTCGGGCGGCTGCGAGATGGAGTCGAAGTGGCTCATCCAGACGGGCTGGACGGTGGGCTGGCCGGTGCCGAAGAGGACCCCCGGCGCGGTGACGGTGAGCTCGGTGCGCCCGTACTCGCCGACCCCCGTGTTGGCCACCACCCCGCCGGGCAGCTGCTGGGCGACGAGCTGGGCGCCGTAGCAGATGCCCAGGATGGGGGTGCCGAGGTCGTAGACCCCCGGGTCGATGACCGGGGCGCCCTCGGCGTGGACCGACTTGGGGCCGCCCGAGAAGATCACCCCGGCGGGCTCGCGGGCCGCGATCTCCGCCGCGGTGATCGTGTGGGGCACGATCTCGCTGTAGACGTGGGCCTCGCGCACGCGCCGAGCGATGAGCTGGGCGTACTGGGCCCCGAAGTCGACCACCAGGACGGGCCCGGCCTCGGCGACGGCTTCGGGCAGGAGGGCGGGATCGGTCATGGGTGCACCGGGGTGATCGTGAGCTCCGCGGTCTGGAGCTCCTTCAGGGTCTGGTAGCCGCACGTCGCCATGGTGCGTCGGAGGGCGCCGGCCAGGTTGCTCCGGCCGTCGTCTCGGTGGGCGGGCCCGACGAGGACCTCCTCGAGCGTGCCGACCGGGGGCGTGGCGACCACCGCGGAGCGGGGCAGGTCGGCGTGACCGCTGTTGAGCCCCCAGTGCCGACCCCGTCCGGGGGCGTCGCTGGCCGCGGCGAGCGGGGCGCCCAGCATCACGGCGTCGGCCCCGCAGGCGACGGCCTTGGCGATGTCGCCGCCGGTGCTGATGCCGCCGTCGGCGATGAGGTGGACGTAGACGCCGGTCTCGTCGAGGTGGCGCATGCGTGCCGCCCGGGCGTCGGCGATCGCGGTGGCCTGGGCGGCCCCGACCCCCAGGACGGTGCGGGTGGTGGAGGTGGCTCCGGCACCGACGCCCACGAGGACGGCGGCGGCACCCGTGCGCATGAGGTGGCGGGCCGCCTGGTAGCTGGCGCACCCACCGACGACCACCGGGATGTCGAAGCGGCGGACGAACGTCTTCAGGTTGAGCGGGTCGCCCTCCTTGGTGACGTGCTCGGCCGACACCACCGACCCCTGGATGACCAGGAGGTCCAGCTCGGCGGCGAGGAGGGCGTCGGCGAAGGTCGGGAGCCGCTGGGGGGTGATGGCCGCGCAGGACACCACGCCGGCGCTGCGAATCTCCTTGATGCGGTCGCGGATCAGCTCGGGCTTGACCGGCTCGGCGTAGAGGGCCTGGAGCCGGGTGGTGACGACGTCGTCGGCCAGCCCGGCGATCTCGGCGAGCAACGGCTCCGGGTCGTCGTAGCGGGTCCACAGCCCCTCGAGGGCGAGCACACCCACCCCGCCGAGGTGGCCGATGGCCACGGCCGAGGCCGGGCTGACCACGCTGTCCATGGCCGCCGCCATGATCGGGAGCTCGAAGCGGAAGGCGTCGACCTCCCAGGAGAGGTCGACGTCCTCGGGGTCGCGGGTGCGACGGCTGGGGACCAGGGCGAGGTCGTCGAGCCCGTAGGCCCGGCGACCGACCTTCCCCATGCCGATCTCGATCTCAGCCACGAACCTGCTCCTCGAACCCGTTGTGGGAAAGGACCGAGCCTACGCGTCGCGCCCGTCGGCCCCCGACCGGCGCCGACCCGCCCGACCTGCCGAGACCGGTGGGGGTCGCCGCGGTCCGGGCGGGGTCGCCCCCGACCGGGACCCGGTCAGCGGCCGGTGACGGGCGTGGCCCGGGTCTTGGCGCCGGGGCCGGCGCCGGGGCCGGTGGGCACCGACCGCACGCCGCTGTCGGGCGTGATGCCGTACCAGAGCTCGTCGGCCTGGGCGCCGGGGCCGTACCAGAACACGTCGAGGTAGCTGTTGCCGTCGTTGTCGAAGTTGCCGATCAGCGGGCGGGCGGTGGTCTGGTCGTGGGCGGGGGTGGCCACGGTGGAGTAGGAGCCGCCGGTCGCGTCCCCGGTGAAGAACCCGTCGGGGCCACCCGGGATCTGGATGAGGGCCCCGCCCAGACCGAAGGCGCGGACGGTGCCGCCCGGCCCCGACGGGCCGGTCTCGGCGGGCACCGTGCCGTTGCGGAAGCCGACCCCGTCGCTGACCCAGTAGGGGCTGCGACCCCCGTTGGCCCACCAGTACACGCCGTCGTAGCGCGGCTGGTAGCTCACCACCGGCTGGTAGACGCCGTCGATGCGCAGCGAGGTCTGGGTGAGGCCGCCCGACGGGGTGCTGGTCCAGCGGTAGTCGGGCCCGGTGCCGGGCCGGTAGAGGATCACGTCCTCGATGCGGTCACCGCTGAAGTCGCCGACGACGAAGGTGTAGTCGCCGCCCACCAGCAGCCGGCGGCTCTGGTAGGTGCCAGGGCCGAAGTAGTTGGCGGATCCGGGCTGCTCGGGGAAGTGCCAGAAGTAGTCGGCGGCCGCGCCGGGGGCGAGGAACAGGAGGTCGTCCTTGGCGCCCGTGGCCCGGTAGTCGTGGAGCACCTGCGGTTCGTAGGTGCTGCCGCCGATGCTCACCCGCGTGGTCTTGTCGAAGTACGCGGCCGTGTCGATCGAGGTCCAGATCCAGTCGGACGCCGTGCCCGGCCCGTAGAAGAGGATGTCGTCGTAGTCGTCGCCGGTGAAGTCGCCCACCACCAGGCGGTAGTCGCCGCCGACGGCCATCGGGACCTTCTCGAAGGAGGCCTGGCCACGCTCCCCGGTCCGGCCGAGCCAGAGCGAGTCGGGGACGCTGCCGGCACCGTAGAAGAACAGGTCGGTGGCGAGGTCGCCGCCGAACTGGCCGCTCACCACCTGGTAGGCACCGCCCACCGAGGCGGGCTGGTAGTCCCACCCGTTGACCAGGTCGATCTCGGCCGTGGCCGGGGTGGGGGCGATCACGCCCGAGAACAGGGCTGCGGCGAGGGCCGCAACGGCGAGGCGACGGAGCATCTCGACCTTTCAGAGCACCAGGGCCGCCCCGCAGGCCGCCCGGGCCCCGGCGGCGGGTCCCGCCAGGGTGTCCGTCAACCTAGCCCTTTGCTGACGTCCGACCCCCAGCGAAGACCACGGTCCGCGCTCGTACCCCTACAAGAACCACCGGACGGGTGACACGAAACGGGGCGACCCGGGCGACCGGCCGGCCGGGGCGGGCCGCCGTGGCGCGCGTGGCGCGGCTCGGCGGCCTCAGCGGTTGGCGTAGTTGGGGGCCTCGGCGGTGATGGTGACGTCGTGCGGGTGGCTCTCGCGCAGCCCCGCGCCGGTGATGCGCACGAACGTGGCCTGCTGCAGGTCGGCGATGGTGCCGGCCCCGCAGTAGCCCATGGCCTGGCGGAGCCCGCCGACGAGCTGGAACAGGATGCGCCGCACGGGGCCCTTGTAGGCCACCCGGCCCTCGATGCCCTCCGGCACGAGCTTCTCGGCATCGATCACGTCGCCCTGGAAGTAGCGATCCTTCGAGTACGAACGGGTCTTCATGGCGCCCATCGAGCCCATGCCGCGGTACTCCTTGAAGCGCTCGCCCTGGTAGAGCACCACGTCGCCCGGGCTCTCGTCGACGCCGGCCAGCAGGCTGCCGAGCATCACCGTGTCGGCGCCGGCCGCCAGGGCCTTGGCGACGTCGCCGGAGAACTGGATCCCACCGTCGCCGATCACGCAGGCCTCGTAGCCCTCCGCGGCGCGGGCGGCGTCGGCGATGGCCGTGAGCTGGGGGACGCCGACGCCGGCGACCACGCGGGTGGTGCAGATCGAGCCGGGGCCGACGCCGACCTTGACCGCGGCCGCACCGGCATCGAGCAGGGCCCGGGTGCCCGCGTAGGTGGCCACGTTGCCGGCGATGATCGGCACGGGGAACTCGGCCACGATCTTGGCCAGCGTGTCGAGCACGCCGCTGGAGTGGCCGTGGGCGGTGTCGACCACGAGGACGTCAACGCCCACATCGACCAGCGCGCCGGCCCGCTCGAACGCGTCGGGGCCGGTGCCCACCGCGGCGCCGACCCGGAGGCGCCCCTGGACGTCCTTGGTGGCGTCGGGGTACTGGATCCGCTTCTGGATGTCCTTGACGGTGATGAGCCCGGTGAGCAGGCCGGCCTCGTCCACCACCGGCAGCTTCTCGATGCGGTGGCGCCCGAGGATGGCCTGGGCCTCCTCGAGGGTGGTGCCCACCGGCGCGGTCACCAGGCCCTCCCGGGTCATGACCGCCTCGATCCGCTCGTTGACGTCGTCGTGGAAGCGGAGGTCGCGGTTGGTGAGGATGCCCACCAGGCGCCCACCCTCGTCGGTGATCGGCACGCCCGAGATCTTGAACTTGGCCATGAGGTCGAGGGCCTCGGCCACCAGCGCCTGGGGGCCGAGGGTGACGGGGTCGACGATCATGCCGGACTCCGAGCGCTTCACCTTGTCGATCTCGGCCACCTGGTCGGCCACCGACAGGTTCCGGTGCACGATGCCGAGGCCGCCGGCCCGGGCCATGGCGATGGCCAGGCTGGCCTCGGTGACGGTGTCCATCGCCGCCGAGAGGATGGGCACGTTGAGCTCGATGCCCGGCGTGACGTGCGAGGCGGTGGACACCTCGTTGGGCAGCACGTCGCTGGCCGCGGGGACGAGGAGCACGTCGTCGAAGGTCAGGCCCTCGGTGGCGAAGCGGTCGGAGGTGGCATCGGCCATGGGGGCTCCCGGAGCGGCGGTGGTGGCCGCAGGCTATCGGGCGCCGCCCGGCGGGTCGATGAGCCGGGGGGTGACGTGCGTCCTGCCGGCGGTGGTCAGCGCCGCAGCGACTTGAGGATCTGCCGGGCCACCGCGGTGTTCATCTGGTAGACGACCGTCTTCGAGGCGTCGCGGGCGAGCTGGACCACGCTGCCGCCGGTGACCTCCTCCACGCTGTCGAGGCCGTCCACCAGCGCCTGCTTGGTGGCATCGGTGGCCTTGTAGCCGGCGCTGGTGAGGGCCTTGACGATCTCGCTCTGGGCCACCGGCTCGGGAGCCGCCGAGGCGATGATGCGCAGCGCCTCCTTGGTGAGCTCCGCCCCCTGCTCGATGGCCTCGTGGGGCGTGAGCGCCCCCTCGGCCTCGCCCTCCACCGACGCCAGCCAGCGGCGCACCTTCACCACCAGCTCGCCTTGGGTCTCAGCGTCGAACGAGAGCGTGGCCATGGCCGTGACGCTACCGGCGCCCGGGCCGGCGGGCACGGGATCGCCCGACCGGGTCAGTTGGCGGTGGGGTCGTCGGGGTGGTTGGCGAACCAGGCCACCGAGCCCTGCTGGCGGCGCAGCACCCGGGCCCACAGGCCCTCGGGGTCGCCGGTGAGGGGATCGTCGGGCTCGGCGTCGACGGCCCACCACGCGCCCTCCCGCAGCTCGTCCTCGAGCTGGCCGGGCGCCCAGCCGGCGGAACCGGCGAAGAGCCGCACGCCCCGCCAGGGGTGCTCGCCCGGCGCGGGCGGGTGGTGGAGGTCGATGGTGCCGAGGTCGCCGGCCACCTCGCCGAAGTGCTCCACCGGTTCCCGGCCCCGGCGGGCCAGCCCCACCACCGTGTCCTCCCCCACCGGCCCGCCGACGAAGAGCACCCCGGGCGCGGAGACCTGAGGCACCCAGCCCTCGGCCACCTCGCCCACGGTGGTGTCGCTCGGCCGGTTGACCACCACGCCGAACGCGCCATCGGGGCCGTGGGCCAGGAGGAGGATCACGGTGCGCTCGAAGTTGGGGTCGCCGATGAGCGGCGTGGCCACGAGGAGCCGCCCGATGTGGCTCACCGGAGCCACCACGACGGACGCCGGGGCGCGGTCACGACGGCGCCAGCTCCCCGATGAGCTGCCAGGCCGCCTCGACGTGACGGCGCTCGGTGGTGGTCTGCCCGATCGACAGCCGGAGGGTGAGCCGGCCGTCGAGCCGGGTGTGGGTGAGGAAGAGCCGTCCGGTGGCGTTCAGGTCGTCGAGCAGTTGCTGGTTGACCTCCTCGCCCCCGACGTGGCGGAAGCAGACGAGGTTGAGCGGGGCGGGAGCCGCCAGCTCGAAGCGCTCGTCGGCCTCCACCCAGCCGACCAGCTCCTGGGCCAGCGCGACGTGGCGGCGCACCGTGACGGCCAGCCCCTCCGCGCCGTAGTGCCGGAGCACGAACCACAGCTTCAGGGCCCGGAACCGGCGGCCGAGCGGCACGTGCCAGTCGCGGTAGTCGATGACCTCGCCCGAGTCGCTCGCCGCGTTGCGCAGGTACTCGGGGGTCACGCGCAGCGCGTCCAGCAGCGGGGCCCGGTCGGCCACGTACATGACGTCGCACTCCATGTTCGTGAAGAGCCACTTGTGCGGGTCGAAGGCGTAGCTGTCCACGCCCTCGAGGCCGTGGTTCACGAAGCGCAGCTCGGGGCAGACGGCGGCCGAGCCGGCGTGGGCACCGTCGACGTGCACCCAGGTCTGGCGCCCGGCCACCGCCGCCACCACGGCCTCGATCGGGTCCAGCGCGTGCGACGACGTGGTGCCCACGGTGGCGGCCACGAAGAACGGCACCCGCCCGGCCGCCAGGTCGGCCTCCACCTCGCGGGCCAGCGCGGTGGCGTCGAGCGCGTGGCGGTGGTCGGTGGCCACCAGCGTGAGCTGCTCGTCGCGGAGCCCGGCCACCCGCGCCCCCTTCAGCACCGACGAGTGGGCCTCCGGCGAGGTGTAGGCCACGAGTCGCTCGAGCGCCTCGCGGCCCTTCACCCGCTCGCGGGCCGCCAGGAGGGCGCACAGCGTGGCCCCCGAGGCGCCGTCCTGGATCACGCCACCGCCGGGGCCCGACGAGAGGAACCGGGCCGGCAGGTCGAGCAGCTCCACCAGCCAGTCGCAGACCACCGTCTCCAGCTCGGTGGCCGCCGGGCTCGTGGACCAGAGCATCCCCTGCACGCCGAGGCCGGCCGCGATGAGCTCCCCCAGGATCGACGGGCCCGAGGCGTTGGCCTGGAAGTAGGCGAAGAAGTTCGGCGACTGCCAGTGGGTGATGCCCGGGAGGATCACGCGGTCGAGGTCGGCGAAGATGGCGTCGAACGACTCGGGTGACGCCGGCGGCCCCGACGGGAGCGCGGCGCGCACCTCGCCCGGCGCCACCGTCGACCGCACCGGGCGGTCCTCCACCGTCTCCAGGTACCGGGCCACCCACTCCACGGCCTCGTGGCCCCGGCGGCGGAACTCGTCGGCCGACATGGCGAAGGCCGGTGGATCGACGGCATCGGGCACCCCGCCACGCTAGGCCCGCGCCTCGGGGTCGGGGGGCCGGAGGCTACCGGTGACCCAGCTCGCCTCGGCCCACGGTGCCCGTGGCCAGGCCCAGCAGCTGGCGGAGCATGGCGGCGGTGGCGCCCCACACCGTGTCGCCGTAGAGCTCGAAGAAGTAGATCGGCCGATCGGCGCCGAAGACGTGCCACCGCTCCTCGCGGAAGATCGACGGGTCCAGCAGCTCGGCGAGGGGCACGCGCAGGATCGCCTCCACCTCCCCCGGGCTGGCGAGGAGCGCGGGTGGGTGGGCCAGCACCCCGACGTAGGGGACGATGAACGATCCGCTGGTGACGGTGCCCAGGTGGTCCAGCTCCCCGACGATCTCCACCAGGGCGGGATCGAGGCCGATCTCCTCGTGGGCCTCGCGCCGGGCCGTGTCCACGAGGTCCTCGCCGGGGTCCTGGCCGCCCCCGGGGAAGCTCACCTCGCCGCTGTGGACCCGCAGCGCTGCGGAGCGACGGGTGAGGATCACGTGGGCCTCACCCCCGTCCTCGTAGATCGGTGCCAGCACGGCCGACCCACGTCGGGCCGTCGCCTCCAGGACGGACGGGACCGCGGGGCCGAGCCCGGCGAAGGCGGCCCGGAGACCGGCCACGTCGACCCGGCGCTCGGCATCACCCAGGTGGCCCCACGGCGCCGGGTCGCCCGGCCGCGCGGTGGGCGGCCGGGGGATGCGCTGGGGACCACCGCGGGGGCGTTCGTCGCTCGCCGACTCGGCCACGCCGGGCGCTCAGGCGGGGTGGTCGGTGGCGGCGGCCTCGGCGGCGAGGTGCTCGAGCACGTCGCGCAGGCCACCGGTCTTCAGGTCGGCCATCACGCGCCCCGGGGTGATCTCGCCGCGCTCCCACTCCATCCACGAGTTGAGCAACTTCACCGGGTCGGCTGGCGGTCGTTCCATGGGCGCAGCCTACCGAGGGCGGTCCGGACCACCCCTTCCGGGCCCCCGCCGGCGACCTGCCGGTGCCCGGGCCGGCCGACACCACGGCACTAGCGTGCGGGCACGCCACCCTGCGGGAGGGATCGCCCTGGTGCCCGATGCCACCAGCCATCTCCGGAACCGACCACGCCAGGCCCGATCGGCCGCACGCGTGGAGCACCTGCTCGACGTGGCCGCCGAGGTCTTCGAGGAGGTCGGCTACGACGCGGCCACCACCAACCTGGTCGCCGCCCGGGCGGAGGTCCCGGTGGGCACCCTCTACCGCTGGTTCCCCGACAAGGCGGCCCTCGCCGAGGCGCTCACCGACCGCTACCTCGCCACCCTCGTGGGCATCTACGACGAGCTGCTCGGGGACCTGCTGCCCAACGAGCGCATCGGGGAGTTCCTGCGCCGGGTGCTGCGCCGCGTCCTCGAGGAGACCCGCGAGCAGCGGGCCCTCCCGGCCCTGCTGGTCTCGGCGATGGTGCCCGGCGGCCGGGCCAACGCCGGCGCCCGCCTCCGACGGGGGCTCGAGGACCACGTGCGCGAGCTGGTCGAGCTCCGCGTCCCGGGCATCCCCGACGACGTGGTGGCCCGCACGGCCGAGGTGCTGGTCACCCTCGCCCACCTGGTGCTGGCGGCGGCCGCCGACGACGACGAGGTCCACCGCGAGGAGATGACCGCCGAGTACGTCGACGTGATGCTCGCCTACCTGGAGGCCAAGTTCCCGTCGCCGGACCACCCGGCCTGGACCGACCCCGACGTCACCGTCCGCCCCCTCTTCCCCGCCCCCGACCGCGCCACCCGCCTCGCCGCCGTCGCCGACGACTGACGGGTCCCGCCCCGGGCGGCGGGCAGGACGCGGAAGGACCCGGGCACGGGGCCCGGGTCCTCCTGGTGTTCGGTGCTGCGGGTGGGCAGCGGGGGGCGGGCGCCGGAGCGACCCGCCGGGACTACATCATCCCGCCCATGCCACCCATGCCGCCGGGCATGCCGCCACCCATGCCACCGCCGCCGGCGCCCTCTTCCTCGGGCTTGTCGGCGATGATGGCCTCGGTGGTGAGGAGCAGGCCGGCGATCGAGGCGGCGTTCTGGAGCGCCGCCCGGGTCACCTTGGCCGGGTCGATGACGCCGGCCTTCATCAGGTCCTCGAACACGCCGGTGGCGGCGTTGAGGCCGTAGGAGCCCTTCTCGGACTCGATCTGCTGCACCACGACCGCACCCTCGTGACCAGCGTTGCTGGCGATGAGGCGGGCCGGGGCGTCGAGCGCCTTGTGGACCGAGCGGGCGCCGGTGGCCTCGTCGCCCTGGAGGCCCTCGATGGCCGTGGCCACGGCCTTGCGGGCCCGGACCAGCGCCGTGCCACCGCCGGGGACGATGCCCTCTTCGATGGCGGCGCGGGTGGCCGACAGCGCATCTTCGATGCGGTGCTTCTTCTCCTTGAGCTCCACCTCGGTGGCGGCACCGACCTGGACGACGGCGACGCCGCCGGCCAGCTTGGCGAGGCGCTCCTGGAGCTTCTCGCGATCCCAGTCGGAATCGGTGTCGTCGATCTCGCGGCGGATCTGGGCGATGCGGCCCTCGACATCGGCCTTGGGGCCGCCACCATCGACGATGGTGGTGAGGTCCTTGGTGACCACGATCTTCCGGGCCGAGCCCAGGAGGTCGATGGTGGCGTTGTCGAGCTTGAGGCCGATGGTCTCGGAGATGACCTGGCCACCGGTGAGGGTGGCGATGTCGCCGAGCATGGCCTTGCGGCGCTCACCGAAGCCGGGGGCCTTGACGGCCACCGAGTTGAAGGTGCCGCGGATCTTGTTCACCACGAGGGTGGCGAGGGCCTCGCCCTCGATGTCCTCGGCGATGATCAGCAGCGGCTTGCCGGTCTGCATGACCTTCTCGAGCACGGGCACGAGGTCCTGGACCGAGGAGATCTTGCCCTCGGTGAAGAGGATCAGCGCGTCCTCGAGGACGGCCTCCTGGCGCTCCGGGTCGGACACGAAGTACGGCGACAGGTAGCCCTTGTCGAACTGCATGCCCTCGGTGAAGTCGAGCTCGATGCCGAAGGTGTTGGACTCCTCGACGGTGACCACACCGTCCTTGCCGACCTTGTCGATGGCATCGGCGAGGACCTCGCCGATGGCCGAGTCGTTGTTGGCCGAGATGGTGGCGACCTGGGCGATCTCGCTGCGGTCGTCGATCTCCTTGGCCTGGTCCTTGATGGACTCGACGGCGGCGGCGACGGCCTTGTCGATGCCGCGCTTGAGCGACATCGGGTTGGCGCCGGCGGCCACGTTGCGGAGGCCTTCCTTGACCAGGGCCTGGGCGAGCACGGTGGCGGTGGTGGTGCCGTCACCGGCGACGTCGTTGGTCTTGGTGGCCACCTCCTTGACGAGCTGGGCGCCCATGTTCTCGTAGGGGTCCTCCAGCTCGATCTCGCGAGCGATGGACACGCCGTCGTTCGTGATGGTGGGGGCGCCGAACTTCTTCTCGAGCACCACGTTGCGGCCCTTCGGGCCCAGCGTGACCTTGACCGCGTCGGCGAGCTTGTTCACGCCCGCCTCGAGGCCGCGGCGGGCCTCGTCGTCAAACTTCAGGATCTTTGGCATGTGGTTCCTCTGCTCAGTTCTTGACGATGGCGAGGACGTCGCGGGCGTTGAGGATCAGCACGTCCTCACCGTCCGACGTGATCTCGGTGCCGCCGTACTTGGAGTAGACGACGATGTCGCCGACCTTCACGTCGACGGGGATGCGCTTCTCGCCGTCCTCGTCCCACCGGCCCTCGCCGACGGCCAGGACCTCGCCCTGCTGGGGCTTCTCCTTGGCGGTGTCGGGGATCACCAGACCACTCGCGGTGGTCTCTTCGGCATCACCCGGCTTCACGATGATGCGATCTTCGAGCGGCTGCAGGGACATCAGCGCCTCCATGGCGTGAGAAACGGACGGCCAACGCTCGATGCGGCGTTAGCACTCCTCTATGGCGAGTGCCAACGATACGGCGCCGACGGCCGACCTGCAAGCAGTCGCGACCCGAGAGTGCTAATCCGGCCGCCCGACAGGCCCCGAGACGACCCGAGATCCCGGGCACGCAGCGTCCCGGCGGGCCGGTCGGCCCGGGCCGGACCGGTGGCGCGTCAGACATCCCACGTGCGGGAGGCGTCAAGCGGCGAGGTCTTGGCGGTGGGCCCAGGCGGTGTTTTCGTCGTAGGGGGTTCGGGTGCGGAGGCAGCCGTGGAGGATGGCGACGAGGCGGTTGCTGACAACTCGTAGGG
>JBBRFU010000020.1:0-36739 GCA_038241315.1 Acidimicrobiales bacterium | reverse complement strand
CGACCGCGAGGTGGGCGGTGCCGGGCGCTCCCGGGCGCCGGGGGCGTCGTCGTCGAGGTCGGCGGAGCGGGGACCGGGTGGGGGGAGCCGGGCATGGACGTGTTCTACCCCACCACCAATCCTCGGTACACCCCGAGTTGTTTCCATCCGTGCTGCACACCGGCCGGGGCCCTTGGGGCCGGGCTCACGGTGCCGGCAGGGCGTGGTCGGCGCCGAGGCGGGTCTTCACGGCGTGGTGCGTGTCGGCGCTGGTGGCCACCGCCAGGACGAACTCGTCGGTCGGGCAACCGAACAGGCCCGCGACGTGGTCGAGGACCTCACGTTCGGACATCACCGGGTAGCTGCGTCCGGTGGCGGGGAAGGCGGCGACGGCGACGAGCCCACCGTTGACCGCGAGGTGCCCGCTCGATGCCTGGTACGCCAGGAGCGGTCCTTCGACCGGTACCGGGCACCCGACCGCGGACGCGGGGATCCCGATCGCCCGGTACTGCGGGTCGCGGCGGTGCAGGCCTTCGGAACGGTGCAGGACATCGAGCTCCTCGTCGTCGAGGAACACGATGTGGGCGGCCACGGTGACCCCAGGGGCTGGGGTGATCGACGCGGGGACGGCCCCATAGGCCGAGACCCGGGCGGCGTACACGGCGTCGTAGCCGGTGAGGGTGGCGGCGAGCACGGGGATGCCGTGCGGGCTGGTCCGTCCTGCGAGCTTGCGTTCGAGCTGGGTCGGCGAGGCGTTCGATCCGATGGAGACGAGGGCGTGCCGGCCGGCGACGCGTGACCGGTCCTCGTCCCAGGCGGCGGCGCCGTGACCGGGCCGGAAGAGGAAGGAGCCGAGCGGGCGGTCGTAGGGGTAGGCGTAGGCCCGCTCGAGCTGGGCTGCTCGGTCGGGTGTGGTCCGGAGGGTCATGGTGCGGCACCTCGGCGGGCGGGGCTGACGGGAGATCCAGCGTGGGCTCGAGCGGGGCCGAGCCCGCCGGTGGGACGGGAGCCGCCGCATCTCCCGGCGCACCGTCCACCCCGCCTGCGCTCCGGGCGGTCGGCTGCGGCGTGGAGCCGGCCATCCCGCTCGCCACCCACCAGCGGAGCGGCGAGGGCCGGTCGCATCGGCGGGTGCTCAGCCCAACGAGAGGATGCGGAGGTTGCGGACCTCGCCGTCGGCCAGGTCGGCCACGGCGAGGGTGTGGGCGGGAGCCCGACGCTTCCAGGTGCACGAGCCGGGGTTGAGGAGGCGCTGGCCGTCGACCCCCGGCTCGTCGCAGGGCTCGTGGCTGTGGCCGAACACGACCAGGTCGGCCTCTGGGAACCACCGGTGGAGACGGGCGGCCCGACCGGCGCGGGCCCCGCTGTCGTGGACCATCGCCACCCGCACGCCGTCGATGGTGAGCTCCCGCCGCTCGGGCAGCACCCCGAGCAGGTCGTGGTCGTTGTTGCCGAGCACGGCCTCGACCGGGGCGAAGCCGGCCAGCTCGTGGAGGAGGTCGGGCGACGTCAGGTCGCCGGCGTGGAGGACGAGGTCCGCGTCGGCCAGGTGGTCGTAGGCGCCGTCGGGCAGCCGACGGGAGCTCGCGGGCCCCACGTGGGTGTCGGCCAGCACCACGACCCGGGTCAACGGGCCCGCCCCGTGGTGCGCCTCAGCGGACCGGCCCGTCGTCGGGCGTCCAGGGGAACGGGTTGGCCACGGAGGGATCGACGTCGTCGAGGAACGCCCCCGGCCGATCGGGGTGGTCGACCGGGCGCTCCCACGGGAACTCGTCGTCGTCGGGCGGTTCCCAGGCCACCGACGAGCCGGCGCCGGGGCGGGCCCGCTCACCCACGACCCGGGTGGGGACCTCCGCCGGCACCTCGGCGGCGACCCGGCCCGCAGCCCGCCGTCGCCGACCGCGACGCCGGCCCCGCTCGGGCTCCCCGTCGCCGGCCCGAGCCGTCGGCTCGTCGGCCCACTGGGGCTCGGCGTCCTCGTCGTAGTCGTCCTCGTCGTCGTACCCGGCCTCGTCGTCGTACCCGGCCTCGTCGTACCCGGCGTCGGCGGGAACCGCGTCGCCGTGAGCGGCCCGGTCGTAGGCCGCCTCGTCCTCGAACCGGTCGTCGGCGTACCCCTCGTCGGCGTACCCGTCGTCGTACTCGTCGTCGGCGGTGCGGCTCGTGCGCATGCGCCGGTACGCCGCCCGGGGCGCCCCGGCCAGGCGGCCCCGGACCTCGCCGGAGACCACCGCGAAGCGGTCCTCGATCTCCACCGCCGCGGCGGTGGCCGCCGTCTGGTGGGTGCCCATGCGGTGGGCGTAGGCGAGCCGGCCCACCGTGTACGAGGTGAGGGCGATCACCGCCAGCACCAGCACCACCGCGAACCCGGCGCTGGCGTTCATGGCGATGGCGACGGGGATCAGGGCACCGATCACCCAGGTGACCTGGAAGCGGGTCTCGAACTTGGCGAATGCCCGGCCGCGGTTGGCGTCGGGCGCGTCGCGCTGGAGGATCGAGTCGAAGGCCAGCTTCCCGCCGCCGGCGGCGAAGCCGACGCAGGAGCCGAGGATGGCGGCGCCGGCCACGTCGCCCAGCAGCAGGGCGACCAGGCCACCGGCCACCAGCAGTCCGAGGACCCCGGAGAGCAGGTTCTCCTCGCTGGTCATGGTGCGGATGCGCGGCGCCAGCGCGGCCCCGGCCAGCTGGCTGAGGACGCTCGCCGCGCCCACCACACCGAACTCCCAGGGGGCGCGGTCACCGCCCCGGAAGTCGAACGCCACCAGGAGGGTGAGGAAGCCCACGCAGGCCCGGATGAGGCCCATGGCCGACCCGGCCATGATGATCCCGGCGCCACGCAGCTCGTGGCGCTCGATCTCGTCCGGGGAGTCCTGGGCGATCCGGACCCCGGAGATCCGCAGGGCCAGCACGGCGGCGAGGCCGTAGACCACCATGGCGAGGCCCAGCGACCACTCCGGCCCGAACAGCTTGAGCAGGATGGCGGCGGGCACCACGCCCAGGAAGCCCGCCAGGCCGCTGATCAGCGAGAGCTTGGAGTTGGCCTCCACCAGCTCGGTGTCGTTGCGGACCACGGTGGGGACGAGCGCGCTGCGGGCCACCTGGTACGCCTTCTGGCACACCAGCAGGCACAGGGCGTAGAGGAAGAACAGCAGGCTCTCGCCGCTGATCACCGTGGCCATGAGGTAGCAGAGGAACGACCGGAGGACCGCCGAGGCGATCACCATCAGCCGGTGGCCGCCCTTGAGCCGGTCGATCAGGGGCCCGATCAGTGGCGACATGACCGCGAACGGGAGCATGGTGATGACCAGGTAGCGCAGCACCGGCGCCCGGGCATCACCGGCCGGGAGGGTGAAGAACAGCGAGCCGGCCAGCGAGGCCGCCACCATGGCGTCGGCCATGGCCGACGCCGCGTGGGTGCGGGCCATCCGGGCGAAGGGCGTGACGATGAAGGCCTTGGCGCCCGCCGCGGTGCCCGGGCGCGGCAAGGTGGCGTCGGAGGGGTTCGTCACGGGGCCCATCGTACGGACCCGCTCCGACATCGTGGACAGCGGGGCACGGCGCGTTCCTTCCCGGTCCGGCGACGTCGATGTCGGAGCGGCGGGTGCCGGACGGCGCCGAGCGGCCGGCCGGCCGGGGCCGATCAGCTCCGGACGGGGCGGGGCGTCTCGTACTTGTAGCCGAGGCCGCGGATGGTGACGATCCGCGTGGGTGCCGAGGGGTCTTCCTCCACCTTGGCCCGGAGGCGCTTCACGTGGACGTCGAGGGTCTTGGTGTCCCCCACGTAGTCGTGGCCCCAGACCCGGTCGATGAGCACGTCGCGCGACAGCACGCGCCCGGCGTTCTCGAGCAGCAGGGTGAGGAGCTCGAACTCCTTCAGCGGGAGGGCGACCTCACTGCCCCGCACGAGCACCTCGTGGCGCCCCGGGTCGAGCGACACGTCGCCCACCTGGAGGAGCTCGCCACCCTCGCCGTCGATCGGGCCCACGTCGCCCGGCACCCGCCGGAGCACCGCCCGCATCCGGGCCACCAGCTCCCGGAGCCGGTAGGGCTTGGAGACGTAGTCGTCGGCGCCCACCTCGAGGCCCACCACGGTGTCGATCTCGGAGCCCTTGGCGGTGACCATGATGATCGGCACCCGGGACCGCGAGCGGAGCTCACGGCACACGTCGATGCCCGACACCTTCGGCAGCATCACGTCGAGGAGCACCAGGTCGGGCTGGACCGCGTCGAACACCGCGAGCGCCTCGGCGCCGTCGCGCGCCACCTGGACGCGGAAGCCCTCGCGGGCCAGGCCGACGGTGAGGGCGTCGACGAAGCTGTCCTCGTCCTCGACCACGAGGATGGTGGTGGTGGCAGACATGGGCGTCTCCTGCTGGGGGTGGACGATCGTCATGCGATGGCCTCCTCGGGTGGGGCGGCGTCGGGGCCGGGACCGGCCGGGAGCCGCAGGGTGAAGGTGGACCCCTCGCCTTCGCGAGAGGTGACGGTGACCTCGCCCTCGTGGTTCTGCACCACGTGGCGGACGATGGCCAGGCCGAGCCCGGTGCCGCCCGTGTCACGGCTGCGAGCCCGGTCGACCCGGTAGAACCGCTCGAAGATCCGCTCCAGGTCGCGGGCGGGGATGCCGACGCCCTGGTCCTCCACCTCGAGGAGGACCCAGCCGTCGTCGGTGCGGGTGCGCACCGCCACCTCGGCACCGGGGTCGGAGTACTTCACGGCGTTGTCGAACAGGTTGGCCAGGGCCGAGACCAGCTGCCGGCGGTCGCCGAGCACGCACGGGCGGACGCTGGGCTCGTGCACGACCAGTCGCACGTCGGAGAGCCGGGCGGCGGTGCGGGTGCGGTCGGCCGCCTCGGCGATCACCAGGTGGACCGGCACCTGCTCGCGCTCGGGGAGGTCGCTGGCCTCGATCTGGCTGAGCTGCAGGAGGTCGTCGATGGTGCGCGCCACGCGGAAGGCCTCGCGCTGCATGCGCCCGGCCAGCCGCTGCACCACCTCGGGGTCGGTCTCCCCCGCCAGGGCTTCGGCCAGGACGCCGAGGGCACCCACGGGGGTCTTCAGCTCGTGGCTGATGTTGGCCACGAAGTCGCGGCGCACGGCATCGAGGCGCTGGCGCTCCGACACGTCCTCCACCACCAGGAAGGCGCCCGCCGGCTCGGACGAGGAGCCCTCGAGGGGCACGGCCCGGAGCTGGAGCGCTCGCCGGGGCGGGCCGAACAGGTCGAGCGTCCGGGAGGCCGCAGCGCCGCCGACGGCCTCGGCGATCAGCTCCGCGATGGCCGATTCCACCAGCGCCTCGCTGTGGCGGGCGGCGAAGAACCCGGAGGCGGAGCGGTTGCGGAAGACCACCTGGCCGCCGGCGTCGGCGAGCACGATCCCCTGGGGGATGACGTCGATGGCGCTCACCAGCCGCTCGGCCGTGGCCGACGACCTCGAGTCACGCTGGAGGTGCTGCTCCACCACCCGCACCAGGCGGTCCGTGGCGTCCTCGACCGAGTTGGAGTCCGGTCCCGGTGCCCGCTCGAAGCGAGCGCGCAGGTCGTCCAGCTTGCGCCGGACCTGGCTGGTGCGGAGCACTACGCCGGCACCGCGTGCCGCCCGGGGCACGCGCCGGTCGACGACGGGGACCGCCGGACCTCACCGGGCCGCGCCGGCCGGACCCAGGCGGTCACGTCGGGCCTAGCCCTCGCCGGACGCGGAGCGGGCGGCGTTGCGCGCCGCCCCGGTGTGCTCGGGCAGCCAACCGGTGACCATGTAGCGGACCCGCTCGCCGATGTTGACGGCGTGGTCGCCGATGCGCTCGTAGTAGCGACCGATCAGCGCGAGCTGCACCGCCGCCTGCACGCTCAGGTCGCCCGCGTTGTGCACCAGGAAGATCTCCTGGATGTAGTCGCGGTGGATCGAGTCGAGGCGGTCGTCGAGGTCGTCGAGGGCGGCGGCCACGCCGGCGTCCTCGTCGATGTAGGAGTCCATGGCCAGGCGGAACAGGCGGGTGGCCTCCTCGCCCATCTGGCCGATGAGGCCGCGCAGGCGGGCCGAGATCTCGGTGCCGAAGATGCGCCGGGAGCCCTTGGCGATGTTCACGACCAGGTCACCGGAGCGCTCGATCTCGGCGATCATGCGGATGGCGGTGACGATGGAGCGCAGGTCGCCGGCCATGGGCTGCTGCAGGGCGAGCTGCTGGTAGCAGCGCTCCTCGAGCTCCACGGCGGCGGCGTCGAGCGGGTCGTCGCCCTCGATGATCGCCTGGGCCTCGGCGAGGTCGCCGGCCAGCAGCGCCTCGGTGCCGCGGGGGATCCCCTCGGTGACGAGCGCCGCCATCTGCATCATCTCCTTGCGGATCTCCTCCAGGGTCTGGTGGAAGCTCTTGCGCACGTTGTCCATGTGGGGCCTCTGCTCCTCGGTACCGCCGTCGTCCTCCATCCTGCCCTCACTCATCGGATCTCGGCGGCGAGGTGCCCCGGGTCGCCGGTGAGGAGGTACCGGAGGCGGCTGCCGATGATGGCGGCGTGGTCGGCGATGCGGTCGAGCGACTTGCCGATCACCAGGCTGTGGAGGGCGGCGGGGACAGCGGTGGGGCCGTCGAGGCGCAGGAGCTCCCGGGCCAGCTGCTCGTTGGCCAGGTCGAGCGCTCGACCCGAGCGGGCCAGCTGGTCGGCCTGGGCCAGGTCCTGGCTGGACCAGGCGGCCAGCGCCTGCCGGTACAGGTCGACGGCGGTGTCGGCCATGGAGACGAGGATGTCGTAGGTGGTGGCGTACTCGCGGACCACGGCCCAGTCGACGCCGACCTTCACCACCCGAAGCGAGAGGTCGCCGATGCGCTCCAGCTCACCCAGCACCCGCATCACCGACACCACGAAGCGCAGGTCGGATGCCACGGGGGACTCCCGGGCCAGCAGGTCGTAGCAGCGCTCGTTGAGCGACAGGTTCATGGCGTCGATGTCGTCGTCGGCGTCGATGGCCTCCTGGGCCACCTCGGCCGAGCCGTGGGCCAGGTAGAGGCGCATGCGCTCCAGGTTCTGGTCGACGCGCACGGCCATGACCTCCACCTGGAGGCGGAGCTGGTCGAGCTCGTCGCTGAAGCCTTGGCGCACCATCGGGGGGTGATCGAGGTCCACGTGGTCAGCCGAACCGGCCGGTCACGTAGTTCTCGGTGCGTTCGTCGGAGGGGTTCGAGAACATCTTCTCGGTGGCGTCGTACTCCACCAGCACCCCCGTGCGGGTGTCGCTGGTCTCGCTGACCTCGGTGGTGAAGAAGGCGCACCGATCGCTGACCCGAGCGGCCTGCTGCATGTTGTGGGTGACGATGATGATCGTGTACTGCTGCTTGATCTCCTCCATGAGGTCCTCGATCCGCCCGGTGGCGATGGGGTCGAGGGCGGAGCAGGGCTCGTCCATCAGCAGGACCTCGGGGGCCACGGCGAGGGCCCGGGCGATGCAGAGCCGCTGCTGCTGGCCACCGGAGAGGCCCAGCGCCGACTTCTTCAGCCGGTCCTTCACCTCGTCCCACAGGGCGGCCTTGCGCAGCGACGTCTCCACGATCTCGTCCATGGCCGCACCCTTCCTGGCCAGACCGGCGAGGCGCGGCGCGTAGGCCACGTTCTCGTAGATCGACTTGGGGAACGGGTTGGGCTTCTGGAACACCATGCCGATGCGGCGACGGACCTCCACCGGGTTCACGGCCTTGTCGTAGAGGTCGACCCCGTGGAAGGTGAGGCCCCCCTCCACCCGGGCGATGTCGATGAGGTCGTTCATGCGGTTGAAGCAACGCAGCACGGTGCTCTTGCCGCAGCCCGAGGGGCCGATGAACGCGGTGATCTCGCTCTGGTGCACGGCGATGTTCACGTCACGCACCGCCCGGAACTCGCCGTAGAAGACGGCCAGGTCCCGGGTCTGGAAGACCGTGGGCTTGGTGCCCACGGCGGGGGTGTCGGTGAGGTCGAGCTCGACGGTCACGGGCTGCTTCCGGGTGGCGGTGCTGGTGGGATCGCTGATGGGGGTCACGGGGCTCACTTCTTCTTCTCGAAGCGGTTGCGGAGGATGATGCCGACGGTGTTGATGCCGAGCACGAGGGCGAGCGTCACGAGGATCGCCGCCTGGGTGTTGCCGGTCCAGTTCGCCGCAGGCAGCTTGGACCAGCCGGAGATCAGGTTCGGGAGGGCGGTGAAGCGGCCGGTGAGGTCGCCCGGCTCGCCGCCGGAGAACCCGCTGGTGGACGCACCCACCAGGATCAGCGGTGCCGCCTCGCCCAGCGCACGGGCCAGGCCGAGGATGGTGCCGGTGAGCACGCCGGGGAGGGCGTTCGGGAGCACCAGGGTGCGGGTGACCTCCCAGCGGGTGGCACCGACCCCGAAGCCCCCCTCTCGGAGGTTCGACGGCACGGCCCGGATGGCCTCGGCCGAGGTGATGACCACGATGGGGAGGACCAGGATCGAGAGGGTGAGGCCCGCCGACAGCACGCTCGAGCCGCCGGTGATCGACTCGGCCGGGCCGCTCACGAAGAGGGCGTAGCCGAGCAGGCCGTAGACCACCGCGGGCACGCCGGCCAGGTTGCGGATGACGATGTCGACCACCCGGGTGAACCAGGTGTCGCCGGCGTACTCCTCGAGGTAGATGGCCGAGGCCAGGCCGAGGGGGAAGGCCAGCAGGGCCACGATCACCGCGCAGGTGACGGTGCCGACCATGCCCTGGTACACCCCGGCGTAGTCGGGGCGGATGGAGTAGGGCCGCTGGATGAAGTCGGCCACGCCTCGGGTCGAGAAGACCTCGAGCCCCTCGGGGGAGACGCTGACGATAAGGGCCACCAGGGCGGCCAGCACGAAGGCGAGGCAGGCCACCAGCAGGTACCGGAAGGCGGCGCCGCTGACGTCGGCCTTCTCGCCCTGGAGCCGGGCGCGGACGACCTCGGAGGTGATGTCGGGAGCGGTGATCGCCATGGGGGCCTCAGTACTTCTGGCGGACGCGCCGCACGAAGCGGTCGGCCACCACGTTGAGCGACAGGGTCAGGAGGAACAGCACCAGGCCGAGGAAGAAGATGCTCTGGAACGTGTTGCCGACACCGACGACGTTGTCGGTGCCGCTGGCCACCGAGGCCATCGCGGCGGTGATGGTGGTGCCACCCTCGAGCGGCGAGGAGGCGACGGTCCCGGCACCGCCGGCGGCCAGGAAGACCACCATGGTCTCGCCGATGGCCCGGGAGATGGACAGGATCAGCCCGGCCACCAAGCCGCTGATGGCCGCCGGCACCACCACCCGCACCACCGTGGTGACCTTCTTGGCGCCGAGGCCGGACGAGGCCTCCCGGAGCGAGAGCGGGACGGCCCGCAGGGCGTCCTCGGACACCGAGGTCATGAGCGGGATGGTGAGGAGCCCGACGCCGATGCCCGCCACCAGCAGGTTCTGGGTCGGCGAGCCGTCGAAGAGCTTGGTGGTGATCTCGGGGGCGATGAAGCGGATGGCGAAGAAGCCGACCACCACCGAGGGGATCGAGGCGAGCACCTCGACGATGGGCTTGACGATCCGACGCACCCGCGGTCGGGCGTACTCGGAGAGGTAGATGGCGGCACCGAGGCCGACGGGGCCGGCGATGAGCACCGCCACGAGGGTGACCCAGAGGGTGCCGGTGAGGGGGGCGAGGATGCCGTAGCGCCCGCCACGGGGCAGCCACACGTCGTCGCCCAGTTCGCTGAGCTGGATCGAGCCCAGGAAGGCCAGCGCGTCCTTGAGGAGCACGTAGATGATGGCGATGCTGATGATGACCGAGGTGACGGCGGCGGCCGTGAGGACGGCCCGCACCACCTTCTCGATCGTCTGGCGTCGCGGGTCACCCGACAGGTCCTCGAGCGAGAGGGGCCCGGGGCGGGGGGAGGCGGTTGCAGTCATCGATCCTCGGGTCAACCGGTCGGGGGCGAAGGGACGAGGCGCCGGGAGGCGGCGCCGGGGTGCCCGGTCCCGGCCATCATGGCCGGGACCGGGCGTTCGGGGTCAGCCGGCGGTGGTGCCGGCGGTCTTGGCCTCCCAGACCTCCACCGTGGTGGCGGAGTCGGCCAGCGGGATGTAGTCCGCAGCTTCGACGAAACCGTCGAGCCCGTCCATGTAGAAGTCGACGAAGGCGTTGACGGCCTCGTTCTCGGCGGCCTTGGCCTTGTTCACGTAGATGTAGAGGCTGCGGCTGATCGGGTAGCTGCCGTCCTGGATGGTCTCGGAGTTGGGCTCGACGCACTCGCCGCCGGGCTCTTCGGAGATGGGCATGAGCTTGATGCCCTCGGCCTGGTCGGCGAAGGCGAAGCCCACCCAGCCGAAGCCGCCCGGGTCGCCGGTGACGCCCTCGATGATGGTGTTGTCGTTGGGGCTGGCCGAGTAGTCGGCCCGCACCGTCTCGGCGGCGTCCTCTTCGATCTTGCCCTCCTCGACCCGGGTCTCACCCACGGGGGTGATGGCCAGCTCGATGAAGCTGTCGTAGGTGCCGGACTCGGCGCCGGGGGCGGTCACCACCAGGTTCTCGTCGGGGAACTCGGTGTCGGAGCCCAGCTCGGTGGCCAGGGCCTGGGCGTCGGTCCAGGACTCGAAGCCCTCGGACTCGGGGCCGGCCAGGGCGTAGAGGTCGGCGAAGCTCAGGCACTCGAGCGAGTTGGACTCGGGGGTGATGACCGAGAGGCCGTCGATCCCGACCTCGAGCTCGATGAACTCGATGCCGTTCTCCTCGCAGGTGGCCGCTTCCTCTTCCTTGATCGGGCGGGAGGCGTCGGAGATGTCGGTGTCGCCGGCGCAGAACAGCTCGAAGCCGTCCCCGGTGCCGGGACCGTCGACGGAGATCTCGACCTCGCCGTTCTGGGCGATGAAGTCCTCACGCACGAAGTTGGTGATGGGCTCCACGGTGGAGGAGCCCGAGACGACGACCGAGCCGGACACCTCGGTGTCGGCCTTGGCCTCGGTGGCGGCATCGCCGCCCTCGTCGGACTTCGAACCGCACGCTCCGAGGAGCAGTGCGGGGACGATGACTACTGCAGCGAACGAAGCTCGGCGCTTGCTCGGGATCACGATGGCCCTCCTAGGGCGGAAGCATGTGCGTTGACAACGGCGACGGTACGGAAGCCGGGTGTCGGCACAGGGCGCCTCCGGTGAACCAGAGGTGAACGAGACCGCAACAGTGGCCATCCGGCCAGACCGATGTCACATGCCGGACACCCGGCGCCCTCGGCGACGGCGACGCAGGCCCCGGCCGGCGGGACGCGCACCGCGCCGCCGTCGAGGCGATGCACGGTCGATATCGCCGCCGGAGGGACCGCCAACCGGATGCGGGAGGGCGGGGGAGGCGGTGGGCCAGGCCGCGCGGGGCGCTGGCCCCACCCGAACAACGGCGGTCAAGGGGCGAGGAGGTCGCGCACCAGGTCGGCCCGAGCGGGCGCCACGCGCCAGTGGACCCACCGACCCCGCTTGTCACCCGTGATGAGCCCGGCCTCGGCCAGGACCTTGGTGTGGTGGCTGACGGTGGGCTGGCTCTTGGCGAGCGGCGCCACCAGGTCGCACGAGCAGATCTCCCCCGTCGCCGCGATGAGGCTCAGCAACCGCAAGCGCACCGGGTCGGCCAGCGCGGCGTAGGTGTGGGCCAGCGCGGCGGCGTCGAGCTCGCTGAGCCCGGCACCGGTGGCCGGCGCGCAGCAGCCGTCGACCGGATCGAGCTCGGGTGGGGTGGTGGCCATGGGAGCACCTCGACTCAAAGCATTGACAATCGTCGATCTATTGGTAGGTTGACCGCATCGACAAGTGTCAATCT
This sequence comes from Acidimicrobiales bacterium, assembly GCA_038241315.1. Lineage (GTDB taxonomy): Bacteria > Actinomycetota > Acidimicrobiia > Acidimicrobiales > Iamiaceae > Aquihabitans. The sequence goes on along the minus strand of JBBRFU010000020.1, from coordinate 24,984 downwards.
ACCAGGGAGACCCCCATGGCCCGTGTGCAGCTCGCCCTCAACGTCAGCGACCTCGACCAAGCGGTCGAGTTCTACTCGAAGCTCTTCGCCACGGAGCCGGCCAAGCGCAAGCCCGGCTACGCCAACTTCGCCATCGCCGAGCCCCCGCTCAAGCTGGTGCTCATCGAGGGGCCCGGCGGCGGCACCCTCAACCACCTCGGGGTGGAGACCGAGACCGGCCAGGAGGTCACCGAGGCCGAGGCCCGTCTCCGCGCCGACGGCGTGGCCACCACCGGTGTCGACGACACCGTCTGCTGCTTCGCCAGCAAGACCGAGACCTGGGTGACCGACCCCGACGGCGCCAAGTGGGAGTGGTACGTCAAGACCGGCGACGCCGAGCAGATGTCCAACACGGTCGTGGCCGACGGCGAGGCCAGCACGTGCTGCTCCCCCGCCGCCGAGCCCGTGCGCCTCGGCGCCGCGGACCGCTGACCGCCCCACCACCACCGAACCCGCCCCGGCGCGCTGCGGCGCACCGGGGTCGGGTCGCGCCCGGCCCACCGGTCGGGCCTCCGCGCCCCACGCGCGCCCCCACCGGACCCACCAGAGAGCGACGATGACCGACACCACCGCACCCCCGGCGGAGGCGCCTGCCGAGGCCCTCTCCACCCTCGACCGCTACCTGCCCGCCTGGATCGGCCTGGCCATGGTGATCGGGATCGGCGTCGGCCGCATCGTGCCCGACCTCGACGAGTGGCTCGACGCGGTGAAGGTCGGCACCGTCTCGCTGCCGATCGCCATCGGCCTGCTGGCCATGATGTACCCGGTGCTGGCCAAGGTTCGGTACCGCAACATCGGCGAGCAGCTCGCCGACCGCCGGACCATCGCCCTCTCGCTCGTCCTGAACTGGCTGGTCGGCCCGGCGCTCATGTTCGTGCTGGCCTGGGTGTTCCTCGGCGACCTGCCCGAGCTGCGCACCGGCCTCATCATCGTGGGCCTGGCCCGCTGCATCGCCATGGTGCTCGTCTGGAACGACCTCGCCTGCGGGAGCCGGGAGCTGGGGGCCGTGCTCGTGGCGATCAACTCGGTGTTCCAGATCGTCATGTACTCGGTGCTGGGCTGGTTCTACCTGACCATCCTCCCGGGCTGGCTCGGCCTGGAGTCCGAGACGCTCGACATCGGCCTGTGGGAGATCGCCCGATCGGTCCTGATCTTCCTCGGCGTGCCGCTCCTCGCCGGGTTCCTCACCCGCACCATCGGTGAGGCCCGCAAGGGCACCGAGTGGTACGAGGAGCGATTCCTCCCCCGCATCGGGCCGATCGCCCTCTACGGCCTGCTCTTCACGATCGTGGTCCTCTTCGCCCTGCAGGGCGAGCAGATCACCGACCGGCCGCTCGACGTGGTCCGGGTGGCCGCCCCCCTGCTCGTGTACTTCGCGGTGATGTGGGCCGGCTCGTTCGTGGCCGGCTACCGGCTCGGCCTCCCCTACGAGCGCAACGCCTCGGTGGCCTTCACCGCGGCGGGCAACAACTTCGAGCTCGCCATCGCGGTGGCCATCGCCGTCTTCGGGGCCACCTCGGGTCAGGCCCTCGCCGGCACCATCGGCCCGCTCATCGAGGTGCCGGTCCTCGTCGGCCTCGTCTACGTCGCCCTCTGGGCCAAGCGCCGGTACTACGCCGAGGCCTGACCCGGGCCTCGCGCCCACCTTCCTTCCTCCTCACGCCCACCGGGCGCAGCTTCGAACCCCATCACCCGATCCGACCCAGGAGCCACCCCCATGCCCTCCCTGCAAGACCTCCCCATCGACCAGCAGCAGGCGCTGCGCAGCGCCTCGGTCAACCTCCGCCGCCGCTACGACGGCACCTTCTCGGTGGAGACGATCGAGCACTTCCTCGCGACGAGCTACGACCAGTTCGCGGCGCGGGCCCGCGTCGTCACCTTCCTCCCCCTGATGGCGGAGCGCTTCGCCCGCCAGCGCCTCGACGCCCTGGCCAAGGTGGAGGGGCGGTCGGCCGACGGTCGACCCACGGTGCTGTTCCTCTGCGTGCACAACGCCGGTCGGTCGCAGATGGCGCTGGGGTGGTTCGACCACCTCGCCGGCGACCGGGCCGTGGCCTGGTCCGGCGGCAGCGAGCCCGGCCTCGAGGTGAACCCGTCGGCCGTGGCGGCCATGGCCGAGGTCGGCATCGACATCGCCCAGGAGTTCCCCAAGCCGTGGACCGAGGAGATCGTGCGGGCCGCCGACGTGGTGGTCACCATGGGCTGCGGCGACGCCTGCCCGCTCTTCCCCGGCAAGCGCTACGAGGACTGGGCCCTCGAGGACCCGGCCGGCCAGGGCGTGGAGGCGGTCCGCCCGATCCGTGACGACATCGAGCGCCGGGTGCGGGCCCTGCTCGCCTCGCTCGAGGTCACCGTCGGCGCCTGAACGCGACCGGGCCGGGGCGGGCAGCACGCCCGCCCCGGCCCGGGACCTGTCAGCCGGCCGCGTCGCAGCCGGTGCACCGGTGGGTCACGTGCCCACCACCCCGCCGTCGTCCTTGACCACCACGACCGTGGCGGACCGGGGCACGTCGAGGCCGTCGCCGTGGGGCCAGGTGCTGCCCCCGCCGTCGCCGGGGTGCTGCAGGTTGACGAACATCGTCCGCTGGTCGGGCGTGGTGATCACGCCGGTGACCTCGCAGTTCGTGACGCCGGTCAGGAAGCGGCGGATCTCCGGCACGCCCTGCTCGTCGGTGGCGGAGGGGTGCGCGGCGAGCATCTGGTCGTTGGCGCCGTCGGGCTGGCTGCCGTCGGTCTGGATCCACACCCGGCTGTCGGGGTCGATCCAGAGCCCGTCAGGCGATCCGAAGGCGTCCTCGGCGAGGATGTCCGAGCCGTCCGGGGTGGCGCTGTCGCGCCCGGGGCCGGCCACCACGAAGAGGTCCCAGTGGAAGGAGGTGGCGGCGTGGTCGTTGCCGGCCTCGTCCCAGCGCACGATGTGGCCCCACCGGTTCGGCACCCGGGGGTTGGCCGCGTTCGGCACCTTCGAGCTGCTGGTGTTGTTGGTGAGCGTGCAGTAGACGGTCCCCGTCTTCGGGTCGACGGCGGTCCACTCGGGTCGGTCCATCGGGGTGGCGCCCACCGCCGAGGCGGCGAGGCGAGCCTTGATCAGCACGTCGCCCTGGTCGGCGAAGCCGTTGGCCGCCGTGAGCGGCCCCTGGCCGTGGACGAGCGGCAGCCACGTCCCCGAGCCGTCCTCGTCGAAGCGGGCGACGTAGAGGGTGCCCTCGTCGAGCGGGCTCTTCCAGCGCCCGCGGATGGACTTCCAGGGCCCGGCGCTCACGAACTTGTAGATGTGCTCGCCGCCCTGGTCGTCGCCCATGTAGACCACGACCCGGCCGCCCTTGGTGACGTGGACGAAGGCGCCCTCGTGCTTCAGGCGGCCGAGGGCCGTGCGCTTGACCGGCGTGGACTTGGGGTCGAGCGGGTCGATCTCGACCACCCAGCCGAAGCGGTTCGGCTCGTTGGGGGCCTCGGGACGCACCGCGAAGCGCTTGGCGTGAGTGGCCCAGTTGAACCGGTCGCCGCCCACGCCGTAGCGGCGCTGCAGGGCGGCCTGCTCGTCGTCGTAGGTCCCGGGGTCGAGCCGGAAGTAGCCGTTGAAGTTCTCCTCGCAGGTGAGGTAGCTGCCCCACGGGGTGTAGCCGTGGGCGCAGTTGTTCATGGTGCCGAGGACCACCTTGCCGGCCGGGTCGTCCGACGTCTTCAGCAACCGGTGGCCCGTGGCCGGGCCCGAGAACATCATCGGCGTCGACGAGGTGATCCGCCGGTTGCGCTTCGAGCGGACGACGGACCAGGTGCCGTCGGCCCGACGTTCGACCTCGATCACGCTGACGCCGTGCGCGTTCATCGACTTGCGCACCATCTCCACGGTCCAGGCGGACCGCTGCTCCTCGAGCCAGCTGCCGGGCTGGGCCTGGCCGGTGTGGAGCAGGCCCTCGTCGGTGTACTCGTGGTTCATCACCAACAGGCCGTGCTCGCTGCCGCGCCGCCCACGGCCGAGGGGGAAGTAGTGCATGCCGTCGTGGTGCATGCCCACCTGCTGGGCCTGGTCGGCCGCGGTGTTGCCACCGGGGACGTAGGGCGCGGTGCCGGGCACGAAGGCCGGCATCTTCCCGAGCAGCGGGGTGCCCCACGGCACCAGGACCTGGGTGCGGTAGCCGGCCGGCACGACGACCTCGTCACCGAACCCGAGCGGCACGGGCTCGAAGCCGATCAGCTCCTCGGACCCGCCCGAGGGCACCGGAGCGCTCGGGCGCCCGGCGTTGGCGGCCTTGGCCGCGGCCGCCGACACCGGCCCGGCCACGCCGCTCCCCACCAGGAACGCGGCGGCACCGGCCATGCCACCCACCACGGCACGGCGGGAGACGCGCCGGGCGGCGATCTCGCTGAAGTGGGCATCCATCGAGTCGTTGACGATCTCGTCGTCAGGGTCCAGGTGCTCGTTGACGGGGTGGTCCATGTGCGCTCCTTGTCCGATTCGGCGGATCCTCCGCCGCTGCGCCGAACGTACGGAGCACCCCTGACCGTCACCCGGCCGCTGGTTGAACGCCACGCCAAGAACAGGCAACGATCCGGCGACCCGCTGTCCGCGGTGTCGACCGTGCCGATCAGGCGCCGCCGCGCCCGGGCCCGCCGATCGGTCGTCGCCCCCGCCTGGCCGCGGCCGGCGGCCCCTCGCGGGCCGGTGGCTACTCGGTGCGGTCGAGGGTGGCGAGGGTGGTGACCAGGGAGCGGAGCACCGGGCGGTCGTGGGCGTAGGTCAACACCGCCACCGCCTCGGGGAACGACAGCCAGCGCACCTCGTCGACCTCGTCGTTGGGGCGGAAGGTGCCCGCCACCGCCTCCATCGCCCAGTAGCGCACCACCTTCGACCGACCCTTGTGGTCGTCGTAGTAGACGTCGACCAGGTCGCTGCCCACCTCGCAGGTCAGCCCGGTCTCCTCGAACACCTCCCGGCGAGCGCAGTCGAGGAACCCCTCGCCCTCGTCGCACTTCCCCTTGGGCAGCGACCAGTCGTCGTAGCGGGGGCGGTGCACCACGAGCACCTCCACGGCGCCGTCGACCCGTCGCCGCCACACCGCGCCACCGGCGGCCAGCACCTCGATGGGACCGGCCATCAGCGGGCGCGTCCCCCGGCCGACCGGGCGCCCGGGGCCGTGAGCCGAACGCCGGGCCGGACGCCGAGGACGGAGGACCCGTCGGCGTTCACGTGTCGCTCCGGTTGCCCCGCGCCAGGGCCAGCTCCTGGAAGCGCAGGTGGGCGTCGACCGTCTCCACGCGGGGCACGTGCTGCCACCGCCCGTCGCCGTCGAGCTCCCACGCCAGGGTGTCGTCGGCCAGGTTGACCTCGATGATCTCGTCGATCCGCCGTTGCAGCGCGGGGTCGGCGATCGGCACCAGGGCCTCGATGCGGCGATCGAGGTTGCGGGGCATCAGGTCGGCCGAGCCGAAGTAGGTGATCGGCACCCCGGCGCCACCGCCGTTGGCGAAGCGGAAGATGCGGGAGTGCTCCAGGTAGCGGCCGATGAGCGACCGCACCCGGATGCGCTCGGAGAGGCCGGGCACGCCGGGGCGGAGGCAGCAGATGCCCCGCACGATGAGGTCGATCTCCACCCCGGCCTGCGAGGCCGCGTACAGGCGGTCGATGGACACCGGGTCCACCAGGCTGTTCATCTTGCACACGATCCGCCCGGTGCCGGCGGGCGCCGCCATCTCGCCGTCGATGAGCTCGAGCAACCTGGTGCGCAAGGGGTGGGGGGCCACCAGCAGCCGGCGGTACTCCACGTTGCGGCCGTAGCCGGTGAGGAAGTTGAACAGCTGGGCGAGGTCGGCACCGATGTCGGGGTCGGCGGTGAGCAGCCCGAGGTCCTCGTAGAGCTTGGCCGTCTTGGCGTTGTAGTTGCCGGTGCCGATGTGGCAGTAGCTCCGCACCCCGTCGCCCTCCGCACGCACCACCAGGGCGGTCTTGGTGTGGGTCTTGAGCCCCACCAGGCCGTAGGTGACGTGCACGCCCGCCTGCTCAAGCGCCCGGGCCCAGCCGATGTTGGCCGCCTCGTCGAAGCGGGCCTTGAGCTCCACCAGGGCGGCCACCTGCTTGCCCCGCTCGGCCGCCCGCACCAGCGACTTGATGATGGAGCTGTCGCCCGACGTGCGGTAGAGCGTCAGCTTGATGGCCAGCACCTTCGGATCGCGCGAGGCCTGGCGGACGAACTCCTCGACCGAGGTGTGGAACGAGTCGTACGGGTGGTGCACCAGCACGTCGCCGTCGAGGATCACGCGGAAGATGTCGACCTTCTCGTCGTCCTTGGCCGCCAGCCGGGCCGGGGTGACCGGCGTCCACGGCTCGTCCTTGAGATCGGGGCGATCGAGCTCGCGGAGGGCCCAGAGGCCGCCGAGGTCGAGCGGCCCGACGCTCTCGTGGACGGCGTCCTCGGAGAGGTCGAGCTCGCGGGTGAGCAGCTCGCGGACCTCGGGGGTGACCGTGGCGTCGACCTCGAGGCGGACGGCCGAGCCGAACCGCCGGCGGCGCAGCTCCATCTCCACGGCGGCGAGGAGGTCGTCGGCCTCCTCCTCCTCGAGCGTGAGGTCGGCGTTGCGGGTGACGCGGAAGGCGAAGGTGCCCTCCAGGTCCATGCCGGGGAACAGCCGGTCGAGGTGGGCGGCGATGACCTGCTCGAGGGGCACGAACCGCTCGCCGTCTGGCATGACCACGAAGCGGGGCAGCAGCGGCGGCACCTTCACCCGGGCGAAGCGGCGTTCGCCGTCGTGCGGGTCGCGCAGCACCACGGCCAGGTTCAGCGACAGGCTGGAGATGTACGGGAACGGGTGGCCCGGGTCCACCGCCAGTGGCGTGAGCACCGGGAACATCCGGGTGTCGAACTCGCCGACCAGGAACTCGCGATCGTCGTCGTCGAGGTCCTCCCAGTTCGAGAACACGATGCCGACCTCGGCCAGGGCGGGCACGATCTGATCGAGGAACAGGTGCTCCATGCGGTCCACCAGGTCGCCCACCCGGGCGGCCACGGCCCGCAACGTCTCGCTCGGTGAGAGCCCGTCGGGCGAGCTGCGGCCCACGCCGGCGATGACCTGGTCGGCGAGCCCCGCCACCCGCACCTGGAAGAACTCGTCGAGGTTCTGGCTGAAGATGGCGCAGAACTTGGCCCGCTCGAGCAGCGGCACCTGGGGGTCGGCCGCCGACTCCAGCACGCGGGCGTTGAAGTCGAGCCAGGACAGCTCCCGGTTCAGGAACCGCTCGGGGTCGTCGCTGATCGGCGAGAACCCCTTCGGGGCCACCACGGGGAGGTCATCGGCGACGGTGTCCATGGGCCGAGGGTAGCGACCACTGGTGCCGGGCCACCGCCCGTGCGGTGTCGGACCGGTGACGCTCGGGAGGCCCGCGGGTGAACGGTGGGTCGCGCCCGTGGGCGGCCGTCAGTCCTCGGGGACCCCGAGGTCCCAGTCGAGGAGGAAGTTCTCGCGCTCGGCGTCGCGGATCACGCGCTCGCGGTTGCGGCGGAACTGGGGGTCGTGCGGGGGCACGAGCTGCAGGCGGGCCTGCATGCGGTCGCGGAAGCCCTCGATCTGGGCCCGGTCGCCGAAGTCGCTCTGGATGTCCCAGTGAGGTGCCACCGGGCCCAGGTAGACGACGCGCACATGGCCGCGCGGCGGTTCCAGGGGGAGGTCGGTCTGGGTCTGCGACATGGGGTCAACCCTAGTGCGGCCCACCGTCTGGGCCTCCTTCGGGGAGGGCGACGCTCACCGCCGGAGGCCCGATCAGACCTCGACCACGACCGGCACGATCATGGGCCGGCGCTTGGTGCGGTCGGCCACGAACCGGCCGGCCTCCTTGCGGATGACCTTCTGCAGGGCCTCGATGTCGAGCGGCTTGCCCTGCGAGATCGTGCGGTCGATCGCCTTGCTCACCGCGGCGGCGCAGCCGTCGACGAGCGAGCCGGTGTCGGACTCGTGGATCCAGCCCCGCGTGGTCACGTCGGGCCCGGTCACGATCTCGCGGTCGTGGAGGTCGACGGTGACGAACACGATGACCACGCCCTCCTCGGAGAGCACCTGGCGGTCCCGCAGCACCCCGTGACCGATGTCGCCCACGCCCGAACCGTCGACGTAGAGGTAGCCGGCCGGGATCGGCTTGCCCTTCGAGATCCCCTTGTCGGTGATCACCAGCACGTCGCCGTCCTCGCAGACGTTGACGTGGTCGGGGGCCACGCCCATGGTCTCGGCCAGCTTGGCGTGGGCCTTCAGGTGCCGGTACTCGCCGTGCACGGGCGTGAACCACTCGGGCTTGGTGATCGAGAGGATGGTCTTGAGCTCCTCCTGCTTGGCGTGGCCCGTGGCGTGCACGTCCTCGATGCCGGAGTGCACGACCTCGACGCCCATGCGCACCAGGCCGTCGATGACGCGGGACACGTTCATCTCGTTGCCCGGGATGGGGTGCGAGGAGAGGATCACCGTGTCCTTGGCGTTGAGCTTGATCCACTTGCTCTCGTTGGCGGCCATGCGGGCGAGGGCCGACATGGGCTCGCCCTGCGACCCGGTGGAGATCACGCAGACCTTGCCGGGCGCCATGCCGTCGACGTCTTTGATGTCGAACAGCTTGTTCTCGGGGATGGTGAGCTTGCCGAGGGCGCGGGCCAGGGCGACGTTCTTCTTCATCGACAGGCCGAGGGTGGCGATGACGCGGCCCTCGGCGATGGCGGCATCGGCGATCTGCTGCACCCGGTGCATGTGGCTGGCGAAGCAGGCGGTGACGATGCGGCGCCCGGCGTTGGCCGAGATCACGTCGCGGAGGACCTTGCCGACCGACGACTCCGAGCGGGAGTGGCCGTGCTGGTCGGCGTTGGTGGAGTCCGACAGGAGGAGGCGGATGCCCTCGTTCTGGGAGATGGCGCCCATGACCGCGAGGTCGGTGAGGCGCCCGTCGACGGGCGTGAGGTCGAGCTTGAAGTCGCCGGTGTGCAGGATCGTGCCCTGCGGCGTGTGGAAGGCGGTGGCGAAGCCCTCGGGCACGGAGTGGGTGACCGGGATGAACTCGCAGTCGAACGGGCCGAACTGCCGGCGCTCGTTGTCGGCCACCACGATGAACTCGGTGCGGTCGAGCAGGCCGGCCTCCTCGATGCGGTTGCGGGCGAGGGCCAGGGCGAACTCGGAGCCGATGATCGGGAACGACAGGTCACGCAGCAGGAACGAGAGCGCCCCCATGTGGTCCTCGTGGCCGTGGGTGACGATGCAGCCCACGATCTTGTCGCGGTTGGCGCGGAGGTAGGCGAAGTCGGGCAGGACCAGGTCGACGCCCAACATGTCGGCGTCGGGGAACATCAGGCCGCAGTCGAGGAGCATGATGCGGCCCTCGATCTCGATGGCGGCGCAGTTCCGGCCGATCTCGCCGAGCCCCCCGAGGAAGGTGACGGTGACGGACTTGGGCATGGGTGGCTCCAGTGGAGTGGGGCGATCGCGCGCGGCGATCGGCGGGAACGACGCGACCTGCGTCGGAGAGGTTCGGTACGGGACGAGCCCGGTCAGCGAGCGCTGATCGACTCGAAAGCCGTCGTCGTGCCAGAGGTCGACGGTGCCGTCAGGCAGGGTCGTCGTGCGGTCCTGGCGACCGGCGGTGCCCCGACCCTACTGGCCCCGGGCCCTCCGCCCGCACCCGTGACCACCGACCGGGTGCCCGCCCGCCCCACCGATGGGCCGATGCGCGCCGTCTCCCGGCAGACGGGACGGCCCGCGGCGCCGACACCGGGAGCACCGAGGGGGCGCCGTCAGCGGGTCAGCGGGTCAGCGGGTCAGCGGGTCAGCGGGTCAGCGGGGACCGAGGGTCACGTCGAAGGTGCGTCGGCGGCCCTGGCGCTCGACGGTGATCGAGACCTGGTCGCCCGGCGAGCGCGAGCGGATGGCGTCGGTGACGTCCTCGTTGGTGGCCATCGGCTCGCCACCGACCTCGACCACCACGTCGCCCTCCTCGATGCCGGCGTCGGCGGCGGCGGACTCGGCCTCGACGGCGGTGATGAGCGCGCCGGTGTCGGCGGTGACGCCGTACTCGTCGCGCACCGCCTCGGTGAGCGTGTCGTCGACCGTCACCGAGGCGACGCCCAGCACGGCGGCGTCGGGGTTGACGTCGCCGCCGCCGGCCTTGAGCTCGTCGAGGAGCTCCTCCACCTGGTCGATGGCCAGCGCGAAGCCGACGCTCTGGGCCCCGTCGATGATCGCGGTGTTGATCCCCACGACCTCGCCGTCGGCGTCGACCAGCGGACCCCCGGAGTTGCCGGGGTTGATGGCCGCGTCGGTCTGGATGAGGTGGTCCAGCGCCACCGTGCCGTCGTCGATGGAGCGGTCCTTGGCGGAGACGATGCCGCTGGTGACGCTGGGATCGCCGCCGAGGGCGAGGGCGTTGCCGATGGCCACCACGTTGTCGCCCACCAGCAGGTTGGCCGACGACCCCAGCGTGGCCGGCGTGAGACCGGTGCGCTCGGCCTGCAGGAGCGCGATGTCGTCGGCCGTGGACGCCCCGATCAGGGTGGCGGGCGCCTCCACCCCGTCGTTGAACCGCACCGAGATCTTGCCCCCCGACGACGCGATCACGTGGGCGTTGGTGAGGATGAGGCCGTCCTCGGAGATGACCACGCCGGAGCCGGCCCCGCCGAAGATGCTGTCGGCGCTGCCCGTGGTGATGCTCACCACCGACGGCTGGGCGATGTCGAGGATCCTGCGGATGTCGAGCGCCGGGGCCGGTCCGGTGCGACGGGGCGCGGCCGTGGTGGTGGTGGCCGCCGTGGCCTGGTCACCCCGGCCTCGACGGTCGCCGAAGGCGTAGGTGGCGAACGCGCCGCCCACCACGAGCGCGCCGAGGAGGAACGCCACGAAGGCCACCAGGGCCGGGCTGCGACGCGGCGAGCCGGGCGCGACGGCGGGGAGGTCGAGCTTCGGAGCCGGCCAGGACTGCGGCGGCTGCGGGCCGGCGCCGGGTGCCCGGCGGTCGTCGGCCACGGGCGCGCGGTCGGGCAGGCCGGTGGGTGGCCCGGCGGCCCACCCGCCACCGGCCCCCGCCGAGCTCGGCGGCAGGCCCGACGACGACGGGCCCGGGGGCAGGCCCGAGGTGGCCGGCAGGTCGGACGAAGGCGGCAGACCGGACGAGGGCGGCAGACCGGACGAGGTCGGCACGACCGGCGTGGCCGCGGCGCCCGAGGGGCGCTGCCCGACGACCGGCGCACCGGACGGCGGTCCGGTGGGCGCAGGGCCCGCCTCCTCACCCGATCGGGGCGCCCAGGGCGACCACGCCCCGGGGGGCGGACCCGGCGGGCCGGGCGTCCCGGCGCCCGGGCGACTCGTCATTCGGCCATGCAACCACGTTTTCTCCGGATCTCCACCGCGCCTGCACCGAATCTGCACAGCCCCTGGGGAACGATGGGTGCAGCCCGCACGTCAGTACGGGTCGAGGACCGTTCATCCAGCCGCCCCGGTGGCTCCGGACAGGTCCGACCGACGAACCAGGGGCCTCGGCCCCGCGGAGGCCCATGATGGACGACGAGGTCGAGCTGCAGTGGATGCGTGACGGCAGCTGCCGGAACTACCCGCCCGCAGCGTTCTTCCCCAGCGACGGCGTGGGGGTCGACGCCGCCCGCCGCATCTGCGCCGAGTGCCCGGTCGAGGCCCGCTGCCTCGAGTACGCCCTGCTCAACCGCATCGACCACGGCGTCTGGGGCGGCTGCTCCGAGCGCGAGCGTCGTCGCATCCTCAAGCGTCGCCGCCAGGAGGCGGCCGCCACCGCCCGAGCCTGAGCCACCAGCCGCTCGCCTCCCCGTGCACCCGCTCCGGCGGGTGCACGGTCGCGTCCGGGCCACCCGCAGCTCCGACCGGGCGTGCCGTTAGCGTCCAGGCCATGCGCGGGGCGCACCCGGGGGCGGGCCGGGCGTCGGTTGCCGCCGGCGCTCGACCGGCCGGCGCCCCGGGTCGGCGCGACGGAGCCCGGCCGGTGGCCGGGCTCCTCGGGCACTGCAGGGCGACCGCGTCGGCGGCCGCCGGCTCAGCTGATCGGGCCCCGCTCGGACTCGTCCTTCTCGACCACGACCGTCTTGGTGACGGTGGTGGTGCCGTCGGCCCCGTCCTCGGTTCCCTTGCGGAACTCCTTCTGGGCCTCCCCGAGCGACTTGGCCAGCTTGGGGAGCTTGGCCCCACCGAAGACGACCAGGATGATCACGAGGACGATGAGGAGTTCGGGCATTCCGAGGCCAGCCATGGTTGCACCGTAACCCCGATGTCGGCCCCAGACCACGCCGCGCCCGGGTATTTCACCTTCTCGACACGTCGGACCCACCCAGCCGGCGGCCCGACGGCGCCGTGGCAGGCTGGCAGGGTGCTGGAGTGCGTGGTCAACATCAGCGAGGGCCGTGACCGGACGATGGTGGCGGAGATCGCCGCGGCCGCCGGCCGAGACCTGCTCGACGTGCACACCGATGCCCACCACCACCGCAGCGTGCTCACCCTCCTGGGGGAGGAAGCGCCGCGGGCGGTGGCGCGCGTCGCGGTGGACCGGCTGGACCTCGGCGCCCACCAGGGGGTCCACCCCCGCATCGGCGTGGTCGATGTGGTGCCCTTCGTGGCCCTGGGCGACACCCGACCCGATGAGGCGGTCCTCGCCCGTGACCGCTTCTGCCGCTGGGCGGCCGACGAGCTGCAGCTGCCGTGCTTCGCGTATGGCGACGAGCGGTCGCTGCCCGAGGTGCGCCGCCTGGCGTTCGCCGGCCTGGCCCCCACCACCGGACCGTCCGTCCCCCACCCCACCGCCGGTGCGGTGGCGGTGGGGTCCCGCCCGCTGCTGGTGGCCTACAACGTGTGGCTGGCCGAGCCCGACCTGGCCCTGGCCCGACGGATCGCCGCCGAGGTCCGACGCCCGGGCATCCGAGCCCTCGGCCTGGCGGTGGGCGAGCGCGTGCAGGTGTCGATGAACCTGGTGGACCCGCTGGTGGTGGGGCCCGCCGAGGCCACCGACGCGGTGGCCGAGCTGGCCGCCGTCGCCGGCTGCGAGCTGGTGGGACTGGTGCCCCGGGCGGTGCTGGAGGCGGTGGACCCGGACCGATGGGCGGCGCTCGACCTCGGCCCCGACCGGACGATCGAAGCCCGGGTGGCTGCTCGCCCCCGCCGCTGAGCGGCGGGGGCAGCGCTCAGCTCAGGCGCCGACGCCGTCGGCTGCGGTGGCCTCGGCGTCGAGGGTGCTCCGACGGGCCAGGGCCCGCTGGCGGCGGATGCGGCGACGCTCCCGCTCGCTCAGGCCACCCCAGATGCCGAACTTCTCGCCGTTGGCGAGGGCGTACTCCAGGCAGTCCTCACGGACCACGCAGCCCTTGCACACCTCCTTGGCCTCCCGCGTGGAGGCACCCCGCTCGGGGAAGAAGAGGTCGGGGTCGACGCCGAGGCAGTTGGCGAAGTCCTGCCAACCCTTGGCTTCGAGCTCATCGGAGGTGTCGTGCATGGGCGGGATCCCCCCAGTGTCGAGTCGGCTTGCCGAAGCGGCCGACCGAACGGTCCTGCTGTCGGGGTGGTGGACACCCGGAAGACCCGGTCGCCATACCACGTGTGGAATTACAACAGTGTGATTGTCCCTCGCATCGAGGCTGCACGCAAGCGGAACTTGGACATCGACGCGGCGCGAACCGGTGCGAGGCCTCGGGGGGACCCACGGGAGGACCGTCGCGGGCGCGACACTTGGTCGTCCGAACCACCGGTGGAGCGAGCCCATGAACCCGCAGATCGACGAGCCCTGGAACCCCGAGCCCGGCGGCGACGAGCACTACGCCCTGTTCGCCAAGGAGCGGCGGGTGGTGGTCGACGACGGCACCACGATCGCCTACACGGTGCGCGGCGCCGACGGCGGCGGGGTCCCGATCCTGTTCGCCAACGGCTGGTCGTGCAGCGATGCCTACTGGGGCGAGCTGCTCCCCGTCCTCGCGGAGCTGGGCCACCCGTGCGTGCTGCCCGACACCCGCGGCCACGGCAGCTCCGGCCTCCCCCGAGCGCCGGGGCGAGGGGCACGGCACCTCACGCTCGACGACGTCGCCATGTCCCGCCTCGCTCGCGACCTCCTGGCCGTGCTCGACGACGTCGGCCACCAGCAGGTGCTCGTGGTCGCCCACTCCATGGGCGTCCAGGTGGCCCTCGAGCTCTACCGCCTGGCACCCGAGCGGGTGGCCGGCCAGGTCCTGATCGCCGGCACCGCGGAGAACCCGGCGAAGACCTTCTACGGGCACGCCATCGGTGACCGCCTGTTCCCCCTCGTCGCCGGCACCATGCGGTGGCTGCCCGAGATCGCCAAGCCGGTGCAGGCAACCATCGGCTCGGCGAAGGTCGGCCACGCCGGGGCCCGCCTGGCCCGGGCGGCGGGCTCGAAGACCACCCCCGAGGCGCTGCACCCCTACCTGCTCCACCTCAAGGGCGTCGACCTGGCCGTGCTGGCGCTGATGGCCGGCGCCATGCGCGCCCACTCCGCCACCGACCTCCTGCCGACCATCGCCGCCCCCACGCTCGTGGTGGCGGCAGGCGCCGACGTCTTCACCCCGGCCCGCTGCTCGGAGACGATGCACCATCGCATCCCCCGCAGCGAGCTGGTGACGTTTCCCGAAGGCGCCCACACCCTCCCCGTGGAGGAACCGGCGGCAGTCGCCCGCGCCATCGAGGACTTCGCCGCCCGACGGGTCCCCCCGCCCCGGCCCCGCCGCCGACGGGCACGGGCCGCGCCGGGCTCCCGGAACGGGCAGGGGTCGGTGGCGCCGGCCGGGAACGGCTCGGCCGCCCGACGGGGGGCGAAGGCGCCGAAGGGCCCGAAGCCGCCCACCACGGGCACGCCCCGGCCGGGCACCACCCCGGCACGACGAGCCGGCGGGACCCTCGGCGAGGGCCCGGGGCCCTCCCGACCGGCCTGACCGCTCCCCTGGTGTCACGGGCCGACGAGCTCGGAGCGGGCTCGATCGCCTTCCCCGCCATCTCCACGGCCGTCTGCGGCGCCATCGGGCCGCAGGCCGGGCTCGAACCCCCGGCGGCGGGTCAGGCGGAGCGGCGGCCGCCGCGGGACATCTGGCGGCGGGACTCGAGGAAGTCGACCAGCACGTAGTCACCGAGGGTCTCGGGGGTGGTGAAGAACGCCCGGCCTCGGTTGAGCTTGGTGAGCTCCTCGATGAAGCGCTGGAGGTACGGCGTGGCGTCGAGCATGAAGGTGTTGATGCGGATGCCCTCGCGGGTGGCCCGCAGGACCTCGTGGAGGGTGGCGTCCACCGTCTCCTGGATCGGCGGGTAGTTGAACAGCGGCTGGCCGTCGGCGGCGATGTGGGCGGTGGGCTCGCCGTCGGTGATCATGATGATCTGCTTGGTGCCGTGCTCCCGGGCGAGGAGCTTGCGGGCCAGCTGGAAGCCGTGCTGCATGTTGGTGCCGTAGACGTAGTCCCACGACACCTCGGGCAGCTCGCGGGGCTCGATGGTGCGGGCCACCTCGCTGAAGCCCACCAGGCCGAGGTAGTCGCGCGGGAAGCGGCTGCTGATCAGCGAGTGCAACGCCATGGCGACCTTCTTGGCCGGCAGGAAGTTGTCGCGCATCGGCATGGACAGGGAGAGGTCGATCATGAGGACCGTGGCCGAGCGGACGCTCTGCTCGGTCTGCTCGATCTCGAAGTCCTCGGGCGAGAGCGTGACCGGGGTGCCGCCGCCGGTGCGGCTCACCGCGTTGCGGATGGTGCGCTCGATGTGGAGGTTGAACGGGTCGCCGAACTCGTAGGGCTTGGTGTCCTGGGACCGCTCGTGGCCGAGCCCGGTGCGGGTGAGCTCGTGCTGGCCGAACTTGTCGCGGGCCAGCTTGGAGAAGAGGTCGTTGAGGGCGTGCTTGCCGATGCGGCGCAGGCCCGCCGGGGTGAGCTCGTAGCGGCCCTCGCGGTTCTCGATGAGGCCGGCCTCCTCGAGCATCTTCGCCAGCTCGGACAGCTTCTCCAGGCTGTCGGCGGCCTCCGGGCCCAGCAGCTCCCGCGCCCGCTCGATGTCGACCTCGGCCAGCGCGCCCGGGTTCGAGGCGTTGCGCATCATCTGCTCGAGCTGGTCGAGGTCGCCGAGCTCGTTCATCACCTCGGCGGCGTCGGCGAAGCCGAGCGGGTCCTGACCGGAGAAGTCGTAGCGGCGGTTCCACCCCAGGTCGGGGAACGCCTGCTGCAGGTTCGACGACAGCTGCGACATCTGGAAGCTGAGGTCCATGTCCTCGAGGAGCTGCTCCGACAGCCCCTGCAGCTGCGCCCGCTGCTCGGGCGTCATCGAGTTCATCATCGCCTGCATGGCCGCCATCCGACGGGCCATGACCTCCAACAGCTCCTCGAGGTCGCGCGGGTTCTCGGGGAAGAAGTCGCCGAAGCGCTCCATGAAGCCGTCGAAGTCGGGCTCGCGACCGGCGCTGCGGGCCTCGAGCATCTGGTTCAGCTCGGCGAGCATGTCCTTGGTCCGGGCCAGGGCCTCGGGCGACACGTCGCTCATGGCCCCGGCCATCTGGTTGAACCACCGCTGGGCCAGCTGCTGGCGGAGCTGGTCGGTGAGCTCCTCGAACCGCTCCCGCGCCTCGCTGGAGGTGAAGTCGTGCTCGGACAGCTCGCGGACCATCCCGGCCAGGTCGGGTGGGAGCAGGTCGAGCTCCATGCGACGGGACTCGACGGCGTCGTCGGTGACCTCCTTGCGGCGGGCGTCGCCGGACTCGGCCGCCTCGCGCTGGAGCTCGTCGAGCGCGGCGCGCTCCAGGTCGACCACCTCGCGGAGCTGTTCGGCGATGTCGTCGTAGACCCCGCCCAGGTCGTGGTTCTCCAACCGCTCACGTCGCTGCTGGCGGAGCTTCTCCATCAGCTCCTTCATGCCCTGGACCCGCTCGCCGTTGCGGTCCTCGAAGCCGGAGTTGAGCATCCGGCGCAGCGCCGCGTTCAGGTCGCCGTGGTAGAGGAGGTCGTCGTTGATCTCCTCGAGGACGGCGTCGGCATCGAGGTCGAAGCCGACCTGGGTGCCGTCCCAGCGGGAGTACCGGAAGTGCGGGCGACGACGGGGCACAGGGCGAGGCTACGCCCGCCCCGGCCGATCGCGTCGGCCGTCGGCGTCGGCCGGGGACCGACGACCGACGACCGGCGCGGTCGGTGGGAGGGCGGGCGGCCGGGCGGTGGGAGGATCGGGCCATGACGCTCCCCGCAGGCTTCTGGTTCGGCGCCGGTTGGTCGGGCGGTGCCGCCGACGGCATCGCCCCGGCCTCGGACCTCGGGCGGTGGGTGCAGGAGGGTCGGTCCCGCCCCTCGACGGGGGCCGGGTTCGACGCTGAGCACGTCGGCGACCTGGCCCGTCTCGCCGACCACGGCATCGGCCACCTGCGCCACACGCTGGAGTGGGCCCGCCTGGAGCCCACCAACGGCCGCCACGACGCCGAGGCGGTCGAGCACACCCGCCTCGTGCTGACCGCGGCGCGGGAGGCCGGCGTGGCGGTGTGGGCGTGCCTGCACGACGGCACGCTGCCGGGCTGGTTCAGCCACGACGAGCGGGGCTTCGCCGACGCCCGGAGCCGGCGCTACCACTGGGCGCGCCACGTGGAGTTCGTGGGCGAGGCGTTCGGCGACCTGGTCCACGGCTGGGTGCCGGTCTTCGAGCCGTCGCGCTGGGCCTACCGCGGCTGGATCGACGGGTCGCGCCCGCCCGGCGAGCGCGACGACGCCGAGGCCTTCGCCGCCGCCCTCGAGGCGATCCACCTCGCATCGGTGGAGGCGGCGCTCCGGCTGCGGGGTGGCGGCCAGCCGGTGGCCAGCGCCCAGTGGGTGGTGCCGCTGTTCCCGGCCCGCCCCGACCCGGACTCACCGGCCACGGTGGAGGCGCAGGCGATGACCACCGTGGTGGACGAGGCGCTCTGGGGGTGCTGGCGCCGGATGATCGTGGAGGAGACCCTCGTGGTGCCCGGGCGGCCGCCGGTGCCCGTGCCCGGCGCCCGCGAGGCGTTCGACGTGCTGGGCATCACCTACCGGCACGGGGCGGCGGTCCGCGGTGACGGCGTGCTGCTGCCGTACCCCCAGACCCTCGCCACCGGCGCCGACGGCCAGGTGCCGTGGACCGAGGGACTGGGCCTGGCCCTGCACCACGCCGCCGAGACCCTGGGCGACCGGCCGCTGCTGATCGCCGGGCACGGCATCCGCACCGGTGACGAGGACGAGCGCGACCAGCACCTCCGCGAGGCCCTCGACCTGGCGGACGACGCGGTGGCCGGCGGCATCGACCTCCGGGGCCTGTGGTGGGAGACGCCCATCGACGGGGCCGGCGACGGCACGAGAGGCCCCGGGCTCTTCGATCGGGACCGCGTCGCCCGGCCGGCCGCGGAGCTCCTGGCTCAGCGGGCGGCCGCGGCGCGCGCGTCGTGACCCGGGGTCGCGCCGGCGTCACGACCGGGCCCCGACGGTCGCCGAGACCCGGCCGACCGACCCCCAGGGGTTGAGGTCACACCCGGAGGGGTAACGCGCGTCCACGCCCTGACGCTCCCCCCCGTGAGGTTCCCGCCTTGACCGACGATCCCCTGGTCGTGATCGACCACGTCGACAAGCACTTCGGCGACCTGCACGTGCTGCAGGACATCGACCTCACCATCGGTCGTGGCGAGGTGGTCGTGGTGATCGGCCCGTCGGGCTCGGGCAAGTCCACCCTCTGTCGGGCCATCAACCGGCTCGAGCCGATCCAGGGCGGCACCATCACCATCGACGGCAAGGAGCTCCCGGTGGAGGGCAAGGCCCTCGCCCGGCTCCGCGCCGACGTCGGGATGATCTTCCAGAGCTTCAACCTGTTCGCCCACAAGTCGGTGCTCGACAACGTCACCCTGGGGCCGGTGAAGGTCCGCGGCGTCGCCCGGGCCGCCGCCGAGGCACGCGGCCGTGAGCTGCTCGAGCGCGTGGGCCTGGCCGACCAGGCCGACAAGATGCCCGCCCAGCTCTCGGGCGGCCAGCAGCAACGCGTGGCCATCGCCCGGGCCCTGGCGATGGACCCCAAGGTGCTGCTCGTCGACGAGCCCACCTCGGCGCTCGACCCGGAGATGGTCAACGAGGTCCTCGACGTCCTCACCGCCCTGGCCAAGGACGGCATGACCATGGTGGTGGTCACCCACGAGATGGGCTTCGCCCGCCGGGTGGCCAACCGCGTCGTGTTCATGGCCGACGGGCAGATCCTCGAGATCGCGCCACCCGACGACTTCTTCACCAACCCCACCACCGACCGTGCCAAGGACTTCCTCTCCAAGATCCTCAGCCACTGACCGGCCTCGGCCGTCACCCGCACCACCCGAACCCACCCCCCAAACCGGAGGAACACCATGAAGAGGAACCGAGCGACCCCGCTCCTGGCCCTGTTGGCCTGCCTGATGCTCATCGTCGCCGCGTGCGGCAAGAGCGACGACGAGGGCACCGACACGAGCAGCGGAGGCGGTGGCGGGAGCGGCGAGAACGCCGAGGAGGCGCCCGAGCTGCCCACCTACGAGATCGCAGCGGCCGAGGGCCTCAGCGGCACCCCGATGGAGCTGGCCGAAGCCGGCGAGGTCACGATCGGCGTCAAGGCCGATCAGCCGAACCTCGGCTACAAGGACCCCGAGACCAACGAGTTCTCGGGCTTCGACATCGAGATCGCCAAGATGATCGCTGCCGACCTCGGCATCGACACCGACGGCATCACCTTCGTCGAGATCCCGTCGAAGAACCGGGAGACCGCGCTGGCCAACGGCGAGATCGACTACTACGTCGGCACCTACACGATCAACGAGGAGCGCAAGGAGCAGGTCAGCTTCGCCGGCCCGTACTTCGTGGCCGGCCAGGACCTCCTGGTCGCCGCCGACGACACCGACATCACCGGGCCCGACGCCCTGGCCGGCAAGAACGTCTGCTCGGCCACCGGCTCCACGCCCATCGAGCGCATCAAGACCGACTACACCGACGCCGAGACCACCGAGTTCGACGTGTACTCGAAGTGCGTCGATGCCCTGCTCGACGGTGAGGTCGACGCGGTCACCACCGACGACGCCATCCTGGCCGGGTACGCCGCCGAGGAGCCCGAGGAGCTCAAGGTGGTCGGCGAGAAGTTCAGCGAGGAGCCCTACGGCGTCGGCCTGCCGAAGGACGACACCGACCTGCAGGACTTCGTCGCCACGGCCCTGAAGAACCACCAGGACAACGGCGACTACGAGGCGGCCTTCGCGGCCACCCTCGGCCTCTCCGGCATCGAGATGCCCGAGATCCCCGAGATCACCGAGGGCACCCCCGCCGCCTGATCGAGGCGATGGTCCGTCCCGGCCACCCCCACGGGGGGCCGGGCCGGGCCGTCGCCGGCACGGTCACCGAACGCCCACACGCCGTCCGGCGCGTCCGCCCCCGTCCGGCCTCGTCCCGGGCACCGCCAGCCCGACCCGCACCGGCCCGCACCGACCCACCACCCGCCGGCAGGCGACCCGAGAGGAGGCACCCGTGGACGTGATCATCGACAACGCCGACCGGTTCTGGGTCGGCATGCAGACCACGCTCTCGCTGACGGCCGCCTCGGCCCTGGTCGCCCTCGTGCTCGGCGTGATCCTCGCCGCCTGCCGGGTGTCCCCCGTGCCGTCGCTGCGGCTGCCGGCGGCCGGCTTCGTCAACCTGATGCAGAACCTGCCGCTGACCGTGCTGTTCTTCCTCGTGGTGTTCGGCGCCCCCAAGGTCGACATCCGCGGCACCAGCTACTGGACGCGGGCCGTGATCGCCCTCGGCCTCTACACCGCCGCCTTCGTCTGCGAGGTCGTGCGCTCCGGCATCAACACCGTCCCGGCCGGCCAGGCCGAGGCGGCGCGGGCGATCGGCCTCGGCTTCACCCAGAACCTCCGCCTGGTGATCCTGCCCCAGGCCCTGCGCTCGGTGGTGGGCCCGATGGCCAGCACGCTGATCGCCCTCACCAAGAACACCTCGGTGGCCGTGGGCTTCGCGGTGCTGGAGCTCACCAGCGTGGTGAACCAGCTCAACGAGACGGGCGACGCGGTGCCCGGTCTCTTCGGCGTGGCCCTCTGCTACCTGATCCTCATCCTGGCCATGAGCTGGGTGTTCGAGCTCGTCGAGCGCAAGGTGGCGTTCCAGCGATGAGCAGCGTCCTGTTCGACGAGCCCGGGCCCGCGGCGCGGCGCCGTCACGCCATCCTCACCGTCCTCGGCCTGGTGGTCGTGGGCTTCTTCGTCTTCGTGGCCATCGGGCGGCTCCACGAGAGCGGCCAGTTCGAAGGCCGCCGCTGGGAGTGGATCCAGTACGAGGGGATCCAGCGGAACCTGTTGGCCGGGTTCGTGGCCACCCTCAAGGCGTTCGGGCTGGCCGCGGTGCTGTCGCTCGTGCTGGGCGTCATCCTGGCCATCGGGCGGCTCTCCCCGCGGGCGGCGGTGCGCTGGCCGGCCACCGCGGTGGTCACCGTCTTCCGGGCGCTCCCCGTGGTCGTGCTGATGTTCTTCCCGTACCTCGGCGCCCGGTCGCTGATCGGCACCAGCATCCCGCTCCTGTGGTGCGTGGTGTTCGGCCTCACCGTCTACAACGGCTCGGTGCTGGCGGAGATCTTCCGGGCGGGCGTGCTCGCCGTGCCCGGCGGGCAGGCCGAGGCGGCGTCGGCCATCGGCCTCACGCGGGGGCAGAGCCTCCGCATCGTGCTGTTCCCCCAGGCCGTGCGGGCCATGTTGCCCACCATCATCAGCCAGCTCGTCGTGGTGCTGAAGGACACGGCCCTCGGCTTCGTGATCGGCTACCAGGAGCTGCTCTTCGAGGGGCAGGGCATCACCGACGAGTCCCGCTTCGGGCGGCCGATCATCCCGGTGGCGCTGGTGGTGGGGGCGATCTACGTCGTGGCCTGCTCGCTCCTCTCGCTGCTGGCCACCCGGATCGAGCGGCGCAGCGGGGCGATCCGCCGCCGGCCCGGCGGGTTCGTGGACCCCATCCCCGACACCGCGCCGGCCCCCCTCGCCTCCTGACCCGGCCGGTCAGGCCCGGGCCCGTCGGCACGCTTCGCAGCGGTCGCGATGACCGCTCCGGGCCGGCAGGGGCTGCGCCGAGCCGCCTCGGGCCGCCCGGGGGCCGCCGGACGTGCCCGGTAGGGTCGGGGCGGTGACCGGAGCCGTCGACGCTCGCCCCGCCGAGGCTCCCCACCCGTCGCCCGCACGCCGACGACCGGCGCTGCCCGACCGGCTGTGGGTGCCGGCGCTGGCCGGCCTCCTGCTGTCCGTGGCGTTCGTCGGCGCGCTGTTGGTGCGGGCCGAGGGCGACGTGTCCCTGCTCGTCCACGCCGCCCCCCCGTGGACGGTCGAGGCCGACGGCACCCGGGGATCGCTGACGGTCCAACCGGCCGAGGACGGCTTCGACGGGCAGTTCTTCTACCGGCTCGGCGTGGCGCCGTGGTCCACCGCCGAGACGGTCGAGGGCGTCACCCACGACCTGCCCGCGCTGCGCAACGCGCGGTGGGGCTACGGCGCGCTGGCGTTCGTCGCCAGCGCGGGAGACCCCGATCTGGTGCCGTGGGCCCTCGTGGGCCTGAACGTGGCCGCCGCCGCTGCGGTGGGGGCCATCGGCGGCGGCCTGGCCCGGACCTCGGGGCGCCACGCGGCCTGGGGCACCGTCTTCGTGCTCTGGCCCGGCTTCGCCTACTCGCTCTCGCTCGACACGTCCGAGCTGGTCGCCTCGGCCTTCCTCCTCGGTGGGCTGCTCGCCCTCCGCCACCGGCGGTGGGTGGGTGCGGCGGCCCTGCTCACCGCCGCGGTCCTCACCCGGGACACCACCGCCGGCATCCCGTTCGGCATCGCCGTCGCGGGCGGTGCGCTGTGGTGGACGTCCCGCCGGGCGCCCCGCCCCGCCACCCCCCACCCCGACGAGGTCCAGGAACCGGACCGGTCGCCGACGAAGCTGCGCAGATCCGTCGCCGACGTTCCCCTGGCCGCCGGCTGGGTGGTGGCGGGAGTGGTGCCGCTGGCGGGGTTCGGTGCCTGGCAGCTGCTCCAGCGGGCCCGCTTCGGCGCGCTGCCCCTCACCTCGTCGGGCGACAACAACCTGAGCGCACCCCTGAGCGGCCTCGCGGACCAGCTCGCCTCGCTGGCCCCGCCGAGCGGCGGCGAAGAGGTCTTCCGCCTGGTGTGCGTGGTCGGGCTCGTCGGTCTCCTCGCCCTGGCCGCGTGGTGCTGGCCGACGACCTCGGCCTCCCTCGCCGAGCGGGTGGCCTGGCTGCCGGCGGTCGCCGTGGTGGTCCTCCTCAACGCCTACCTCTGGTCCGGCGCCACGGCGTTCATGCGGGCGGCCACCGAAGCCGGGCTCCTCTCCCTGGTGCTCGTCCTGGGCGCCCGCCGCCGGGCGCTCCCCGTCCTGGCCGGCACCGGCCTCGCCGGCCTCTGGCTCCTCACCGCGGTCGCCCAGCTGTCGAAGCTCGGCTGATCCGGCTCGGGCGGGCGATCCGGTCGTGCCGACCGGGCGGCGCGGGACGCCGCCGGGGTCACCCGACCGCAGCGCCGAGGCCGGTCCCGGGCTCCTCCCTAGACTCGCCGATCGTGCTGCAACGGCTCCGGGTGACCGAGGGGACCACCCCGTGGCTGGTGGCCGCCGCGCTGGTCGCCCTGGTGGTCGGGGTGCCCCTGGTGGTGTCGGGGCCGGGCAACGACCTCGACGTGGCGAACGTCTTCCGGTCGGGCCGGGCCATCGCCCGGCACCTGACGTACCTCCCCAGCCGGGCGCCGGGGTCCCCCGTCCACGAGACGATCGTGGGGGTCCTGGACCTCGTGGGCGGACCCCTGCTCACGAACCTGGCCTCGGTGGCGGCCGCCGTCGCCGTGGTGGTGGCGCTCGACCGGCTCCTCCGCCGCGAGGGCGTCGGCCCCGGCGGTCGCTGGGCGGTGGCCGTGGTGGCGGCCAACCCCTGGTTCCTGATCGCCGCCACCTCCTCCACCGACTACCTGTTCGGCCTGGCCTTCGTGCTGCTGGCGGCCCATGCCCTGCGGTCGGATCGCCTGGTGCTCGCCGGGGTGCTCGCCGCGCTGTCCATGGGCTGCCGGATCGGTTCGGCGGTCCTCGTGCTCGCCGTCCTGCTGGCCGAGCTGGGCGAGGCCGACCGCCCCGCGGCCCGACGACGGGTGGCCGGCGCCGCGCTGGTGACCGCCGTCGCCACCGTGGTGCTGTTCGTCCCCGCCTTCGTCCACGCGGGCGGCCTGGCCTTCGCCCAGAACGACTTCGAGACCGCCGGCGCCCTGGTGCACCTCGGCCGCGCCGCGGTGAAGGACATCACGCTCCTCGGCCCGCTCGCCACCGTCCTGGCCGTCCTGGCCGTGCCGGCGGTCTGGCGCGCCGTCCGGGGCTGGCGGGCGTCCTGGCTGGTCCGCTTCGCCGTCCCGGGCCTGGTCCTCTCGCAGCTGCTCTTCATCCGCTTCCCGTGGAAGGTGCCGCACCTGCTGCCCTGCCTCCTCTGCGGGGCGATCCTCCTCGCGGTGGCGCTGGAGCGCCGTCCCGCGCTGCTCGTGGCGATCGCCGTCCTCCAGCTGGTGTTCGGCATCGTGCGCATCGACATCGTGCGTCCCGACGAGCCCGGGCAGGCCACGAGCGGCGAGCCGGCCCTGTCCGTGGGCTGGGGACCGGTGGTCACCGACTGGCGGTGCCGCCGCCAGGACCCCGACGCCTACCTCGGCCGGCAGCGCGTGGAGGTCGAGGCGGCCTGGGAGTGCGCCCGCCCGTTCGGCGCCGGGCCCCGCTGACGGGGCACCCCGGCCGCTCGCTCGGGAGCCGAGCGCCGGGAGGCCCGGAGCCGGGAGCGACTGGACGCTCCTATGGCTCGTCAAGCTGGAGGTGGGCCGGCTTCGAGTTGTCGGTAGAGCTGGCGGGCGATGTAACGCTTGAGGCAGCGGCGGATGGCCCGGTCAGACATGTTGGCTTCGACGCGTCGTCGTTCGGCGTAGGC
>JBBRFU010000019.1:0-40121 GCA_038241315.1 Acidimicrobiales bacterium | reverse complement strand
GGCGAGGGCGTCGAGCACCTGCTGCTCACCATCGGCGACCGGCTGCGGTCCACCACCGACGTCGTCGACCTGCTCGTGCCGTTCGACCGCGGCGACGTCCTCGCCGAGGTCCACCGGGAGGGCGAGGTGCTGGCCGAGACGGTGGGCGAGGGTGGCATGGCCATCACGGCGCGCCTCGACGAGGCCGCCTCGGCCAAGCTGGCGGCCTGGATCACGGCCTGAGCCCCGGCCCGTCAGGGGCGGGACCGCCGCGGACCGGCCGGTACGGTGGTCGACCGTGACCGACGCAGCCGCCACCCTCGCCACCTCCCACGCCTCGGGCGCCTGGGGGGTCGGCATCGCCACCATCAGCACCGTCGACGACAAGGTGCTCGACACCTGGTACCCGGCGCCGGCGCTCGGTCAGCCGACCGGCGACGTGCTCGCCGCCCTCGGCGCCGGTGGCAAGGGCGGCCCCTCCACGGTGGTGCTCACCCCCGCCCAGGCGCAGTCGGCCCTGGGCGTCGACGTCGGCGCGCCGACCGCCACCGACGAGCTCCGCCAGGTGCGGCGGGCCGCGGTCCTCACCGTGCTCGCCGACCTCGACGCCCCGCCGGCCGACGCCCACGACGTCTACCTGCGCCTGCACCTGCTGTCGCACTGCCTGGTGGTCCCGAACGGGCAGAACCTCGACGGGGTCTTCGGCCTCCTCGCCAACGTGGTGTGGACCACCCTGGGGCCGTGCGCGGTCGAGGGCTTCGAGCAGACCCGGCTCCGCCTCCGCGCCGCCGGTCACCAGGTCACCGTCCTCGGCGTCGACAAGTTCCCCCGCATGGTCGACTACGTCGTGCCCACCGGCGTGCGCATCGCCGACGCCGACCGCGTCCGGCTGGGTGCCCACCTCGCCGAGGGCACGACGGTCATGCACGAGGGCTTCTGCAACTTCAACGCCGGCACGCTCGGCACCTCGATGGTCGAGGGCCGCATCTCGGCCGGCGTCGTGGTGGGCGAGGGCTCGGACATCGGCGGTGGCTCGTCCATCCAGGGCACGCTCTCGGGTGGCGGCAAGACGGTCATCTCCATCGGCGAGGGCTGCCTGCTCGGCGCCAACGCCGGCCTGGGGATCTCGCTGGGCGACCGCTGCACGGTCCAGGCGGGCTGCTACATCCTCGGCGGCACGCGGGTGACCACCCCTGATGGCCAGGTGATCAAGGCGGCCGAGCTCTCCGGCCGGTCGGACCTGCTGTTCCGCCAGAACTCCACCACGGGCGCGATGGAGGTCCTCTCGCAGACGGTCGACTGGGGCTCGCTCAACGCCGACCTGCACGCCAACTGATCGTGGCCACCGCCGGGTTCGTCCCCCCGCCGTACCCCTACGACCGCCTGGCCCCGCTCCATGCGGCAGCCGCAGCCGTCGACGGCGGTCTCGTCGACCTGTCGATCGGCACCCCGTGCGACCCACCCCCGACGTTCCTCGCCGCCGCCATGGCCGACCCGGCCGCGGCCCAGACGTACCCGCCCTCGATCGGCACGCCGGCCTATCGCGACGCAGCCACCGGCTGGCTGGCCCGGCGCTTCGGCGTGGACCTCCCACGGGACCAGGTGGCGGCGTGCGTCGGGTCCAAGGAGCTGGTGGCCGGCATGCCGCAGTGGTTGCGCCTGCGCACCCCCGACCGCGACACCGTCCTGTACCCGGCCGTCAGCTACCCGACCTACGCCATGGGGGCCACCCTGGCCGGCTGCCGTGCCGTGCCGGTGCCCGTCGACGAGCGCTGGCGGCTCCGGCTCGACGCCGTCGATCCGACCGACGCGTCCCGGGCCCTGTGCCTGTGGGTCAACACCCCGGGCAACCCGGCCGGCGGGCTGGACGATCTCGGCGCGGCGGCGGCCTGGGGTCGCGCCAACGGCGTCCCGGTGCTGTCCGACGAGTGCTACGCCGAGTTCACCTGGGACGGCCCGGCCCGGACCATCCTCCAGCACGGGGCCGAGGGGGTGCTCGCCGTCCACTCCCTGTCGAAGCGCTCCAACTTCGCCGGGGCCCGGATCGGCTTCTACGCCGGTGACGCCGACCTGGTCCACTACCTGTCCGAGGTCCGCAAGCACGCCGGGTTCATGCCGCCCGGGCCGGTGCAGGCCGCCGGTGCGCTGGCCTGGGCCGACGACGGTCACGTGGCCGACCAGCGCGACCGGTACCGCGAGCGGCTCGAGGTGCTGATCGGCGCCCTGGCGGAGATCGGCCTCGACGCCCACCTGCCGGGCGGGGCGTTCTACCTCTGGGTGGCAGCCCCCGACGGCGACGCGTGGTCGCTGGCCCGGCGTCTCGCCGACGACGGCGGCGCCCTGGTGAGCCCGGGGGAGTTCTACGGCGAGGCCGGTTCGGCCCACGTCCGGGTGGCCGCCGTCCAGCCGCTCGACCGCCTCCGCCTGGTTGCCGACCGCCTGCAGCGCGCGTCGGTGCGCTGAGCGGCCAGACTCCCTGCATGGCATCGGGTCAGGGCACGAGCGGGACGGGTGCCGGCAAGGCGGGCTTCTGGATCGGGGGCCTGTTGCTGGTCGCGGCCTTCGCGGTGGCGGCCGTCGGGGTCGTGGTCGGGGTCCGCGGCTTCAGCGACACGGTCGACGGCTACCAACGGGTGTCGCTCGCCCGAGGCGGCACGGTGACCTTCGACGACACCGGCACGCAGCGCGTCTTCTTCGAGGCCGAGGGTGCCGCCGAGGACCGCCGCTTCCCGCCGCCGTTCACCATCATCGGGCCCGATGGCGGCACCGTCGTGGTCCGGAGCGAGAGCACCGAGGAGACCTACGAGCTCAGCGGACGCGAGGGCCGCAAGCTGGGCAAGATCGACGTGGTGGCTCCCGGCCCCCACGAGGTGCGGGTCACCATCACCGACGGGTCGGGCGGCACCGACCTCGGCGACCTGGCCTTCGGCGAGGAGGGTCCCACCCGATCGGTCATCCCGATCCTCGTCGGCGTGCTCGGTGGTGGGGCGCTGGCCCTGCTCGGGGCGATCGTCCTCATCGTCACGGGGGTGCGACGCGGGCGGCGCCGTCGGGCGGCCGTCGGTCCGATGGGCCCGCCCCCGGGCAACTGGGGCGCGCCGCCGGGCCCGGCCGGTTGGTCGCCCGCGGCCCCACCGCCGCCGGGCCCGTCCGGCCTGCCGACCTGGTCGCCCGGGTCACCCCCACCGCCCCCGCCCGACTCCCGCCCGCTGCCGCCGGCTGCCCCGGCGCCAACGAGCCCGTCCGCCAACCCGCCGTCCTCCAGCCCCCCGCCCTCCAGCGCGCCGCCGAGCGCGCCCTCGAGCCCGCCATCGGGCCCGTCGTCCAGCCCGCCCTCGTGGACGCCGGCACCGTGGACCCCACCGAACTGGACGCCCCCGTCGGGCCCGGCGTCGACGCCGCCGTCGGACCCGCCCGAGAGCCCGATCTCGTGACCGACCTCCTCGCGCTGACCCGAGACCTGGTCGCCGTGCCCTCCGAGAGCCACCAGGAGGCCGCGCTGGTCGACCACCTCGAGCAGGAGCTCCGGGCGGTCCCCTGGCTGACCACCGAGCGCGTGGGCGACAACCTGGTGGCCCGGACCGACCTGGGGCGGCCCACCCGCCTCCTCCTGGCCGGCCACACCGACACCGTGCCGGCGAACGGGAACGCCGTCCCGCGCCTCGAGGGCGACACCCTCTGGGGGCTCGGCGCCACCGACATGAAGGCCGGCCTGGCGGTGATGCTCGAGCTCGCCCGCACGGTGGGCGAGCCGGCCCTCGACGTGACCTACGTCTTCTACGCCGCCGAGGAGGTGGCCGCCGTGCACAACGGCCTCGCCCACCTGTTCCGCGACCGGCCCGATCTGCTCGTCGCCGACGTCGCGCTGCTGGGCGAGCCCACCGACGCCGCCATCGAAGCGGGGTGCCAGGGAACCATGCGGCTCCGCGTCACCCTCCGGGGCGTCCGGTCCCACGTCGCCCGGCCCTGGATGGGCCACAACGCCATCCACAAGCTGGGCCGGCTGCTCGCCGCGGTCGAGGCCCACCCCACCCGCGAGCCGGAGATCGACGGCTGCCGGTACCGCGAGTCCTTCCAGGCGGTGGCCGTCGAGGGGGGCGTGGCCGGCAACGTCGTGCCCGACCTCGCCACCGTCACCCTCGTCCACCGGTTCGCCCCCGACCGCACCCCGGCCGAGGCCGAGGCCGCAGTGCGGGCGGTGCTGGCGCCCGCCCTCGAGGACGGCGACGAGGTCGAGGTGGTCGACCTGGCCCCCGCCGCCGCCCCGTCGCTGCACCACCCGGTGCTGGCGGCGCTCATCGCCCGCCACGACCTGCCCGTCACCGCCAAGCTCGGGTGGACCGACGTGGCCCGCTTCGCCGAGCACGGCATCCCCGCCACCAACTTCGGCCCGGGAGACGCCCTGATCGCCCACACGGCCGACGAGCGGGTGGAGCGGGCGCCCATCGACCGCTGCTTCACCGTCCTGGCCGAGCTGCTGCGCACCGGACCGTGATCGCGGGCCGCCGCCGGCGCCGCGCCCCGAGCGGCGTGCTGCCGGGTCGCCGGACCGGGCCACCCGGCGAGGTGGCGTGGTGGGACCCGTCGGACCAGGAGGTGGCGGAGCGACCCCTCCTCGGGCCGGGCGACCTCGGTCGCTGGTGGCGCGCCGTGCCCATGGTGAACAACGCCGAGCGCCTCGAACCGCTGGGCGACGATCCCGCCTCCCTCGCCGTCCGCGCCGCTCGGGGGAACCGGCAGCGCACCGCCCTCGACGAGGGACGGGCCTGGCGGCGCGGCAGAGCAGGCCCCCTCGCGGTGCTGCGGCTCGAGGCGTTCGCCGACGCCGACGAGGGCGCCCACCGCGCCGCGTGGCTGGCCCACGGGGAGGCCGCGCTCGACGCCACCTGGCGGGCCCGCTGGGTGGAGCGGGAGCGATCGCCCGGCTGGATCGAGGCGCGGTGGGCCGAGTCGTCCGGGGCCGGTGGCGGCCACCAGGTGCCCGACGCGATCGACTGGCTGCGCATCGAGGACCACACCGACCCGAGCGGGGCCGGCGCGGTCGCCGTCTACGAGCACCTCACGATCTGGGCCGGTCGATGGCAGGCCACCCTCACGGTGCGCCACGGGCTCGACGAGGAGGTCGCCGTGGCGCCGGCCGCCACCGCGCTGCTCGTCCGCCTGGCGCCGCTCGCGTAGCGGCTGCCGGGCGACGGCCGGGCCCGCAGGTCGTCAGTCGAAGATCGGGCCCTCGTCGCGGGTGCGCTTGAGCTCGTAGAAGCCCGGTGTGGCGGCCACGAGGACCACGCCGTCCCAGAGCTTGCCGGCGACCTCGCCCTTGGGGGCCGGCGTCACCACCGGCCCGAAGAACGAGGTGCCGTTGACCGAGATCACCGGCGTGCCGACGTCCATGCCGACCCGGTCCATGCCGTCGTGGTGCGACGCCTTGACCTTGTCGTCCCACGCCGGATCGTCGGCGGCGTCGAGCAGCTCGGCCGGGAGCCCCACCTCGGCCAGCGCCTCGGCGATCGCGGCGTGGTCGAGCGCTCGGCCCTCCGGGTGGGCCCGGGTCCCCAGCGCCGTGTAGAGGGGCAGCAGGACCTCGTTGCCGTGGGCCTCCTCGGCGGCGATGCAGACGCGCACCGGGCCCCATGCCGTCTTCATCAGCTCCTGGTACTCCTCGGGCAGGTCCCGGCCCTCGTTGAGCGCCGCCAGGCTCATGACGTGGAAGGTGGGGGAGATGTCGCGCACCTCGGCCACCTCGAGGATCCAGCGAGACGACATCCAGGCCCAGGGGCACAGGGGGTCGAACCAGAAGTGGGCGACGTCGCGGGCGGTGGGGGACTCGGACACGGGGGCTCCTGTGGGGGCGGACGAGGGCGTCACGGTAGCGGCGGCCGACCTCGTGCCCACCGGGTCCCGGGCCGTTCCCCACCCGCCAGGATCGACCCCGCACCCGGTGGCGACGCCGAGGTCGCGGGCCGAGCCCTAGCGGCCGTCGCCCGGCTCCGGCCCGCTGTCCACCCCGGGGTCGGGGCCCGGGTCGGGGCTCGGGTCGGGGCCTGCGGCTCCCGCCGCCCGGCGGGCCCGGCGGGCGCCGAGGCGCAGGGCCACGTCGGCCAGCAGCCCGGCGGTCAGCCCGCCGAGGACCACGAGGAGCCAGGTGGGGACGGGGCGCTCGGCCACGGGCGCGGTGGCGAAGGGGCCGGTGGACGCGCTGCGGACCTCGAGCAGCGGCGCCTCGGTGGCGAACGCCTGGACCTCCGCCTGCACCCCGGCGGGGAGGGGACCGGCGGTCGCCGCTGCCAGGTCGATCCGCCCGGCGCCGAGCCCGGGCCCGGGACGGGCCGTGCCCAGGAGCCGATCGACGGCCTGGTCGCGGTTCCACCCCATCGACAGGAGGAGGGCCAGGGCGCCGCTCACCTGCGGCACGGCCATGGAGGTGCCGGCCAGGCAGGCGTAGCCGGAGCGGTCGCCGGACCGGCGGGCATAGGTGGAGACGAGGCCCGACGGGGACGCCCCCACCCGGCAGGTGGCACCCGAATCCCCTTCGGCCCCTCCGGGCGCGGCCACCCCGAGCGCCACGCCGGTCACGTCGGGGGCGTAGGAGGCGAGCGAGCCGGACCGGACGGTGGCCGTGACCACCACCGCCTTCGGCGAATCCAGCGACCGGGCCCGGCCGGCGCGGTTCCCGGCCGCCAGCACCGGCACCGCGCCGGCGTCCCACGCGTCGTCGATGGCGGCGGACAGGTCGGGCCCCAGCCGTTGGCCGGCGGTGAGGGACAGGTTCACCACGTCGGCGCCGTTGGCGACCGCCCACCGCACCCCGGCGGCGACGTCGGCGGTGTCGCCGACCGGCAGGCACGCCGCGGTGGTGCAGTCGGGCTCGAGCGTGCGCACCGCCAGGAGCTGGGCCCGGGGCGCCACCCCGGCGACGCCGCGCCCGTCGTCGGCCCGCGCCGCCAGCAGGCCGGCCACGTGGGTGCCGTGCCCGTCGGCCTCGCTCGGCGGATCGGTGGACGCGACGCACCCCGAGGCCCGGCCCTGGGCGCCCAGGCACGAGACCGAGGCCACGACCTGACCGGCCAGGTCGGGGTGGTCGACGTCGATGGCCGAATCGACGACCGCCACCGTGACGCCCTCGCCGAGGCTCGACCGCCAGGCGACGGGCGCCCCGATGGCGGCGAGCTGCCACGCCAGGCCGGACACCACCGCCGGGTCATCGACCGTCCGGGCCGGGCGGGGCCCGTCCGGCGCACCGGCCGCCCCGGACGGGGCGACCGGGGCAGCACCCGCCGGGACGGCCGCGACGGCGAGCAGGACCAGGGCGGCGGTGACCGCCAGCGACGCTCCGGGGCGCCGGTGGCGCCGGCGGGACCGGGACATGGTGCGGTCAGCCTCGCGCGCGCCTGGCACCCTCGCCCGCCGCCGGGCGGGAGCGGTGGACCGGGTGCGTGGCGGTCAGAGCCGACGCATGACGGTGACGACCCGTCCGAAGATCTGGACCTCGTCGGCCGCGAACACCAGGGGCTCCAGCCGGGGGTTGGAGGGCACCAGCACCACCTGGTCGCCGTCCCGCTGGAAGGTCTTGACCGTGGCCTCCTCGCCGGGGATGCCGGCGATGACGATCTCGCCGGGGGCCGCCTCGGTCTGGGACCGGGCCACCACGAAGTCTCCGTCGAGGATGCCGGCATCGATCATCGAGTCGCCCCGGACCCGCAGCATGAAGAGCTCGCCCTCGCCGGTGAGGTCGGCCGGCACCGGCATGACCTCCTCCACGTTCTCCTGGGCCAGCACGTCGGTGCCGGCCGCCACCTCGCCGAGGAGGGGGACGTGGCGCACGGGGCGCCGCTCCACCGCCGCCCCCGACGCGGAGTCCCACCGGACCTCGATGGCGCGCGGCTTGGTGGGGTCTCGACGCAGGAAGCCCAGGCGCTGGAGCGTGGAGAGGTGCGAGTGGACGGTGGAGGGGGAGCCGAGGCCCACGCTCTCGCCGATCTCCCGGACCGACGGCGGGTAGCCGCGGTCGCGCATGGCCGTGTCGATGCACTCGAGGATCTGGCGTTGGCGGGCGGTGAGGGTCTGCTCGGCCATGGGGCCTCCCGGCTCAGGTCGCCCGGGGCGGGGCGAACAGGTGGTCGATGGCAACGTAGCATCGCGCACCTGTTCGGGCAAACATCTGTTCGCTCGGGCTTGACGTGGAACGGGTGTTCGGGGGTATCCTGCCGAAGTCCGAACAGGCGTTCGTGGAACGGGCGTTCGTCCGTGCCACGTTGTCACACCCCCCGGGGAGAATCCGAACCATGGCTGCCGTCCTCTCGCCCCACCGCTTCCCGCCCGCCACCGTCCAGCGTCGGCCCCACCTCCACGTGGTGCCGGCGCCTCGGTCCGGTTCCCGTGGCGCCGCCTCCGGCCCGCCCGTGACCGCCCTCCTCGCCGTCGGCCTCCTCCTCGTCCTGGTGGTCGGCGGCGTGCTCGCCCTGGGCCGAGGCGCCTTCGCCGGCCTCGCCCCCGCCCCGCCCGCGGCGGCCGCCGCCTCGGGCGCGTCCACGGGGGCCGCGGCGCCCGCCGCCGCCGAGGCGGTCGTGGTCCGCCCGGGCGACACGCTCTGGTCCATCGCTCGGCGCCTGCAGCCCACGGGCGACGTCCGCGGGCTGGTCGACGCGCTCGTCGCCGCCAACGGGTCCACCACGGTCGTGGCGGGCGACCGGGTGGTCCTGCCCCGCTGATCTCGCTGGCTCGGTCCGCGGCGCGGCGCAGTAGCGTCGCAGCGTGCGCTGTCCGGTCTGTGGGAGCTTCGACGACAAGGTGGTCGACTCGCGCCAGTCCGAGGACGGCACCGCGATCCGTCGCCGGCGGTCCTGCCTGGGCTGCCAGCGCCGCTTCACCACCTTCGAGCGCCTCGAGGAGGTGCCGCTGCAGGTGATCAAGCGCTCGGGCGATCGCGAGCCCTACGACCGGGCCAAGGTGGTGGCCGGGCTGGTGGCCGCCACCAAGGGTCGACCGGTCGACGACACCCAACTCGACGAGGTGGCCACCGCGGTGGAGGAGACCCTCCGCCTCGAGGGCGCCGAGGTGCCCACCGACGAGGTCGGTCGCGTGGTGCTCGAGCGCCTCCGGGAGCTCGACGTGGTGGCTGCGGTGCGGTTCGCCAGCGTCTACAAGGAGTTCGACGACCTGGCCGACTTCGAGCGCGAGCTCACCGAGCTGACCCACTCGGCGCTCACCAAGGCCACCGAGCCCAAGCGCCACTGAGCCCCGGCGCCACCGGGCCGATCGCCGCCGAGCCGATCGCGGCTCAGCCTCGGCGCGTCAGCGGCGCACGTAGCGGCCGAACAACATGCCGTCGGCCTCCCAGAGGTGGGCCAGCGCCATCGGGGTGGGCGTGCGGTCCGGGCCGTGGGCCAGACGGGCGCTCGACCCACCCACGAGCAGCGGGGAGATCGACACGTCGAGCTCGTCGACGACGTCGGCCGCCAGCAGCTGCCCGTTGAGCTGCGGACCGCCCTCCGCCAGCACGAGACGCGCGCCCCGGCCGTGGAGGTCGGCGAGCAGGGCGACGAGGTCCACGTCGTGGCCGGGGCCCACCACCACGACCTCGGCCACCGGTTCGAGGGCGCGGCGCCGGGCGGGCGGGGCCCCGTCCCCGGTGTAGACGAGCGGTGGTTCGGGCGCCTCGGTGAAGAGGCTGCCGCCGGGATCGAGGTCGAGCGACCGGGACACCAGCGCGACGCGCGGGAAGGGCGCCTGGCCCCGGGCGGCGCGCTCGGCTCGTCGGTCGGCGGGGGTCCTCGGTGGTCCGTAGCCCTCGGCTCGGGTGGTGCCCGCCGCCACCAAGATGACGTCGGCCACGGCGCGCAGCGCCGAGAAGACCACCTTGTCGGCCGGGCTGGCGAGGCCGGCCGAGACCCCGTCGACGGCGGTGGCCCCGTCGGCGCTGGCCACCATGTTGATCATGACCCAGGGGCGATCGGGCGGCGCCGGCCGGGTGGCTGCGGCGTGGGCGGCGGCGACGTCGACGTCGGCCGGCTCCGGCAGCAGTTGGCGCACGTCGAGCACGGTAGCGGTGGTCCTGGCACCATGGGCCCATGCCGGGGACCACCACGACCGCCTTCCGCACCTGTCCGCTCTGCGAGGCCACCTGCGGCCTCGAGCTGACCGTCACCGATGGCGCGGTGACGCGCATCCGCGGCGACCGCGACGACGTGTTCAGCCGGGGGTTCATCTGCCCGAAGGGCTCCACCCTGCGCCAGCTCCACGATGACCCGGACCGGCTCCGCCAGCCGTTGGTGCGCCGCGACGGCGAGCTGGTGCCGGCCACCTGGGACGAGGCCTTCGCCGAGGTGGAGCGGTTGCTCACGCCGGTGCTGGCCGAGCACGGCCGGGACGCGGTGGCCGCGTACGCCGGCAACCCCAACGCCCACAACCTGGCCGGCCTCCTCTACCTCAAGCCCCTGCTGAAGTCGTTGGGCAGCCGGAACGTGTTCTCGGCCAGCACCGTGGACCAGCGACCGAAGGAGCTGGCGTCGGGCTGGTTGTTCGGTGGCGGCCTCACCGTGGCGGTCCCCGACCTCGATCGCACCGACTACCTCCTCGTGCTGGGGGCCAACCCCTACGCGTCGAACGGCAGCCTCGCCACCGCCCCCGACTGGCCGGGCCGCATCGAGGCCATCCGGGCCCGCGGCGGCCGCCTGGTGGTGGTCGACCCGCGCCGGAGCCGCACGGCGGAGGAGGCCGACCGGCACCTGGCGATCCGTCCCGGCACCGACGCCCTGCTGCTCGCCGCCGTGGTCACCACCCTCGCCGCCGAGGACCTGATCGACCTCGGCCCGGCGGCGCCGTGGGTGCAGGGCCTCCCGGAGGTGCTCGCCGCCCTCGCGCCGTTCACCGCCGACGCGGTGGCCCCCCGGGTGGGGATCGACGCCTCGGAGATCCGCCTCCTGGCCCGGGAGCTCGCCGAGGCGCCCACCGCCGCCGTGTACGGGCGGATCGGCACCACCACCGCCGAGTTCGGCACCCTCGCGAGCTGGCTGGTCGACGTGGTCAACGTCTGCACCGGCAACCTCGACCGGCCGGGCGGCGCCATGTTCCCGAAGGCGGCGGCGGGCTCGCCCAACACCCGGGGCAAGCCCGGGGTGGGGCGCGGCCTGCGCATCGGCCGCCACAAGAGCCGGGTGCGGGGCCTGGGGGAGAGCCTGGGCGAGCTGCCCGTGGCGTGCCTCGCCGAGGAGATCGACACGCCGGGGGAGGGTCGCATCCGGGCCCTGATCACGGTGGCGGGCAACCCGGTGCTCTCGACGCCGAACGCCGGGCGCCTCGACGCCGCCCTCGCCACGCTCGATTGCTACGTGGCGGTCGACCTCTACCTCAACGAGACCACGCGCCACGCCCACGTGGTCCTGCCGCCCCCCAGCTCGCTCCAGAAGGACCACTACGACCTGGCCTTCGGCCAGCTGGCCCTCCACAACGTGGCCAACTGGTCGCCCGCCGTGCTGCCCCTCGACGACGGCCAGCTCGACGAGTGGGAGATCCTGGCCCGGCTCGCGCTGATCGCCCAGGGCCTGGGCGCGGCGGCCGACCCCGCCCTGGTCGACGACCTGGTGGTGGGCTCGCTCCTGGCCGGTGTCGTCGCCGACGAGCACGGCCCGGTGCACGGGCGTGATCCGGCCGAGCTGCTGGCCGCCCTGGCGCCCCGCACGGGCCCGGCGCGCCTGGTGGACCTGCTGGTGCGCACCGGCCCCTACGGCGACGGCTTCGGCGCCCGCACCGAGGAGGTGGCACCGGGCGTGGCCCCGCTGAGCCTCGACGTCTTGGTGGCCCACCCGCACGGGGTGGACCTCGGACCCCTGCAGCCGCGACTCCCGGAGGTGCTCCGCACGCCGAGCGGCCGGGTGGAGCTCGACGCCGCCCCGCTGCTCGCCGACGTGCCGCGGCTGGCCGCCACGCTCGACCGGCCCACGCCCGAGGCGGTCCTGGTGGGGCGGCGGGACCTGCGCTCGAACAACTCGTGGATGCACAACGTGGAGGTGCTCGTGAAGGGGCGTCCGCGCTGCACCCTGCACGTCCACCCCGACGACGCGTCGCGGTGGGGCCTGGAGCAGGGCGGCCGGGCCACGGTGACGGGTCGGGTGGGCACGATCGAGGTGCCCGTGGAGGTGACCGACGCGGTGCGGACCGGGGTGGTGAGCCTGCCCCACGGGTGGGGCCACGACGCCGACGGGGCCCGCCTCGAGGTGGCCGGTCGCCACGCCGGGGTGAACAGCAACCTGTTGACCGACGAGCAGCTGCTCGACGACCTCTCGGGCAACGCCGTCTTCAACGGCATCCCGGTGACCGTCACCCCAGCGGCGGACGGGCCCCGGTCGGAGGTCGATGCCCGTGGCGCGGCCACCGAGGTGACCGCCGGCGCCTGACCGGGCCCGGGCCGGGCCCGAGCCCGAGCTCGCGCCCGAGCGGGGGGACCGCCGGCGGGGCGATCAGGCGTGGTCGGCGACCGCGGCGGCGAACGCCGGGTCGCTCGTGGGCTTCACCACGGCCCGGACCTTGCGGAGGGCGCCGAGGAACACGGCCAGCTCGTCGGGATCGAGGACGCCGGTGAGGATCGACTCCACCACCACCAGGTGCGTGGGCAGGACGCTGGCCACCTTGGCCAGCCCCTCGGGGGTCAGCGTGGCGAAGAAGCCCCGCCGATCGGTCTCGCACGGCTCGCGGCCCACGAGCCCGGCGTGCTCGAGGCGATCCACCAGGCGGGTGAGACCACTGTTGGTGAGGGTGGACTGGGCGGCCAGCTCGGTCATGCGCAGGCGACGCTCGGGGGAGCGGGCCAGGCGGATCAGGACCTCGAAGGCCGAACCGGAGATGCCGAGCGCCTCCAGCTCGCGCTGGAAGACCTCGGTGATGCCGGCGCTGGTCTCCACGAGCAGGCCCATCGCGGTGAGGCGGGGGTCATCGAGGAGAGGGCCCGGGTCGGGGTGGCCGCTGGGGGGAGCAACGGGGTGGTTCGCGTCCATGGTGCGTGGATCGTACCCGCGGGGACCGAAGCGTCACGAGACGGTCGACCGCCGCACGCAGCGGGACCGCGAGGGCCCTTTGGTCACGGTCCGCGGCCATCCGGGGCGTCGTCCACTGGCATGTGGATGAACGCTGGGGAAATCCCCGCGAAATACACAGGGTTGTTCCCCTTCCCCTCCACAGACCTTCGCCCGTAGGTTGTTCCCGGTACCAACGAGCGTCGGACCGGTGGCCGGAACAAGTGGTGTGGGAGCTCCGCACCGGTCGACCCCCGTCGACAGGGTTCGGAGCAGGAACGTGGGGGAGACCACATGGCGCGTCCTTCGAGGCGCCATCTCCCTTCGACCTGGTCACCGCGTCCGGCGCTCGCGGTCCAGAGGAGGAGGTCCGGGCGCGTCGTGCACCCATCGGGGTGATCGGCGCGACGGACCCGAGGTCCTCACCGTTTGCCGTTGACACGGCTGTAGTTACCGTGCTGTAGTTTACCTCTACATCTTGTGGTGCTGAGGCAGCAGGGGACGTCTCGAACACTACGGGTAGTGGTCCGGAGGTCGTGGGTGCACGCCCGCCCCGTCAGGCCAACGCGAGGGTCGCTCCACCGCCCTCGTCCACTCCCTCCCAACCATCCGCCCCACCCCACGCCCTCCGAGGAGCACAACCCATGGCCATGGCCCCCGAGCAGACCGGCATCGACATCCGGCGTCAGTTCACCACCGAAGGTGTCCACCCGTACGACGAGGTCACCTGGGAGCGGCGAGACGCCCGCATCACCAACTTCCGCGACGGCTCGGTGGCCTTCGAGCAGCTGGGGGTGGAGTTCCCCACCACCTGGTCGCTCAACGCCACCAACATCGTCACCCAGAAGTACTTCCGCGGCACCCTCGGCACCCCCGAGCGCGAGACCTCGCTGAAGCAGGTCATCGACCGCGTGGCCGACACCATCACCACGTGGGGCGTCGAGGGCGGCTACTTCGTCGACGACCGGGAGGCCGAGACCTTCCGGGCCGAGCTCAAGCACCTGCTGGTGAACCAGAAGGCGGCGTTCAACTCGCCGGTGTGGTTCAACATCGGCGTCGAGGGCGTGCCGCAGCAGGCCTCGGCCTGCTTCATCCTCTCGGTCGACGACTCCATGGATTCCATCCTCAACTGGTACCGGGAGGAGGGCACGATCTTCAAGGGCGGCTCGGGCGCCGGCGTGAACCTCTCCCGCATCCGCTCCTCGGTCGAGTACCTCAAGGGCGGCGGCACCGCCTCCGGCCCGGTCTCGTTCATGCGGGGTGCCGACGCCTCGGCCGGCACCATCAAGTCGGGCGGCAAGACCCGCCGCGCCGCCAAGATGGTCATCCTCGACGTCGACCACCCCGACATCGAGGAGTTCATCTGGTGCAAGAGCCGGGAGGAGAACAAGGCCCGCGCCCTGCGCGACGCCGGGTTCGACATGGACCTCGACGGCCGCGACAGCCACTCCATCCAGTACCAGAACGCCAACAACTCGGTCCGGGTGACCGACGAGTTCATGCAGGCCGTGCTCGACGACGCCGACTGGCACCTGCGTGGCGTCAAGGACGGCGAGATCAAGAAGACCATCCGAGCCCGAGACCTCATGCGCCAGATCTCCCAGGCCACCTGGGAGTGCGCGGATCCCGGCATGCAGTTCGACACCACGATCAACACGTGGCACACCGCCCACAACACCGGGCGCATCAACGGCTCGAACCCGTGCTCGGAGTACATGCACCTCGACGACTCGGCCTGCAACCTGGCCAGCCTCAACCTGTTGAAGTTCGTCGACGAGCACGACACCTTCGACGTGACCGGCTTCAAGGCCGCCGTGCAGGTCATCTTCACCGCCCAGGAGATCCTGGTGGGCCGGGCCGACTACCCCACGGGCCCGATCGGTGACACCTCCCGCAAGTTCCGCCAGCTGGGCATCGGCTACGCCAACATCGGCGCCCTGCTGATGGCCATGGGCCACGCCTACGACTCCGACGACGGTCGGGCCTGGGCTGCGGCCATCACCGCGCTCATGACCGGCCACGCCTACGCCACCTCGGCCCGCACCGCGGCCCGCATGGGCCCCTTCGCCGGCTACGCCGAGAACAGCGAGCACATGCTCCGCGTCCTCAACATGCACCGCGAGGCCGCGGCCGACATCGACGAGGAGCTGGTCCCGGCCGAGCTGCTCTCCGCCGCCCAGCAGTCGTGGGACGACGCGTGCGAGCTCGGCGAGCAGTTCGGCGTGCGCAACTCGCAGGCCTCGGTCCTGGCGCCCACCGGCACCATCGGCCTGATGATGGACTGCGACACCACCGGCATCGAGCCCGACCTCGGCCTGGTCAAGATGAAGAAGCTGGTCGGTGGCGGCAACATGACCATCGTCAACCAGACGATCCCGCGTGCGCTGCACCGCCTCGGCTACACCGAGGACCAGGTCGCCGACATCGTCGACTACATCGACGTCGAGAAGAGCATCCTCGGCGCCCCGCACCTCGCCGCCGACCACATCTCGGTCTTCGCCTGCTCCATGGGTGACAACCCGATCCACTACATGGGCCACGTGCGGATGATGGCGGCGGTGCAGCCGTTCATCTCCGGCGCCATCTCCAAGACCGTCAACATGCCCACCGACGTGTCGGTGGAAGACGTGGAGCAGCTCCACATCGAGGCCTGGCAGCTCGGCGTGAAGGCCGTCGCCATCTACCGCGACAACTGCAAGGTGGCCCAGCCGCTCGCCATGGCCAAGAAGGGCGACGCCGACGTCAACGGCCCCGGCACCAACGTGGCCGAGGCGGTCGCCTCGGTGCTCGCCGCCGAGCCCCGGGTGGTCGAGGTCGAGAAGATCGTCGAGCGCATCGTGGAGCGGGTCGTCGAGAAGAAGGTGCCGATCCGCCAGAAGCTCGAGCGCAACCGCACCTCGAAGACCTTCGAGTTCCGGGTGGCCGACTGCAAGGGCTTCGTGACCGTGGGCGAGTACGCCGACGGCCGGCCCGGCGAGGTGTTCCTCAAGGTCGCCAAGCAGGGCTCCACCCTGGCCGGGATCATGGACGCCCTGTCGATCACCCTCAGCTACGGCCTCCAGTACGGCGTGCCGCTGCGGACCTACGTCGAGGCGTTCACCAACACCCGCTTCGAGCCCGCCGGCATGACCGACGACCCGGAGCTGCGCATCGCCTCGTCGCTGCTCGACTACATCTTCCGCCGCCTGGCGCTCGACTACCTCACCTTCGAGGAGCGCCAGGAGCTCGGCATCCTCTCGGTGTCCGAGCGCACGCAGCCCACGCTGCCCGGCGTCGAGGAGACCGTGGTCGAGAACCGGATGGGCGACATGGCGGCCGACCCGAAGTCGATCCCGTCGGCCTCGGAGCTGGCCCAGGTCCTCGAGGACGAGGCCCAGACGGCGGCCGACGCCCAGCCGAGCCTGCTCGACCGGGCCGGTGTCACCGACCTCGACGAGCCGGCCACCCGCCAGACCCCGCCGCAGGTGATCCCGTCGGTGCAGCACTCCGACGCCCCGTACTGCATGCAGTGCGGCGTCCAGATGCAGCGGGCCGGCTCCTGCCACGCCTGCCCCAGCTGCGGCAGCACCAGCGGCTGCAGCTGATGTAGACGGCCATCGGGTGTCCGACGGACACGGTCACGACAGGTCCATCTCCGGTCAGGAGATGTCCACGATCGGTCAGTTGGACACCCGATAGGCCGTCCGCAGCGGCCTGGCCCGGAACCCGGGCTGAGCTGGCTGCCGGCGAGGACCCTGGATGGATCGGGACGGTGGTACCGGAAGGAGCTGTGGGCGACCGCGGTCACCTCCTGCCAGAAGTCACGAGACTCATTGACGCGTTCGGTGGTCATCAAAACACGTAGCGTGGCGGTCCGGTCACCTACGCTCACGGCGACGGGGTCGCCAGCGACGTCGCCGACCTCGAGGCTGAACGCCCCGGCGTCGGGCGAGTGCCGACGCCGCAGCGATGCGCACCGTGGGTTCCCTGGCACCACGACAGCCGTGTTGCCGTGAGAACGAGAGTGACCTCTGATGCGATGTGCTTCCCCTGCCCGGACTGGGTTCCGGCTCTGCTTCGTCATCGTTGCGGCCCTGGCGACCGGCCTCGCCGCGATCTCACCGACACCCGCGGGCGCGGCGCCCGCAACCCTGGCTACCGCAGACCAGCACTACATCGCGTACAACGAGACGTTCAACCGTCCAGCGCCCGGGGTGCTGGCCAACGACACCGGCACCGGGATCACGGTCACGTCCAACACCCAGCCGACGCGTGCCGTCGGCCCGGTCGTCGTCGCCCCCGACGGGTCGTTCGCCTACACCCCGACGGCCGGCTACGCCGGCTTCGATTCGTTCTCGTACACGATCACCGACAGCTCGGGCGCCACCTCGACCGCCCAGGTGCAGATCATCACGCAGCTGCCTGCGGGTGCCCGCGCCGTCAGGGACGACTACACCACCGCGTACAACGAGCCGCTGGTCGTCGCCGCGCCCGGGGTGCTGGCCAACGACATCGGGACCGGCCTCCGGGTCACCGGAAACTACGGGGCCTCGTACGGGACCGTTGCCATCGGCGTCGACGGCCAGCTCTCCTACACCCCGAACCTGGGCTTCACCGGCACCGATTCGGTCGTCTACGCGATCGCTGACCAGTGGTCTCGTTCCTCGCTCGGTTCGGTGACGATCGCCGTCGCTGCGCCCGCCGCGCCGACGGCCAGCGATGACGGCCCGTACGCCGTCGCCTTCGAGAGCCCGATCACCGTCGACGACGTCCTCGCCAACGACACCGGTACCGGTCTCCGCATCATCAACCACACGAACGGCACCAACGGGACCGTGACCTTCACCGCGGACACCGTCAGCTACACCCCGTACGCGGGCTTCACCGGTGACGACCAGTTCGTCTACTTCGTCGAGGACGGCTTCGGTCGCGGCACCTCTGCGACGGTGCGCGTCACCGTCGCTGCGCCCACCGCGCCGACCGCCGCCGACGACGGCCCCTACAACGTCACCTACGAGGGCACGGTCACCATCGACGACCTGCTCGCCAACGACACCGGGTCGCAGCTCACGGTCGTCGACGTCACCGGAGCAGCCCACGGCACCGTGACCTTCACCGATGACACCGTCACCTACACCGCCGACCCAGGCTGGGGTGGCGACGACACCGTGACCTACACGGTCGAGGACCGGTTCGCCCGGCAGGTCTCGGCGTCGTTCATCGTGACGACTGCGCTTCCGACCGCTCCGGTCGCCACCAACGACGGCCCGTACCGCACCGAGTACCAGACGGAGGTCGTGGTCTCGGACCCCGCCGCCGGTCTGCTCGCCAACGACACCGGCACCGGTCTCACGGTCAGCGCCTCGCACGCGGAGACCGGAGCCCTCGACGTCGCCCCCGACGGCACGTTCACCTACGAGCCCGAGAACGGCGCCGCCGGTCCCGTCACGTTCTCCTACACGATCTCCGACGGCTTCGGTCGGACCTCGAGCGCCACGTCGACCGTGACGATCGCCCTGCCCGCCGCCCCGACCCCGGCCGACGAC
Organism: Acidimicrobiales bacterium; assembly: GCA_038241315.1. Classification (GTDB taxonomy): domain Bacteria; phylum Actinomycetota; class Acidimicrobiia; order Acidimicrobiales; family Iamiaceae; genus Aquihabitans. The sequence goes on along the minus strand of JBBRFU010000019.1, from coordinate 21,610 downwards.
GGGCCGTTCGTCGCGGCCTACGGCGAGTCGCGGACCGTGTCCCTGGCCGAGCTGCTCGCCAACGACACCGGAACCGAGCTCCGGGTCATCGCCGTCGGCGACGGTGCCCATGGTGTGACGACCGGCGACGACGCCACGCTCACCTACACCCCCGATGCCCACTGGGCCGGTGACGACCAGGTCACCTACACCGTCGTCGACCGGTTCGGTCGGATGGCCGAGGCCGACATCACGTTCGTGACGTCGCTGCCTGCGGCACCGACCGCAGCCGATGCCGACCTGACGACGCCGTACGCGACCGCGGCCAGCGGAGCAGTCGCTGCCACCGGCACCGACGTCACGTTGGTCTACAACGACGATGCCGGCGCCGGTCGCGTCGACTTCGCCGAAGACCGGTCCTTCACGTACACCCCCGATGTCGCGTGGGCCGGCGAGGACACGTTCACCTACACCGTCACTGACCGGTTCGACCGGACCGCGACCGGGTCGGTCACGGTGACGACCGGGGCCGCTGACGCCGACCTGTCGGTGCACGTCACCGCTGACGGCCCGCTGGTCGTCGACGAGCCCGCCACCTGGACCGTCGAGGTGACCAACAACGGCCCGACGACCGCTCCGGCCGGTTCGACCTTGGTGCTGACCGTCGACGAAGGCATCACCATCGACGGGTTCACCGTCGTCGGAGCTGCCGCCGGAACGGCGGAGAACTGGGACTGCACGCTCGAGACGCAGACGCTGACGTGCGTGCTCCCCGTCGAGCTTCCCGTCGGGGCTGCGTCGCCGATCGAGGTGCAGGTCACTGCGCACGCCGGGTCCGAAGGTACAGCAGCGTCGACGTTGGTCGTCGATGGGCCTGCTTCGGAGGAGGCCGCGGCCACCGGTGACGTGACCGTCGACGTGCTCGGGTCCTCGGACCTGTCGATCCTCAAGACGTTGGCCGGTGACGGGCTCGTGGTCGGTGCCACCGCGTCGTGGAACCTTGCGGTCACCAACGACGGCCCGTCCGAGGCGGTTGCGGTCACGGTGACCGACGTGCTCCCTTCCGGTCTCCTCTACACCGGTGTGACCGGCGATGGTTGGGCGTGCGACGCCGAGGCCCAGACCGTCACCTGTGTCCTCGCCGACCCGCTCGACGACGGGGCCACGTCGACGCTCTCGTTGGTCACGGAGGTGACCGCTTCGGCCGGCGACGTGGTGGTGAACACGGCATCGGTGCACAGCTCGAGCGTCGACCGCGCCGATGCCAACGATGCCGATGCGGCGCCCGCCGTCACCGTGCTCGCTGCCCCGCAGGTGCCCACGACCCCGGAGGATCCGGACGGCCCCGACAGCCCCACCGACACCGGGCCCGACACCACCGCCCCCGACACCACCGGTCCCACCGCTTCGCAGGAGCCCTCGGAGCGTCCCCGCGACGACCGACCCACCCGCAGGGACCTGCCGAGGACCGGCACGTCCTCGATGCCGGTCGGCGTCACCGGGATGCTCGTCCTCGTCGGTGGAGCGGTGCTCACCGGCGTGTCACGCCGGACCCGCCGGTCCCACTGATCACTGCCCGGTCCTGCCCGGGCGCAGCATCCCGTCACGTCGTCCCGCGCCGGACGCAACCTGGTGGATGACGGCGATTCGATCATGTCGACGCACTGTCGCTACGATAGCGACAGCGCGTCGGCAACACCGCCGGCGGTGAGCGGAGGCGATCGTGTTCCTGGCGTGGCGAGACCTACGAGTGGGACGGGCACGCTTCGCGCTGGTCGGGGTGGTGATCGGGCTGGTCGGCCTGCTGACCACGCTGCTGTCCGGTTTGGCGACCGGGCTCGTCGACGATGGCATCTCCGGACTTCGGGGGCTGCCGCTCACCCACCTTGCGTTGCAGCCCGGGGCCGAGTCGAGCTTCAGCCGATCGACCCTGCGTCCCGAGGACCTGCAGCCGTGGGAGCAGGCCGACGGTGTCGAGGTCGCCCCGCTGGGGGTGTCGTTCTTCAACGCCAAGACCGCCGACGGTGAGACCTTGGACCTGGCGATGTTCGGGACGCCGCCGGACAGCTTCCTGGCCCCGAACGCCGAAGCCCACCGCGCCCTTGCCGGCAAGCCCGGCATCGTGCTCAGCGAGGAGTTCGAGAAGGAAGGCGTGCAGGTCGGTGACCTGTTGACCGTCGTCGGTCCGGACGAGGAGCTCCCGGTCCTGGGCTTCACCTACACCGGGTCCTACGGCCACGTCGACATCGCGTTCACCTCGCTCGAGGTGTGGCAGGACCTCGTCTACGGCGACAACGCCGCCGGCCGGTTCTCCGCCGTGGCGATCCGTGGCGGCGACCCCGGCACCCACGCAGCCGCCGACCGGGCTGCGGGCACCGCAACCGAGACCAAGGCCCACGCCTACGCCGGCTCACCCGGCTATGCCGCGGAGACCGCCACCATGAGCCTCATCCGAGGGTTCCTGCTGGCCATCTCGGCGCTCATCGTCGGCGCCTTCTTCACCGTGTGGACCGTGCAACGGACTCGCCAGATCGGGCTGATGAAGGCGCTCGGCGCGTCGAACGCCTACGTGTTGCGCGACTCGCTCGGCCAACTCGCCATCGTCCTGGTCGCCGCCACCGCAGCCGGCGCCGGCATCGCCGTCGCGGTCGGCCAGCTCATCGGCGACGGTGTCCCGTTCAGCCTGCAGGCCGTTCCCGTCGCCACCTCGGCGCTGATCCTGATCGTGCTCGGACTCGCCGGCAGCCTGGTCGCCATCCGCAAGGTCACCACCGTCGACCCGATCATCGCTCTCGGCGCCGACCACTGAGAACGGACCAGCCATGACCCTCACCCTCGACCACATCACCGTGACCGTTCCCGACGGCCCGGACACCCTCACCATCCTCGACGACCTCGACCTCACCGTCGCCGCCGGCGAGGTCGTCGCCCTCACGGGCGCATCGGGCTCCGGCAAGTCCACGCTCCTCGCCGTCGCCGGCCTCCTCCGTCGGGCCGACTCGGGAACCGTCACCGTCGCCGGCACCGACACGTCCGGCCTGTCCCGCAAGCAGCTCACCCGACACCGCGGCGAGCACATCGGCTTCGTGTTCCAGTCCGCCAGCCTGTTCCCGGCGCTCACCGCCATCGAACAGATCGAGTTCGTCGCTCACATCAACGGCCACCTCGACAGCCCAGCACGCAAGCGAGCCGCCGAGCTCCTCGCCAGCGTCGGGCTCGAGCACCGGAGCGACACCCGTCCAGCGCAGCTCTCTGGCGGAGAACGCCAGCGGGTCGGCATCGCCCGAGCCCTGATGAACCAGCCGGCGCTGCTCCTCGCCGATGAACCGACCGCCGCGCTCGACGATGCCCGAGGCCGAGACATCATGGCGATGCTCGTCGCCGAAGCCGCCCGACGAGGCGTCGCCACCCTCGTCGTCACCCACAACCCGGCCCAGCTCCCCACCGGCACCAGCCACCTCGTCCTCGCCGGCGGCACCGTCCGAGCCGCCGAGCCTGCTGCGGTCTGAGCCATGCGAAGCTGACCTCGATGCCACGAATCACCGCCGGTAGCGTCGCCGAACACGTCGCCCAACAAGAACGTGCCGTGTTCGACGCTGCCATCGCCCTGTTCATCGAACGGGGCTACAGGGCCGTGACCCTCGGCGACATCGCCCAGGAGGTCGGCCTGGCCCGGAACTCCCTCTACCGCTACTTCCCGACCAAGGCGTCGATCCTGCTGCGCTGGTACGCCGAGGAGATGCCCACCCAGATCCAACGCTCGATCGACCTCCTCGCCGGTGACGAACCACCAGCCGCTCGCATCGACCGGTGGGCGACCGCGCAGATCGACTACGCCCACCAACCCGAACACCGCCTCATCGCTGCGCTCGGCGAAGCCGCCGGCGACCTCGATGCCGCGGCCCGCCACGAGCTCGCCGCCAGCCACGACCAGCTCATGGCGCCGTTCCACGCCACCCTGGCCGAGGCCGGCCTCGCCGGGGCCGAGCAGACGGCCACCGCAGATCTGATCTGGAACGCCGTGCTCACCCAAGCCCGGCGCGAGCTCCGCAGCGGCGAGGACCCCGACGGCCGAGCCGTCCTGTCCCGGTGCATCAACTCCCTCGCCCAGCCAGCCTGACCCAGCACCGCCAGACCGGACGGCAGCGGGCCCGGTCCGCTCGCCGGCCGCTCACGAGAGCCTGGCTGCGTCCTGCACGCACGACCCAGCCGTGTCATGCTCGACGTCTGATCCACTCGAGCCCTGGAGCAGCCACATGGCCCACGCCTACGCTCGCAGGCCGACCGTGCGCCCGACGGTGACCGCTGCTGAGGGCAGCATCATCGACCTGCGCGACGAGGTGCTCGCCCTCCGGAACCGGCTGGCGGCCAGCGAGGCAGCCTTCGTCGGCATCGTGCAGCGCAGCAGCGACGGCGTGCTCGTCCTCGACGATCAGGGCGTGGTCCGCTTCGCCAACGCCGCCGCCGCCGAGATGCTGGCGCGCTCGCAGGCCGACCTGCTCGGCACCGAGGTCGGCTTCGCCGTGCTGGCCGGCGAGGTGTCCGACGTGGAGCTGGTCCGGCCCGACGGGCACGTGGTGTTCGCCGAGCTGCGGGTCGTCGACACCGAGTGGGAGGGGCGGCCCTGCCTGCTCGCCCTGCTCCGGGACATCACCGTGCGCCACCACGCGGAGGCCGAGCTCGCCGAGCGCGCCACCCGGGACCACCTGACCGGCCTTCCCAACCGGTTCCTGCTCGAGGACCGCCTGCACCTGGCGCTCGACCGGCTCGGTCGCCAGCCCGGCTCGGTGGCCGTGCTCTGGGTCGACCTCGACGACTTCAAGGCCGTCAACGACCGCTGGGGCCACGCGGCCGGCGACCTGGTCCTCGTGGAGGCGGGCCGTCGTCTCCGGTCGGTGCTGCGTCCCGCAGACTCGGTCGCGCGTTTCGGCGGGGACGAGTTCGTGCTGCTCTGCGAAGGCATCGACCGCGCTGCCGCCACCGAGCTCACGGCTCGCCTCGAGGCCGCGTTCCGCGAGCCGTTCCTCGTGGACGGCGAGGCCTGCACGGTTGGTCTGAGCACCGGCTTCGCCATCGCCAACGGTCCGGGCATGACGGCCGAGCGCCTCCTGGCTGCAGCCGACGAGCAGATGTACCTCCACAAGCGCCGCCCCCGAGCCGTCGCAGACGAGGACCAGCTCGCCGAGCCGCCACGGGGCCCGGCTGCGCCACCGGTACACGAACCGCTGACCGCTGGAAGGGCAGGGTGTGCGGTGACCGAGGAGCACCAACGTCGTGCCGATGATCGAGCTCGCCGACACCGCGGAGGTGTTTTCACGTTGTACGTGTCGGGAACCAGCGAGGCTTCTGCGGCCGCCAGGGAGAACCTGGACCGCTTCTGCGCGGAGCACCTGCCCGCCGGCGCGTACGCCATCACGTCCGTCGACGTCCTCGAGGCCCTCGACGAGGCCGACGCCGCGCACATCCTGATGACACCCACGCTCGTCCGGACCCAGCCCCCACCCGTCCTGAGGGTCATCGGCGACCTGTCCGACGCCAGACTGCTCGCCGCGGCCCTCGGCTCGTCCGCGACCTCCGATGTCTGACCCGACATCGGCAGGTCCCCCCACGCCCGTCCCGGGTGCCCTGCCGATGCTGCGGAGCGGCATCCGTGGGATGGACAACATCTGCGGCGGCGGTCTGCCGGAGGGCGAGGTCACCTTGCTGACGGGGGCCGCAGGCACCGGCAAGACCGTCCTGGCGACGCAGTTCCTGGCCGCCGGCATCCGCGACTTCGCGGAGGCGGGCGTGTTCGTCACGCTCGACGAGCGGCCGGCGAAGACCCGCCGCTTCATGGCGAGCCTCGGCTGGGACATCGCCCGCTGGGAGGCCGAGGGCATGTGGGCCTTCCTCGACCTGTCACCCAGCGACGATCGGGAGATCGTGATCAGCGCGGAGGTGGACTTCACCTCGCTGATCACGCGGATCGCCAACGCCGTGAACCGGGTCGGGGCCACGCGCGTGGTGGTGGACTCGATCACCAGCCTGTTGACCCGGGTCGGGAACCAGCCCCGCGTCCGAGCCGAGGTCCATCGACTCGTGCTGAGCCTCGAGCAGCTGGGCGTGACCGCCGTCGTGACCGCGGAGCGAGACCAAGCCGCCGCCGCCCCACACGTCGACGTCGAGGAGTTCGTGGCCGACAACGTCCTCATCCTGCGGAACACCCTCGAGGGCGGGGTCCGGCGCAGGACCTTGGAGGCGCTCAAGCTCCGAGGCACGGCGCACCTCACGGGCGAGTTCCCCTACGCGATCCAGCAGGGTGAAGGGGTCGTCGTCGCCTCCCTCGCGGAGCTGGAGCTGACGCATCCGTGCTCGGACATCCGGATCAGCCTCGGCAACCCCGACCTCGACGCCATGTGCAACGGCGGTGCCATGAAGGACTCGGTCATCTTGGTGTCCGGTCCGACGGGCACCGGGAAGTCCTTGCTGGCCTTGGAGTTCGCGGCCGCGGCCGGCGACGACGACGACGGCCGCTGCCTCATGGTCAACTTCGAGGAGAGCAGTCAGCAGCTGGCCCGCAACGCCCGAGGTTGGGGCCACGACCTCGACGCCCTGCAGGCCGACCATCGGATCCGCCTGCTCTGCCAGTACCCGGAGTCGGCACCGGCTGCCGCCCACCTCATCGCGATCCTGCGAGCCGTCGACGAGTTCCAGCCCACCCGGGTCGTGATCGACAGCGTCTCCGGCGTCCAGCGGGCGTCCTCCGAGCCGGTCTTCCATGAGTTCCTGCTCGGCATCACGTCGGCCCTCAGGGCGAGAGGGATCACCTCGCTGATGACGACGACGACGCCCTCGCTGCTGGGCGGGCCCTCCGCGAGCGGCGTCGAGGCCTCGACGCTGCTCGACATGATCATCCTGCTGCGCTACACGGAGATGTACGGCGAGCTGCGCCGCGGGATCTCCATCCTGAAGCTGCGCGGCTCGGACCACACCAAGGCCATCCGGGAGTACACCATCACCGACCACGGGCTGCAGGTGGGAGCTCCGCTTCCCGCCACGACCGGGATCCTGGCCGGCCAGCCGCTGATAGAAGACCCGAGCGGCCCGCGAACGGTCGGCACCGCGCCCTCCGGCGCCTGACCCGTCCGGTCAGGCGCGGGGCCGCGAGCCCTGGTCGCTGCCGAGGCTCGGCCGCCGATCTGCGACGGCGCGCGAGGATGAGGCGCTCCCGGCGGGCGGTGCCAGCGAGACGAGGTGACCGATCCGGCGTGGAGGGTCGGCTGGGGCCGCCGATCACGTCCGTGGACCACTCGCGGTCGCACGGCACGGTGCGACCGCGCCGGAGCCACCAGGGCGTCGCGTCCGGGCTCTCGCGTACGGGCGATCTGGCTCCCCCGGTCGACCGGCGACCGGGAGTGATCGAGCGCGCCGACCGGCGCTCGAGGCACCCACGCGTCGAGCTCCGGCTCGGGAGTAGGGTCCGGCGTCGGTGGCGGCGCGGACGGGTGCGACCGCCAGGGGACCGACCGACCTAGGAGGGTGGCCATGCGCCGATCACCGTTCCGACGACGAGCAGCGGTCGCTGCTGCGCTCGTGGCCGTGCTGGGGACGGGGGGGCTGCACGCCTCGCCAGCGGCTGCCGAGCACCAGCGATCCGAGGCCTGCGCCTTCTTCGATGCGTTCGCCCTGCCCCCAACCACCACCAGCTTCAGCATCGCCCTGGGCTCCGCGCTGCAGCCCGGCGAGGTCGTCACCGTCTCGGCCTCGGACGCCTCGGACGGCAACGTGCTCACCCTGGAGATCGGCACGTTCGGCGATCGCGAGGTCCTCAGCGCGACCGCGTCCGGCGGGGCCCTGGCGGCCACCTACGAGGCGGCCGGCGGCGAGGACTACCTCTTCGTGTACACGAACGGGACCGACCTCCAGGCCCAGGTGCTGGAGATGACCTGCGCGGGCGCGCCCCACCCGCCGCCGGACGCCGACGACGACGGCGTGGCCGACGGCGACGACGCCTGCCCCGGCACCGACCTCTCGAACGACGTGCGGCCGACCCACGAGAACCGCTTCGGCGCCGACGCCTCCGGAGCCTTCGTCGACGGACAGGGCCGGCCCTCGGGCTTCACGATCGTCGACACGGGCGGGTGCTCGGCCTCGCAGCTCATCGACCGGCTGGGCCTGGGCGTCGGCCATCGCCGCTTCGGCATCTCTCGCGGCGCACTGCTCGAGGCCGTCGCCACCCTCGGCCCCTGAGCCGCCGAACCCCTCCGTCGCTGGGGCACCGGGCGGTGGCGGTGGGGCCGTCCCCGCTCAGCTGGCGGGGGCCAGGTGGCCGGCGATCCAGTTGAACGACTGGTCCGCGCCGCTCGGGGTGTGGTGGAGGTGGTGGCGGCGCTCGACGATGTGGGCGTCCTCCCCGACGAGCTCGGCGAGGTCGTCGAAGCCCTGCCGTCGGACCTCGAGGCCGGAGCAGTGGGTGGGGCCGTCGGGGGCGAAGGCCCCGAGGACGAAGGCGCCACCGGGCGCGAGGGCGGCGGCGAGGGTGCGGGCGTAGGCGCGCCGCTGCTCGTCGGTCGTCAGGAAGTGCAGGACGGCGCGGTCGTGCCAGACCTGCCACGTGCGGGTCGGCTCCCAGGTCAGGAGGTCGTGGTGGATCCAGGTCACGCCCGCCGGGTCGTCCAGCCGCCGTCGGGCCTCGTCGAGCGCCACGGCGGAGAGGTCGAGGATGGCGAGGTCCTGGTGGCCTCGGGCGAGGAGGTGGTCGACGAGCGTCGAGGCGCCGCCGCCCACGTCGACGAGGGACCGCTCGGGCCCGATGGCGAGCGCGTCGAGGAGCTCGAGCGACACCGTCGGCTCGGGCTCGTACCAGGACACCTCGGTGGCGCCGACGGTCCGGTAGCGATCGTCCCAGTGGCCGGGGTCGCTCACGACTCGACGCGCCGTGAGCCGCCGCCGGATCGGCGGCGTCGGGGCTCGCGGCGGGCGTCGGCGCGGCGGGCGCCGGCCGGGTGGCCGGTGGGGGTGCTCATCGGGTTCGGCTCCTGATGTCGGCGGTCCGGTCGGGCACGGGCTCGCCGTGCGGTGGGTGGGGTTGGTCGACGCCGGGCACCCGGACGGCGAACGCGACGATGGGGACGATGGCGAGCGCGACCACGGCGCCGATGGCGGCGAGGGTGGTGTAGGAGGTCGACGACACCACGAGCCCGGACCCGAGGCCACCGCCGGCGCCGGCGATGGCGATGCAGAGGTCGACCGAGCCCTGGGTGCGGGCTCGGACGGCGAGCGGCACCGCCTCGGTGGTGATCGCGGTGCCGGCCACGAGCCCGAGGTTCCAGCCCAGGCCGAGCACGGCGAGCGCCACGGCCAGACCGACCACCGAGTCGACCGGCATGCTAGCGGCGAGGGCCCCGGCGAGCAGGAGCGTGGCGCCCGAGGCGTAGGCGAGGACCGGTGCCCCGAACCGGTCGACGAGGCGGCCGGACAACGGCGACGGGAGGTACATCCCCGCGATGTGGGCGGCGATGACGATGCCCGTCGCGCCGACGTCGTGGCCGTGGTGCTTCATGTGGACCGGCGTCATGGTCATGATGGCGACCATCACGATCTGGGTGATCACCATGATCGCGGCGCCGGCGGCCACCGCTCGTCGCACCCCGCCGCCGATGCGGCGGCTGATCTCGCCGGCGCCGGCGACGGCGGTGGTCGGCCGCCGGGCGGCGAGCTCCCGGGCCAGCAGCAGGGGGTCGGGCCGGAGGCGCACGAACAGCACCGCACCGGCCGTGCCGTAGGCCGCGGCCGCGAGCAGGAACGGCCCGGCGAGCCGGGGGATGTCGAGGGACTCGGCGACCCCGCCCATCACCGTCACCAGGTTGGGGCCGACGACGGCGCCGAGCGTCGTGGCCACCAGCACCGTGGAGACCGCTCGGCCCCGTCGGCCGGGGGACGCGAGGTCGGCGCCGGCGTAGCGGGCCTGCAGGTTGGTGGCGGTGCCGGCGCCGTAGACGAGCAGGGCGACGAGCAGGAAGGGCACCGAGTCGAGCGCCGCGGCGGCGACCACGGCGACGCTGCCGAGGGCACCGACGGCGTAGCCGAGGGTGAGGCCGATGCGGCGTCCGAGCCGGTTCGAGATCCGACCGACGGTCACGGCGGCGGCGGCGGACCCGATGGTGAACAGGGCGGCGGGGATGCCGGCGAGGCTGGTGGTGCCGAGCATGTCCTCGGCGAGCAGGGCCCCGACCGTCACCCCGGCCGCCAGCCCGGCGCCGGAGAAGATCTGGGCGATGACGAGGGTGCGGAGCGTCTGGGCCTGCTCGACCGGTTCGCCCTCGTAGGTGGTCACCGGAGCGCCGTCCGGCCGCTCATGCGGACGCCGTCGGCGATCCACTCGGCGATGCCCTCCTCGGCGAGGTCGGCGCGGTAGCCCTCGGCCCGCAGGAGCCGCACGGCGTCGTGGGACAGCACGCAGTTGCGCCCCCGGCAGTAGGCCACCACCTCGGTGTCGGCGGGGATCTCGGCGAGCCGGTCGGCCAGCTCGGGCAGCGGGATGGAGATGGCGCCGGGCAGGTGCCCGGCGTCGTACTCGTCGGTCGGGCGCACGTCGAGGACGACGACCCGCCCGGCCTCGGACGCGGCGAGGAGCTCGGCGCGAGAGAGCAGGGTGAGGTCGTCGGCCGGCAGGGAGGCGGCGTACTCGGCGCGGACCTCGGGCCGGTGCGCCTCCGCCACCCGGGACAGGACGGTGAGGAGCAGGGCGACGTCGTCGCCCGTCGTCCGGTAGACGACGCGGGTGCCCTCCCGGCGCGACGTCACCAGGCCCGCGCTGCGCAGCGCCTGCAGGTGCGCCGACGCGGTGGTGAGGTTCAGGCTCGCTGCGGCGGCCAGGTCCTGCACGCTGCGCTCGCCCTGGGTCAGCAGCTGCAGCAGCTTCAGCCGGGAGCCGCTCGTGAGCGCCTTCCCGGTGCGTGCGATCTCCTCGAAGACCCGATCGGCCATGCCGCTCCCGCTCACTGTTCCATTGTTCCGTGGAACACCGTAGCAACCACCCCGTCCCCCCGCTCGCTCCCGAGCGATCCGAGCCGGCGGCGGGGCTCGACGGGGCGGTCGGCGGGGGTGAGGGGCATCGCCAGGGGCGGAAACGGGGCCGAACCGCGTCGGCCGGGATCCTCTGGTGCCCGTCGATGCTCAGGTCCGGGGCGGTGCGTGCCGATCGTGGGGGATGCCTTCGTCCCCCCGGCCCCCCTCCGGCATCGACCACCAGCCACCACGCGACCGGCACCCGAGCCGGAGCGAGCCGTCCGGCCCCACCGACGCCGCTCGCCGGATGGACGAGGACGGCCCCCATGGCTGGTGACCCGGCGAAGACGGCCGCGACGGGGAGCACCGGGACCGCCGGGAAGGCCGGGACCGCGGGGAAGGCCGCGGGGTCGCGCGCCGGCTCCGCGGCGAAGGGCCGCATCGCCCGGTTCCGGGCCACGAGGTTCTGGCGGTGGGCGCGGTGGCCCGTCGGCGCCGGCCTGGCGGCCGGCTTCCTCGGGTTCGTCGCCATCGTCCTCCTGTACGCCTCCGTCGAGCTCCCCGACGACCCGCCGGAGCTCGAGTCGTCGGTCATCGTCGACGCAAAGGGTCGGCCGCTCGCCGCCCTCCAGAAGGACGGGCTCCGCGTCCACGTCGACCTCGAGGACGTGAACCCGGTCGTGGTCGACGCACTGATCGCAGCCGAGGACCGCGGGTTCCGGGACCACCAGGGCATCGACCCCCGTGGGCTGCTCCGGGCCTTCACGAACAACGTGGCCGGTGGCTCCACCCAGGGCGGCTCGACGATCACCCAGCAGCTGGTGAAGAACAGCTACCTGTCGTCGGAGCGGACCTACCGCCGCAAGGCCGAGGAGGCGCTCCTCGCCGTCAAGCTCGACCGCCGGTCCGACAAGGACGACATCCTCGAGCGCTACCTGAACATCGTGTACTTCGGTCGGGGCACCTACGGCATCCAGGCCGCGGCCGACGTGTACTTCGACACGACCGCGGCGGAGCTCACCGTCCCCCAGGCCGCGCTCCTCATCGGGCTCCTCCGCGCCCCCGAGTCCTCCGACCCCGCTCGGGACCCGGAGCTGGCCACCCAGCGCCGTGATTCGGTGATCACGGCGCTGGTGGAGGTGGGGGACCTCACCGCCGCCGAGGGCCGCGAGGCCAGGGCGAGCGAGCTCGGGGCCCAGCCCGTCAAGCCGTCGGTCACGCTGTCCGCCGACGTCGGCGCCCACGTCGTCGAGTGGATCCGCTCCCAGGCGGTGGAGCGGTTCGGCGCCGAGGTCGTCTACGGCGGGGGCCTGACGATCCACTCGACGATCGACATCGATCACCAGGCCGCGGCGGAGGCCTCCGTCCTGGAGGCGGTCGGCCAGCCGGGCGACCCGCAGGCCGCGCTGGTCGCGGTCGACTCGGAAGGGGCCGTCCGGGCCCACGTAGGCGGGCGCAGCTATGAGGAGCTCAACGTCGACCTGGCCCGCGGGACCGACGGCGGTGGCTCCGGTCGGCAGCCGGGCTCGACCTTCAAGCCGATCGCCCTGGCGGCCGCGCTGGAGGGCGGCGACCTCACCTTGGCCTCGCGCTATCCGGCCCCGCCCCAGCTGACCATCGAGACGCCCGACGGACCGTGGGACGTGTCGAACTCGGGAGGTGCCGACCACGGCAACGTCGACCTCACCACCGCCACCGCCAAGTCGATCAACACCGTCTACGCCCAGCTGATGGTCGACGTCACCCCGGAGACCGTGGTGGCGCTCGCCGGGGGCCTGGGCATCACCGACGAGCTCCAGCCCGATCCGGCGCTCGTCCTCGGCACGGGCGAGGTGTCGGTGATCGACCTGGCGTCGGTGTACTCGACGTTCGCCCGGGACGGCGAGCGCATCGCGCCGTACGTCATCGCCAAGGTGGAGGACCGCGACGGTCAGGAGATCTACGCCGCCGACCGGGCCCGCACCCGGGCCATCGACGCCGGGACGGCCCGGGGCGTCACCCACGCGCTGCGCCAGGTCATCGACGCCGGCACCGGCAGCCGGGCCGGGATCGGGCGGCCGGCCGCCGGCAAGACCGGGACGACCCAGTCGAACGGCGATGCCTGGTTCGCCGGTTACACCCCGACCCTCACCGCGGCGGTCTGGATGGGCTACCCGGAGGGCCCGCAGCGCACGATGACCGACGTCCGGGGCGAAGCGGTCAACGGCGGGACCCTCCCCGCCGAGATCTGGCAGCGGTACATGGCCAAGGTCCTCGAGGGCACCGATCCGACCGACTTCGAGCCGCCGCCGCCGGAGCTGCTCGAGCTGCCCGAGCTGGCGGCCACCACCGTGGTGCTGTCGCCGACCTCGGGCCCGCCCGGCACCCGCATCGACGTGACCGGGGAGGGCTACGAGCAGTGCGTCGCCGGCTGGTTCGCCACCCTCGACCCCGGCGACGTCACCAGCGCCCCGGAGACCGGGAGCACCGAGCCGTCCCGCGCCGCCGTCCTCGAGGTGCCGCTGGCGGCCACCGAGCCGAAGGCCACCGTCACGATCCACTGCGACCGTGGCGACGGCGCGAAGCCGGTCGCTGAGGCGGCGTTCGCGGTCGACATCGTGGCGCCGACCACGACCACGACCTCGACGTCGACCACCACCACCTCCGCTCCGGCGCCGACGACCGCGCCACCACCGCCGACGTCGGCCCCGGTGGCGCCCACCGTCCCGGCGACCACGACGACGGCCGCAGCCGACCCCGCCGCCCAGGACCGCGGCCCGGCCGCGTCCGGCGGCTGAGCCGGCCCCGGCACCAGCAGCCCGCGTCAGCCTCGGAGGCACCGCTCGACCGCGGCACCCATGGCGGGCGCGGCGGCCCGGGCGAGCCGGACCTGGCACGATCGACGGATGCCGGACCTCCGCCTGCGTGACGCCACCGCCGAGGACCGGGACCGGCTGTTCGACCTGTTCGACGCGGTGGTCGAGGCGGGCGAGGGCTTCCCCGAGGCGGCTCCCCTCGACGAGCAGCGCTTCCGCGCCAGCTGGATCGATCCGCCGGTGGTGGTCGTCGCCACGCTCGACGGCGCCACGGTGGGCGCGTACTACCTGAAGCCGAACTTCCCCGGCCGAGCTGCCCACATCGCCAACGCGGGGTACCTCACCGCCTCGGAGGTCCGGGGCCGGGGCGTCGGGCGGGCGATGGTCGTCGACTCGATCCGTCGGGCACCCGTGGCCGGCTTCGACGCGATCATGTTCAACCTCGTGTTCGAGTCGAACCCCGCTCGCGCGCTCTACCAGGAGCTTGGCTGGCGCGCCATCGGGCGGGTCCCCCGAGGGGTCGACGACGAACCGGCCGTCATCTACTGGCGCGACGTCTGACCGCGACCGCCGTCGGCGACCCCGGCCACGGGTCGGGTGGTTGCCACGTAGACGGTGTTGGTGGCCTCGTGGCCGGTCACCGGGTTGGCGAAGGGCACCACGTGGGCGGTCGTGGCGGCGAACACCTCGTCGAGCACGGCGCCGAAGCGGGCGTCGGGCGGATCGTCGGACCACAGGGCGAAGACCCCGCCCGGCACCAGGCGCGCCGCCAGGCGACGCAGGCCCTCGACCTCGTAGAACGGGGCGTGGCTCGGGTGGAGGAGGCGGTCCGGGGCGTGGTCCACGTCGAGGAGCACCGCGTGGGCGAGGGGCGGGGCATCGGGCCCGAACGGGGCTCCGGTGGCGACCAGGTCGAAGAAGTCGCCCGCCACGAGGTGGCAGCGCCCGTCGGTCACCAACTCGGGGCCCAGCGGGAGCAGGTGGCGCCGATGCCACCCGATCACCTGGTCGAGGGCCTCCACCACCTGCAGGGATCGGATGCGGGGATCGTCGAGCGCCGCCTGCGCCGTGTAGCCGAGCCCGAGGCCGCCCACCACCACGTCGAGGTGGTCGAAGTCGGGCCCGGCGAGCGCCCCGAGGCCGAGCCGGGCCAGCGCCACCTCGGCCACCGTGAACAGGCTCGACATGAGGAACTCGTCGTCCAGCTTGGCCTCGAACACATCGATCCCCAGCACGGGCTCGGTCCGTCGGCGCAGGCTGATCTCGCCCAGGGGGGTCGGCTGGCGGTCCAGCTCCTCGAAGGGGGCGCGCACGGGGGTCTCCATCCCGGGCGCCGGGGGGCGCCCGGCCCAGTCTCCCGCGGTGGGACCACGACCGAGGAACCCCTGGTGCGGCGGCGATCGGAGGCGGATACTGCGGGGAGGACGGGGGCGGGCCCCGCCGAGAGGGGACACCATGACCAGCCACCGGATCACCGCACGACGCCTCGGCGCCTCGCTCGCCGTGTTGGTGGTGGTCGTCGCCGCCACCATCGCCGGCCCGGCCAACCCCGCCGGTGCGGCCTGCTCGGTCACGTGGGGGTCGCTGAGCAAGTCCGACTCCCGCTTCTCCAGCGCGCCGGTGGTCACCGCCCGAGCCGGCCAGCACCCCTGCTTCGACCGCTTCGTGGTCGAGCTGGGCCCCGGGGCCCGGGCCGGGTGGCACGTCCGCTACGTCAGCCAGGTCACCCAGTCGGGCTCGGGCAACGTGATCCCCGTGCGGGGCGGGGCCCGGCTGCAGATCGCGCTCCACGCGCCGGCCTACAACAGCTCCGGCAGCCCGACCTACCGGCCCGCCAACCCCAGTGAGGTGGTCCGGGTGGCCGGGTTCCGCACCTTCCGCCAGGTCGTCTACGCCGGCTCGTACGAGGGCTACACCGACTTCGGCCTCGGCGTCCGGGCCCGGCTCCCGTTCCGCGTCTTCTGGCTCGCCGGACCGGGGAACCACTCCCGCATCGTCATCGACGTGGCCCACACCTGGTCCTGACCACGGGCGAGGGTTGCCCGCTGCGGGAACGGGGAAGGGATCCGGACATGGCCATCGACGAACACCTCCGGTCCGACCCCGACCTCCCGGCGATCCGCCAGGACGTGGTCGACGAGTTGGCCCGGCACCTGAGCCACGACGACCAGGCCGCCTTCGAGCAGGCCGAGGTCAGCCTGGCCGCCACCCGCGCCGAGGTGGCGGCGGCATCGGCGGGTCTTGTGGAGTCACGCACGCTCGGCCTGGAGGCGCTCGAGCACACCCTCGAGGTGCTCGAGGACGTGGCCCAGCTGCCCGACCCGGAGGTGCCGCCCCCGGCGTAGCGCTCGTCGCCCGGGGGCAGGGACGAAGGTCCCTTCCGTCCCTGCCCCTGGTGCGTGCACGATGGGGGTGAACCACCGAGGAGGTCCGCATGGCGGTCATCGATGCCCGGAGCTGGATGGACCACCTGCCCGAGCGCGAGTGCTGGGAGCTCCTCGCGCAGGCCCGGGTGGGACGCCTCGGCGTGCTGGTGGACAGCGGGCCGGAGATCTACCCGGTGAACTTCGTGGTGGATCGGGAGGCGCTCGTGTTCCGCACCGGTCCGGGCACCAAGTTGCGGGGCCTGGACCGCAGCCCGGCCGTCTGCCTCGAGGTCGACGAGATCTCGGCCACGGAGCGCACGGGCTGGAGCGTCCTGGTGAAGGGCGCCGCGCACGAGATCACCGACGTGGAGGAGGAGCGGCGCGCCGCGTCGCTGGACCTCGACCTCTGGGTCGTCGGCGACCGGGCCCGCTGGGTGCGGATCCAGCCCCGAGAGGTCACCGGCCGCCGGCTCCGGCCGCGCTGAGCAGGGCCGGTCCCCGCCCCGCCGGGGTGGCGGGGACGGGACGATCAGACGTCGTCGGGGCGGTCGGGCACGATGAGGAGGGGGCAGGGGGCCAGCCCCGCGAGCTGGGCGCTGTTGCTGCCCAGGAGCCGCTCTGCCGCGGTGCCGGTGCCCCGCCGCCCGATGACGACGAGGTCGGCCTCGATCTCGCGGGCGAGCCCCACCAGCACCTCCACCGGGTGACCGTCGCGCAGCTCGCAGCGCACCGGGACCTCGGCGCGGCGGAGGATGTCGGTCCAGGTCGTCTCCAGCTCCCGACGCACCTGCTCGCGGCGCTCCTCGGTGGAGGTGTCCCCGTCGCCGAGCTGCTCCAGCAGCCCCATGGCGTGCACGGCCACCACCTCGGCGCCCGCCAGGCGGGCCAGCTCGCCGGCGGTCTCGCTGGCCAGTTGGCTGTTGCGGGACCCGTCGACCCCGATGACGATGCGGCGGATGCTCATCGGACGTCGATCCGGTGTCCGGCGGCGTGGTCGCCCTCGATGGCCGACATGGTGGTCTCCTCGCTTGGTCCGACCGCACCGTTCTACTTGGTCGGCGGCGGACGGCGCGGGCGGTCAGGGGGCCAGCACGTTGGCGAACACCTGCCAGGCGAGGAGGCTCTTGGCCACCAGGCTCAAGACGATGTAGGCCCGCTCGCCGTGGAGGTAGTCGGCCCAGCGGCCGTTGCCGCGGTACTGGAGGAGCTGCACGAGGGCGAAGCAGTTGAACGCCAGGAACAGCGTCAGGAAGATCCCGTAGACGAAGTTCGGCACCGCGCTGCCGGAGCCCGCGAGGTAGATGCCGATGGCCACCCAGGGCACCGCCCCGGCGAGCGAGCCGAACACGAACGGCGTCCAGTCGAGGCGGCGGTCGCGGCGGTTGGTGGTCTCCATGAGCCAGCCGAAGAGGATCATGGCGGCGTTCACGCCGAAGAGGGCCACCAGGGCGGCCACGTCGGTGATGCCGGTGATGCCGGCGATCAGCACGATCATCAACGACGCCGAGAGCGAGTACTCCACCCACCGGAAGCGGTTGCGGCCGGCCGTGAGCTCTCGCTGGTAGCGGGGCCAACCCCACGGCGAGGCCACCAGGACGTGGAACAGGGCCGACAGCAGCGAGAAGGCGGCCACCGCAGGGCCGAGCTGGTAGGCGAACAGCTCCTCGAGCCGATCGGCGGTGACCGGCTCGCCGGGCGGGCCGGAGGCGAAGGTGGCCGTCACCGGGATGGCGAGGTCGCTCGACAGGACCAGGATCGCCACCGCCTGGATCAGGTGGGCGGCGCCGGCCACCAGGTTGAAGGGTCGGAGGCCCGCGAGGCGGCGATCGGTGGCCGAAGCCGACGCCTCGGTGGTGGTCGCGTCGGTCGTGGACATGGGTGGAGCTCCTCGGTTGGCCGGTCCGTCGCCACCTACCGCGAGAAGGTCCTCGACGGAACCCCGGTGGTGCCGCGAGGCGAAGGCCGGTCCGTTCGCCGTTCGCCGTTCGCCGTTCGCTGTCGCCGTTCGTGCGGGGACGGGACGCTGGTGGCGCACCGGTCCGCCGGAGCTGGGACCAACGGCCCTAGGCGATCGGTCCGAGGACGGCGAGGATCAGAGGGTTCGGCGACCGAGCGTCGGTCCGCCCCGGAGGAACTGCCACATGTCCTTGCCCGCCGATGTCGCCCCGGCCGCCGATGCAGCGCCGATCGAGCACACGGGCCTCGAGCTCATCGACGCCGAGGAGTGCTTCCGGTTGCTGGGGGCCGCTCGCCTCGGTCGCGTCGCCGTGAGCGTCGACGCCCTCCCGGCGGTGTTCCCCGTCCACTTCGCCCTGCTGGGTCGCGACCCGGTGTTCCGCACCGAGGCCGGCGCCAAGCTGACGGCGGCCAGCGCCGGGAACATCATCTGCCTGGAGGCCGACGACGTCGATGCCGAGAGCCACACGGGCTGGAGCGTGATGGTCACCGGGCCCGCCGAGGTGCTCCGACCCGGTCCCGACCTCGACGCCGCCCTCGAGCTGCCCCTGCGGCCGTGGGTCGGCAGCGGCGATGCCTTCGTCCGGATCGGCGCCGCCCTGGTGAGCGGCCGTCGGGTGGTCAGCGGCGTCGGGACGCCCGCCCCCTCTGCCGGCTGAGAGCAGGGTGGGACGTTGGTCCCTGTCGCCGGTGGGCCATCGGGTCGTAGCGTGCAGGCAGGAACCCCGAGGTGGAGGAGACCCCGATGCTGGTCGACGGACGAACGGGCGTGGAGGTGATCGAGGAGCGCGAGTGCCTGACGCTCCTCGCTGCCGAGGTGGTCGGGCGGGTCGCGGTGATCGAGGGTGGCGCACCGCTCGTCCTGCCGGTGAACTACGCCGTCGACGGCTCGTCGATCGTGTTCCGGACCGATGCCGGCTCCAAGCTCGACGCGGCCCGTGGCGGAGCGGCGTGCTTCGAGATCGACAGCTTCGACCGTGAGCACCACGGCGGGTGGAGCGTGGTGGTCCGGGGCCGCCTGGAGCTGGTGACGGCTCGGGACCAACCGACGCTCGAGCGGGTGGGAGACCTGGCCGAGCCGTGGATCGCCGGCCGACCGACGGTGGTCCGGCTCGTGCCGTGGTCCATCACCGGCCGCCGCCTGCGCCCCACCGCGGCCGATCCGGCGCCGCCCCCCGCGGAGGCCTGACAGCCCTCACCCTCGGGCGGCCGTCTACCGTCGTGGACGTGCCCGGCCCGCCGAGGCCGACCGACCGCCCGAGGTGAGGAGCGTTGCCAGGTGACCGACCACGATGCTGCAGGCCCGGCAACGGTCGCTGACGAGGCCGTCCCTGCGGCGATCCGGGTCTTCCTCCTCGACGACCACGAGATCGTGCGGCGCGGGGTCCGGGAGCTGATCGAGGCCGAGGACGACATCGTGGTGGCGGGGGAGGCCGGGTCGGTGGCCGAGGCCCTGGCCCGCATCCCCGCCGTCCGCCCCGACGTGGCGGTGCTCGACGTGCAACTGGGCGACGGCTCGGGCGTCGAGGTCTGCCGGGACATCCGGTCGTCGCACCCCGAGATCCACTGCCTCATGCTCACCTCCTATGCCGACGACGAGGCCATGCTCGACAGCGTGGTGGCCGGTGCGGCCGGCTACGTCCTGAAGCAGATCCGGGGCAACGACCTGGTGGAGAGCATCCGCAAGGCCGCCACCGGCGCCTCGCTCCTCGACCCGGCCCTGACGGCCCGGGCCGTCGAGCGGCTGCGGCGGGGCCCCGAGGAGGACGAGCGCATGTCGTCGCTCACCCCGCAGGAGCGCAAGATCCTCACCCTGCTGGCCGACGGGCTCACCAACCGCCAGATCGGCGAGCACCTCTTCCTCGCCGAGAAGACGGTGAAGAACTACGTGTCCAACCTCCTCATGAAGCTCGGGATGAAGCGACGCACCGAGGCCGCGGTCTACGCGGCCCGCCAGCAGGACCTCCACCGGGACCACTGACCGGGAGCGAGCTCACCAGGCGGGGTCGCCCGACAGGCCGAGCAGGGCCGCGGCCTGGTCGGCCACCAGTTCCGGGGCCGAGTCGGTGGGGACCGCTCGGGCCTGGGGCCAGGGGGCGAACCGGTCGGCCAGGGCGGCGGCCACCGCCGGGGTGGCCTCCGACGGGTCCTCGCCGGCGGCCAGGCGGCGGCGGATGCGGGCTGCCGCCTCTTCCCGCGACAGCGTGCACTCGAGCTCGCCGAGGTCGCTCGTCGTCTCGGCGGCCACCCGCCTCACCGCCTCCCGCTGGGCCGGGTCGCCCCACGTGGCGTCCAGCACCACGTGCTCGCCGAGCCCGAGCAGGTGCCGGGCCTCTCGCCCCATCTCCTCGTAGACCGCCGCCACCGCTTCGGGCCGGTAGCGGTCGTCCGCCCGGTCGGCGCCCCTCGGGGCGATGCGCAGCCGGACCTCGTCGGAGCGGAGGACGACGGCGCCGAGGCGCCGCCCCAGGGCGGCGGCCAGGGTGGACTTGCCGGTGCCGGGCAGGCCGCCCACCAACACGAGCCGGACCCGTCCGCGCTCGAGGTGGTCCAACGACAGGTCGACCAGGCGGTCGACGTCGGCGCCGACCGGCTCGTCGTGTTGGAGGTGCCGGAGGATGGACACCTTGGCGCGGACGTGGGCCCGGTAGGCGACGTAGTGGTGGGCCAGGCTGGCCGGCCAGCGGTCGGCGGTGAGCTCACGGTGGAGGGCGAGGAACTGCCGGCCCAGGTCGGGGTGGCCGAGGCGCTCGAGGTCCATGGCCAGGAAGGCCACGTCGGCCAGCACGTCGCCCCAGCGGTAGTCCGCCCCGAACTCGATGCAATCGAGGATCCGGGGCCCGTCATCGAGGAGGAAGGTGTCCTCCGCCTGGAGGTCGCCGTGGCCGTCACGGATCCGGCCGTCGGCGATGCGCTGGGCGAGGAGCGGGCCCCGCCCGTCGAGGTACCGGTGGGCCAGCTCCTCGGTGCGGGCCAGCCGGTCGGCGCAGGGGAGGCGGGGGGCGAGGGGCCGGAGCTGGTCGAACCCGTCGGCCCAGCGGCGGCGCACCGCGGCCACGTCCGCCTGGCGGTCGTGGTGGGGGTCGCGGGGCGACCCGGCGTGGAGGGCGGCGACGCGGTGGGCGATGGCCCGCAGCGCGTCCTCGACGTCGTCGCCCCGTTCCAGGCAGCGGGCGAGCCGACGGTCGTCGGGCATGCGCCGCATGGCCACCAGGTGGTCGCACGGCTCCCCGTCGGGGTCGAGGACGTCGAGCACCCCGAGGTAGACGTCGGGGGAGAGGCGCCGGTTCAGGGCCACCTCCTGCTGGCAGGCGGCCAGGCGAGCCTCTCGGGTGCGGTGGTCCAGGAAGCCCAGGTCGAGCGCCTTCTTCAGCTTGTAGGCCCGGTCCCCCACGAAGAAGATCAGCGCCGTGTGGGTCTCGACCACGCCGGGCGCGGCGGGGGAGACCCCGCCGGAGCGCCCTCGCTCGCCGCCACCGTCCGACCCGTTGCTGCTGGGTGCCACGGCATCCAGGATGGCCGCCG
>JBBRFU010000018.1:0-40308 GCA_038241315.1 Acidimicrobiales bacterium | reverse complement strand
GTGCTCGGTGACTGGGAGGTCCGCCTCGGCAAGCTCGCCGACCGGGTCGCCGACGCCGAGGGGGTGGTCGCCGTGGCCGAGGCCCGCCGGCTGGTGGCCGATCGCCGCCGCACGCGACCGTGACCCCAGCGGGCCGGGACGCCGACATCGACCACCTTCCCGTGGTGGGGGTCGGCCGCCTCCGTGGCCTGGTCGCCAGCGACGCCCTCATCGACCGGAGCCTCCTCGCGGAGCGGCTCGAGGGCGATCGCGGACGGCCGTCGGTCGCCGTCGGTCGCCGTCGGGCGCAGACGGGTCGCTGACCTGGCCGAACCGGACGAATTGAACGAACAGGTGTTCGATGCAAGGGTGCGGGGGTGGGCTTCGACAACCCCCCCGTGCCGTGGTCGGCGCTCGAGCAACGGTTGGCCGACCGACGCCCGGGCGCCGGGTCGGCGGGGCGACCATCGGGGTGGCCGGCGGGGCGACCATCGGGGCCGCCGGTCGAGCCCCCCAGCTGGGCCGACGGGGGCGACGGTCCCGCGTGGTCCCGCAAGCGCGAGGCCTACGAGCCGCCCGCCGACCTGGCCTGGCGGCGCGACGGCGAGCCCTACGCCGAGCTGCACTGCCACTCGAACTTCAGCTTCCTCGATGGCGCCTCGCACCCCGAGGAGCTGGCCGAGGAGGCCGCCCGGCTGGGCCTGGAGGCACTGGCCATCACCGACCACGACGGCTTCTACGGCGTGGTCCGCTTCGCCGAGGCGGCCCGGGCCGTCGGCCTGCCCACCGTGTTCGGCACCGAGCTCACCCTCGACGGCCCGGTCCTGCCGCCGGTGGGCGAGCCCGACCCGCCGGGCCAGCACCTCGTGCTGTTGGCCCGCGACCCGGCGGGTTACGCGTCCCTGGCCCGGGCCGCCTCCACCGCCCAGCTGGCCGGCCAGAAGGGGGCGCCCCGGATCGCCCTGGCCGAACTGGTCGAGCTCGCCGGGCGCGCCCCCGGCTCATGGGCGGTGCTCACCGGCTGCCGCAAGGGCCCCCTGGCCGTGGCCCTGGAGCAGGAGGGGCCGGCAGCGGCCGGCCGGGCCCTGGACCGCCTGGTGGCCGGCTTCGGGCGAGACCACGTCCACGTGGAGCTCTGGGACCACGGCGACCCCCTCGACGGAGCCCGCAACGACGCCCTCGCCGCGCTGGCGCTGCGTCGAGGCGTGGGCCTGATCGCCACCAACAACGTCCACTACGCGGTGCCGTCCCGACGGCGGCTGGCCACCGCCCTGGCCGCGGTGCGGGCGCGCCGGAGCCTGGCCGACATCGACGGCTGGCTCCCCGGCGGCGGTGGAGCGCACCTGCGCTCGGGCGCCGAGCAGGCCATCCGCTTCGCTCGCTACCCGGGCGTGGTGGAGGCCGCGGCCGTGCTGGGGCGGGCGTGCGCGTTCGACCTGCGGTTGGTGGCTCCCAACCTGCCGCCGTACCCGTGCCCCGACGGGCTCGACGAGATGGGCTACCTCCGCCGCCTGGTGGAGGAGGGAGCGTCGCGGCCCGACCGCTACGGGCCGAGGCCGGGAGCGGGTCCCGGCGAGGCCGACGGGGGGTCGTTCGGCGCCCGGGCATGGCGCCAGATCGACCACGAGCTCGCCGTCATCGAGGCCCTGGGGTTCCCCGGGTACTTCCTGATCGTCTGGGACCTCGTGCGCTTCTGCGAGGACCACGACATCTTCTGCCAGGGCCGGGGCTCGGCCGCCAACAGCGCCGCCTGCTACGCCCTGGGCGTCACCAAGGCCGACGCGGTGAAGCTGGGCCTGCTGTTCGAGCGCTTCTTGTCACCCGAGCGCGACGGCCCGCCCGACATCGACATCGACATCGAGAGCGGTCGCCGCGAGGAGGTCATCCAGTACGTCTACGAGCGCTACGGCCGCCACTACGCAGCGCAGGTGGCCAACGTCATCACCTACCGGTCCCGTTCCGCGGTGCGGGACATGGCCAAGGCCCTCGGTGCCGACCCCGGCCAGCAGGACGCCTGGTCGAAGCAGCTCGACCCGTGGAAAGGGGTGCGCGGGAACCTGGAGGGCGGGGCGCCCGTGGCCGAGCCGGTGGCACCCACCCCCGGCTCGCCGACCTCCACGGAGGTGCGCCGCCCCCGCCGGCCGGGCTGGGTCGACGAGCGGCCCGGCGCCGCCGCGGTGGCCGCCGCCGGCCCCGGGGTGCCGGTGGGCCCGTCCGGCATCTTCGACCACCCCGACGACCTGGCCGCCACCCCGGGCCTGCGGACGCGGCGGGGGCCGGGTCGGGGGCGCCAGACGCTCCCCGACGGCCTGCCGACGCCGGCCGGCGACCGGGCCGATCCGCTCGGTGCCGGTGGTGCCGGTGGTGCCGGTGGTGCCGGCGGTGCTCCGGGCTTCGCCATCCCCGGCGCCGGCCTCGACCACGACATCCCGATCGAGGTGCTGGAGCTGGCGGCCGAGGTGGAGCACTTCCCGCGCCACCTCGGCATCCACTCCGGCGGCATGGTGCTGTGCGACCGGCCGGTGATCGAGGTCTGCCCGGTGGAGTGGGGCCGCATGGCCGACCGCAGCGTCCTGCAGTGGGACAAGGACGACTGCGCGGCGGCCGGCCTGGTGAAGTTCGACCTGCTCGGCCTGGGGATGCTCACCGGCCTCCACCACATGGTCGACCTGGTCCACGCCCACACCGGCACCAAGGTCGACCTGGCCACCATCCCCCAGGACGACGCCGTCTACGACATGTTGTGCCGGGCCGACTCCATCGGCGTGTTCCAGGTGGAGTCGCGGGCCCAGATGGCCACCCTCCCGCGGCTCAAGCCCCGGGTCTTCTACGACCTCGTGGTCGAGGTGGCGCTCATCCGACCCGGGCCCATCCAGGGCGGCTCGGTCCACCCCTACATCCGTCGGCGCAACGACCAGGAGCCCATCACCTACCTGCATCCCCTGTTGGAGCCGTCGCTGCGCAAGACGCTGGGCATCCCGCTGTTCCAGGAGCAGCTGATGCAGATGGCGATCGACGTGGCCGGCTTCTCGCCGGGGGAGGCCGACCAGCTGCGTCAGGCCATGGGCTCGAAGCGCTCCACCGAGCGCATGGAACGGCTGCGGGGTCGGCTCTACGAGGGGATGGCCGAGCGGGGCATCACCGGGACGGTGGCCGACGAGATCTACGCCAAGCTGGCCGCCTTCGCGAACTTCGGCTTCCCCGAGAGCCACTCGGTGAGCTTCGCCTACCTGGTCTACGCCTCGGCCTGGTTCAAGCTGCACCACCCGGCCGCCTTCTGCGCCGGCCTGCTCAACGCCCAGCCCATGGGCTTCTACTCACCCCACACCCTGGTGCAGGACGCCCGGCGGCACGGCGTCGAGGTCCGCACCCCCGACCTCAACGCCTCGGCCGCCGACGCCACCCTCGAGCCGTGCGAGGGGAGCGCCGGCGGCCTCGCCATCCGCCTGGGCATCGGGTCGGTCCGCACCATCGGCGACGACCTCGCCGAGCGCATCGCCGCGGCCCGCCCCTACGCCGACATGGAGGAGGTGGCGCGCCGTCACGACCTCACCCTCCCGCAGCTCGAGGCCCTGGCCACCGCCGGCGCCTTCTCGTCGCTCCCCGCCGCCCCGCCCGCCCGTCCGGACGGCGCCGCGGACCCAGCCGATGGCGACCCCCCGGGGTCACCGACGAGCGGGCGTCGGCGGCGAATCGACGTCGAATCGATGCCTGACGCCGGCGGGTCGGGGTCCGCTGGATCGCGGCGAATCGACGTCGAATCGATGCCTGACGCCGGCGGGTCGACGCCCGGTGGGTCGCGGCGAATCGACGTCGAATCGATGTCTGACGCCGGCGGGTCGGGGTCCGGTGGGTCGCGGCGAATCGACGTCGAATCGATGCCTGACGTCGGCGGATCGACGCCCGACGGTCAGGGGTCGACGACGGTCATGGGGCGACGGGAGGCGATCTGGGCAGCCGGCGCGGTGGCCCAGGGGGCGCCGGACCGACTGGCCGGCATCGTCACCGGGGCCACCGCGCCGTCGCTGCCGGGCATGGATGCCCGCGAGGAGTCCATCGCCGACCTGTGGGCCACCGGCGTCTCGCCCGATGGCCACCCCACCCGCTTCGTGCGGGAGGAACTGCGCCGCCTGGGGGTGGTGCCGGCGGCGGAGCTGGCCGGCCGCCCCGACCGCAGCCGGGTGCTGGTGGGCGGTGTGGTCACCCACCGCCAGCGCCCGGCCACCGCCGGCGGCACCACGTTCCTCAACCTGGAGGACGAGTCGGGGCTGATCAACGTGGTGGTGAGCAAGGGGTGCTGGGTGCACCACCGCCGCGTGGTCCAGACCGCGCCGGCCCTGCTCGTCCGGGGTCGCCTGGAGACCGCCGAGGGGGTGATCAACGTGATCGCCGAGACGATCTCGCTCCTCCCACTCAGCGTCACCGTGCCGTCCCGCGACTTCCGCTGAGCAGCGGCCTCGTCCGGTCGGGAGCGGGAACGCGGATGCCGGAGGTCGGTCGGGCGACCGGTCGTTCGTCGCGTACCGTGAGGCGAGCGCGTGAAGGCGGTTGCGTTGGCACGTTCCACCGGTGGCAGGGTCGCAGCGACGTGGGCATCGATGTCTCCCCCTGCCCGTCTCTTCGTCCTCCTGACGGTGGTCGCCGTTCCCCTGATCGCCTACCAGGGTCGTCACCAGTGGTTCTACTTCGACGACTGGTACTTCCTCGACCCGATCACCTCCCTGCGCCCGAGCGTGGCGATGGAGCCCTACTGGGGCCACTGGACCATCGTCCCGAGGCTCATCCACGGCGCGCTGTTCTCGGCGTTCGGCCTCCGCCACTACTGGCCGTACCAGGTCCCGGTGGTGGCGGCCCACGTGGCGGTGGCGGTCCTGCTCCGACTCGTCATGGTGCGGGCGCGGGTCGATCCGTGGATCGCCACGGCCCTCGCCACCGCGTTCCTGCTCTTCGGGCCCGGCCGCGACAACATGGTCTGGGCGTTCCAGATCTCGATGACCGGGTCGCTGGCGTTCGGCTTGGCGCAGCTCCTCCTGGCCGACCACGACGGGCCGATCGATCGCCGCAGCGTCGTCGCCGCGCTCGCGGGGGTGGTGGCCGTGGGGAGCTCGAACCTGGGGGTGGTGGTCCTGGTCGCCACCGGGACCTCGCTGGCGTGGAGACGTGGGTTCCGGGTGGCGGCGGTCCAGGTGGTGCCCCCCGCCCTCGCCTTCGGCGGGTGGTGGGCGGCGTACGGGCGCCACGTCCCGATGCCCGTCGATCTCACGGCCGACTCGCCCGCGCAGGCGGTGGACTACGCCGTGAACCTGTGCCGGGTCTTCGTCGCCGAGCTGGGACCGGGTCCCACCGGGCCGATCCTGGCCGCGCTGGTCGTCCTCGGTGGCGCGCTCGCGGTCCGGGCGGTGGCGCAGGGCGAGCCGGAGCGGTGGGCGGCCCCGTTGGGCCTGCTCGCCGCCGGCGTGGTCTTCGTGGTGACGACGGCACTGTCGCGGGCCGGGGGCCAGGCGCTGGGCGCCCTCGCACCCGAGGCCGCGCCGTCCCGGTACCTGCACGTGCTGGCGGTCTTCTGCCTCCCGATCATCGGCGTGGCGTGCACCGAGCTCGGCCGCCTGACCCGGTCGGCGCCGGCCGTGGCCGTCATCGTGTGGTTCGTCGTGCTCGCCGGGCTCCCGGCCAGCGTCGCCGCGATCGCCGAGCCCAGCGGCGAGTACGCCCTCGGGTCACCGATCGAGGTGACCGTCGTCGCCGAGGTGGCCGCGGCCTTCGACGAGGTCCCCTCGGAGCAGGGCGCGACCTTGGCGGCGCTGCGCTCGATCGGTTGGCTCGTCGATCAGGTGGAGAGCGGCCGGATGCCTGCGGCCCCGGCGGGCCACGACGAGATCCGAGGTCGAGCCTTCGCCCAGATCGCCTTCGAGCCGGCGCGACCCCCGGCGACCCCGGGTTGCACGTCGATCGAGCGGACCGTCCCGGTCGACCTCGAGGTCGGTGACGTGATCCATGCCCGCGGCGCGCCCGCCTCCACGGTCACCGTCACCACCGTCGAGGGGCCGGCGTTGCGAACCACGTTCACCATCGGGCCGACCGGCCAGCTGGCGCAGCGCGTCAGAGCGGGCCCGATGCGCGTCGCCCTCGTCGCGTCGGACCCGGCGAACGGCCGCGTGCAGCGCTGCACCTGACCCGGTCGCGGACCGACCCCGAGCGCCGCACCTGGCCGTCGCCCACCGACCCAGCGCCGCACCCGACCCGGTCGCCCGCCGACCCCTGCTCCGTCGTCACCCCCACCTGGGAGGATGGGCGCCATGACCCCCGAGCCCGCCACCGCCACGGCCCCGCCCACCGAGGAGGTGGCGAAGGCCGCCGCCGCCGTGCTGGCCGAGCTGGCCGGGCCCGACGCCCGGCTGCGTCCCGACCAGCTGGCGGCCATCGACGCCCTGGTCACCCACCACCAGCGGGTCCTGCTCGTCCAGGCCACGGGCTGGGGAAAGTCTGCCGTCTACTGGATCGCCACCACGCTGCTGCGCCGGGCCGGCGCCGGCCCCACCCTCGTGGTGTCGCCCCTGCTGGCCCTCATGCGCAACCAGGTGGCCGCGGCCCAGAAGGCGGGCATCCGCGCCGCCACCATCAACTCGGCGAACATCGACGACTGGCGCCAGATCGAGGGCCGCATCCGCGCCGACGAGGTCGACGTGCTGTTGATCTCGCCCGAGCGGCTGAACAACCCACGCTTCCGGGTCGACGTGCTCCCTTCCCTGGCCGCCACGGTGGGGCTGCTGGTCATCGACGAAGCGCACTGCATCTCGGACTGGGGCCACGACTTCCGCCCCGACTACCGCCGCATCGCCGACGTGCTGGCCGGTCTGGCGCCCGACGTCCCGGTCCTGGCCGCCACGGCCACCGCCAACCAGCGGGTGGAGGCCGACGTCGCCCACCAGATCGGGGAGGCCACCCGCACCTTCCGGGGCTCGCTCGACCGGCCCACCCTCCACCTCGCGGTGGCCGACGTGCCCACCGCCGCCGAGCAGCTGGCCTGGCTCGACGCCTGGACCGACGCCCATGCCGGCCCCGGCCTCGTCTACTGCCTCACGGTGTCGGAGGCCGAGCGCGTGGCCGGCCACCTCCAGGAGCGCGGCGTGGCCGCTGCGGCCTACACCGGCTCCACCCCGGCCCCCGAGCGCGAGCAGATCGAGGCCCGCCTCGACGACGGTTCACTGGCCTGCGTGGTGGCCACCTCGGCGCTGGGCATGGGCTACGACAACCCCCACCTGGCCTACGTGATCCACCTGGGCTCACCGTCGTCACCGATCGCGTACTACCAGCAGGTGGGCCGGGCCGGGCGAGGCACGGCCGAAGCCCGGGTGGTGCTGGTCCCCACCCGCACCGAAGGCGACATCTGGGCCTACTTCGCCTCCACGGCCATGCCGCCGAGGGAGACGGTGGAGGCGGTGCTCCAGGCCCTGGCCAACGCCGGGCCCAGCACCGTGATGGAGCTCGAGTCGATGGTGAACCTCCGCCGAGGCCGCCTCGAGGCCCTGCTCAAGGTCCTCGACGTGGAGGGCGCGGTGGACCGCGACGGTTCCCGCTGGGGGACCACCGGCTCGGGGTGGACCTACGACGAGGACCGCTACGCCCAGCTGGCCGCCTCCCGGCAGGCCGAGCAGGACGCCATGCGGGCCTACCAGCGCACCACCGGGTGCCGGCTGCGATTCCTGCGCGAACAGCTCGACGACCCCCAGGCCGAGGACTGCGGTCGGTGCGACACGTGCACGGGCGAGCGGGTCGACCAGGCGGTCGACCCCGCCGCCGTGGCTCGTGCCCAGCACTTCCTCCGGGGTGCGGTCGTGGCCATCGAGCCCCGCAAGCAGTGGCCCCGGGGCCTCGCCGGCCGGTCCGGCAACATCAAGCCCGATCGCCGCGCCGAGGAGGGTCGGGCGCTGGCGTTCGGCACCGACCCCGGGTGGTCCGAGGTCCTCGGGCCGCTCTTCGCCGGGCCCGACGCGCCGCCCGACGACGAGCTCCTCCGGGGCGTCGCCGCCACCCTGAAGGCCTGGCCGTGGGGTCGGCGCCCCACCTGGGTCACCTGGGTCCCGTCGCGCACCCGGCCCCTGCTGGTGGAGGGCCTGGCTGCACGCCTGGCCGAGGTCGGGAAGATGGAGCTCGTCGAGGCCATCACCCGGATCCGGCCCGACGCCGAGCCGCAGGCCCGCATGGAGAACTCCGCCACCCAGGCCGCCAACGTGGCCGACGCCTTCCGCTTCGGTCGACCCGACGGCACCGACCTGCCCGTGGGCCCCGGCCTCGTGGTCGACGACAGCCTCCGCTCGGGCTGGACCATGGCGGTGGTGGCCGAGGGGCTCCGCGGTGCCGGCAGCGGCCTCGTCCTCCCGTTCGTCCTCTGGCGCCGCCCCTGAGCACCTCGGGGCCCCGAGGACCGGAGCCCCGGAGCCCCGAGGACCTGAGACGAGCACCCGGCCTCCGGGGCACCGACCCCTCGACATCCCGTCGGCCCCCGGGCGCCCGACCGACGTCGCGGCGAGCGCGCCTACGGTGCGGCCCATGCCGGTGCGGTGCGTGGCCTTCGATGCCGACGACACGTTGTGGGACTTCACCGCGGTGATGGAGGAGGCCATCGACCTGGCGATCGGGGTGGCGCGGGACCGCCGACCCGAGGTTGCCGAGCGGCTCCGGCGCGTCGACCTGACGGCGTGCTGGGACCGGCTCCACGACGACCTCATCGGCGGACGACTGCCGTCGGTGCGCCTCGATGAGCTCCGACCACGGTCGTTCGCCGCCGCGCTCGCCGAGCTGGGCGTCGACGACCCGGCGCTGGTCGAGGCGATGACCGCCACCTACTTCGCCCACCGTCACGGGCAGATCGCGCTGCTGGAGGGAGCCGTCGACCTGCTCGGCATCCTCGTCGAGCGCTACGTCCTCGGCCTGGTCACCAACGGGAACACCGACCCCGAGCGCGGGCCGCTGGCCGGGCGCTTCGCGTTCCGCCTGGCGGCCGACTCGGTGGGCGTGCGCAAACCGGACCGGCGCCTGTTCGCCATGGCGGCCGTCGCAGCCGACTGCCACCCGGCCGAGCTGGTGTACGTCGGCGACCACCCCCACCTCGACGTGGCTGCGGCGCAGGCGGCCGGTTGTCGGGGCGTCTGGCTCAACCGCACCGGCGCCACCGCGCCGCCCGGCCTCGAGCCCGACGCCACCATCTCCCGCCTGGCCGAGCTGCCGGCCGTGCTGGCCCGCTTCGACGACGAGGAGCTCCTCGCCCTCGGCGCCGTCGGGGTGGGGCCCCACCCCCGACCCTGGCCCGACGACGCTCGCCTGGACCCTGCCCTGCTGGCGGGAGGAGACCGCCGCAACGTGGTGGACCGCTACCGCTACTGGCACGAGGGCGCCATCGTGGACGACCTCGACGGACGCCGGCACGGGTTCCACGTCGCCATCGAGAACTGGCGCCACGATCGCAACATCGGCACGGTCGTCCGCAACGCCAACGCCTTCGCCGCCGCCGAGGTGCACATCGTCGGCCGCCGTCGGTGGAACCGACGAGGGGCGATGGCGACCGACCGCTACCTCCACGTCCGCCACCACGACACGGTGGAGGACCTGGTCCGCTGGGCCCGGGAGGGCGGCCTGGCCATCGTGGGCATCGACAACGTGGCGGGCTCGGTCCCGCTGGAGGTCGTCGACCTGCCCGAGCGCTGCGTCCTCCTGTTCGGTCAGGAGGGGCCCGGCCTGTCACCCGAGGCGATCGCCGCCTCGGAGGTGGTGTGCTCCATCGCCCAGTTCGGCTCCACCCGGTCGGTGAACGCCGGTGTGGCCAGCGGCATCGCCATGCACGCCTGGGTCAGGGGCCACGCCCCCGACCCGGACCGCCCGGGAGCCTGACCAGCCGGACCCGACCAGTCGGGCCTGACCAGCCGGGGCGCTGACCAGTCGGGCCTGACCGCCGGGGCGCTGACCAGCGGAGGGCCAGGCCGGCTGAGGCCCTGACCAGCCGTGGTCCCGACCCGGCACACCCGGTTGGCCCGCTGCCGCTCCCGCTCCGTAGGTTCATGGGCGTGGCCAACAAGCGCGACACGTCCGCCCAGCGGCGAGCGAGGGAGAACCGGGCCCGCCGCCAGGCCCTCGAGGCCCGCACCAAGGGTGCCCCGCCCGCCCGCCCCTCCCGGGTGGCACCGGCCACCGCCGAGAAGCTCAAGCGCAGCGCTGCGAGCACGTCCACGTCGACCGGCAGTTCGGGGAGCGGGCCCGCCAACGGCTCCGGTGGGAAGCCGCGCCGGGAGCGGCCGCCCCGTCCCGGGGATCGTCCGGTCGACCTCGACACGCTCGAGGGCAGCTGGTTCTCCAAGGTCATGAAGGTGCCGGGCGGCATCCAGGTCCTGTTCGCCGCGGTGATGGCGGTCGTGGCCACCGGCCTCATGTCGTTCACCGCGGTCTTCGTGGCCGAGGCCGACATCGACGACCGCGACGCCACGGCCACCCAGACCGTGTTCGAGGCCAAGTCGCTCCCCGTGGCGCTGGCCCTGGTGGGGATCCCGCTGGTGATCACCGCGGTGGCGCTGGCCTCGACCCTGCGCCCCCAGCGGCGTCGCGTCTGGCTGGTGTCGGCCATCATCCTCGGGGCGCTCTCGCTGGCCCTGCTCCAGCTCTACCTGATCGTGGCCGGCTTCTTGGCCTACGGCGTGTTCCGCGCCGCACGGGTGGAGGGCCCCAACGAGCCGCTGCTCGGCTCCCTCTTCGGTCGTCGGCGCCCGTCGGTCGACCCGGGTGCCGGAACCGCCGGCGATGCCGCCGACCTCGCGGGCGACGAGCACGGCGACGACGACGCCTCCCCGGCCCCGACCGAGCCCGTGGGCGGGCCCGTGACCGAGGCCCCGCCGGTGGGGGCCGGGCCCGAGGACGCAACCGATGGCGACGGCCCGGTGCGGCCGTTGCGCCGGTTCCGCTCCCGCTGAGCGCCGCCGCCCGGCCCCGCTGAGCGCCGCCGTCCGGCTCCGCTGAGGGCCGCCGTCCGGCTCCGCTGAGCACCGGCATCCGGCCCCGTTCGGCGCCTCCGCGCGGCGGCCCGGAGCTCGCCGCGACCCTCGACCGATACCACGGCAGAATCGGACATTCAAGGCTTGACGCACCTGGTCGCGAGGCGCACGCTGACCCTGCGTCGGCTTGACACCCCGACGGCACGGAACGAAAGCCCACCCTCTTCGAGGAGGTGCAGGACACACCGTGAAGATCGTTGCCCCCCTGGAGCGTTCGCCTCCGGGCTGATCGAACACCCCAAACCGGTCGATCGACCGGCCTCGCCACCCGTTCCCATCACGGACCACGGATGCGCATCGAAGCGGTCACAGCACCCTCTTCGGTCGCCACCGGGCCCGTCCACCATGCGGCGGGAGCGAGCTCGAACGATCGACCGTGCAACCGGCATCCCGCCGGCCCGTCGCCAGCCGCGACGAGTCGGCGGGATGTCCGCGTCGGGGGTCCCTCGCGTCGCCCGAGGCGGGGCGGCTCAGGGCCGCGGCAGGCTCACGCGGGCGGCAGCTCGGGGAGGTCGGTCTGGCCGAGCGGACCGGGCGGCGGTGGCGGGGGCGCCTTGGGGATGGCCACGGCGGGAGGCGGGACCACGCCCTCGCCGATGGGCTGGGTGGACTCGGCGGCGCGGATGCGGTCGGCCTCGCTGAGGCGTTCGGTGAGCTCGCGGCGGGACCGGGTGGACCGCTCGGACCGGCCGGCGTCGCCCCCGTCGTCTCCGGCGAACAGCTCGGCCACG
This sequence comes from Acidimicrobiales bacterium, assembly GCA_038241315.1. Lineage (GTDB taxonomy): Bacteria > Actinomycetota > Acidimicrobiia > Acidimicrobiales > Iamiaceae > Aquihabitans. Next base: position 28,559 of record JBBRFU010000018.1, on the reverse strand, counting down.
GCACCGAGGGCGCCCATGCCGCTGCCGAAGTCGGCGGGCAGGAAGATCTTGGTGGCATTGCCGTTGGCGACCCGGCCCAGCGTCTCGAGGTACTTGATGGCCAGGAGGTCGGGCGACGGGTTGCCGGCGTGGATGGCGTCGTAGACGGTGGTGATGGCCAGCGCCTCGCCCTCGGCCACCGTGAGCTGGCGGAACCGCTCGGCCTCGGCACGAGCCTTGGTGGCCTCGGCGTCGCCCTGGGCCTGCAGGATCTGGCGTTGCCGCTCGCCCTCGGCCCGGAGGATCGCGGATTCCTTCTCGCCCTCGGCGGTGGTGACCGAGGCGGACCGCCGGCCGTCGGCCTCGGTGACCACGGCCCGGCGGGTGCGCTCGGCCTTCATCTGCTCGTGCATGGCGTGCATGACGTCGGGCGGCGGGTCGATGCGCTGGATCTCGACGCGCACGACCCGGACGCCCCACTTGTCGGTGGCGTCGTCGAGGATGTCGCGGAGCCCGTGGTTGATCGTGTCGCGGCTGGTGAGGGCCTGGTCGAGCTGCATGTCACCCACCACGTTGCGCAGGTTGGTCTGTGCCAGCTTGGTGATGGCCAGGATGAAGTTGGCGACGTTGTAGATCAACCGCTGCGGATCGGTGGGCTCGTAGTAGATGACGGCGTCGACCGAGACGACCACGTTGTCGGCCGTGATGACCTCCTGCGGCGGCACGTCGACCACCTGCTCTCGCATGTCGACGACGCGGATCTTGTCGACGAACGGCACGATCACGCGCAGGCCGGGGTCGAGCGTCTCGTGGTACTTGCCGAGCCGCTCCTTCACGCCCCGCTGGAAGGGCTGGACGATCTTGACGGCGCTCGCCGCGAAGATGAGGAAGAACAAGGCGATGATCGCCAGCGCGACGACGAGGGCCACAGGATGCTCCAGGGGTCAGGGTGCAGGTTCAGGTGGGGGAGGGCGGGTCGGTGGCGGGGCGTGGGGTCTCCACCGGTGCCACCGCGGTGGGGTCGTAGCGGACGAGCAGCCTCGTGCCTCGCACCTCGACCACCGACACGGTGGCGCCCACCGGGATCTGGAGGCCGTCGGTGCTCTCGGCGCGCCAGTGCTCGGACCCGAGCATCACCGATCCCAGGTCTCGGGTGCCGTCGATGGCCTCGACCACCCGGGCGGTCTGGCCGATCTGGCGGTGCGACCCGACGCCGAGGACGGGGCCGGCCAGGTCGAGGCGGCGGGCGAGCGGGCGGAGGGCCAGGAACGACACCAGCGACACCACGAGGAACGCGCCCCAGGTGACGCCGACGGGGACGTCGACGAAGGAGAGCGCCGTGGCGACGCCGGCGCCGAGCGCGAAGGGGGCCAGGAAGAACGAGCCCGCCACCGCGATCTCGCCGAGCGCGAACGTCACCGTCGCGATCAGCCAGATCCAGCTCCAGGTCTCGGGTTCACCCCAGTCCACTCGCCCCTCCTCGCCACGTCGCGCCGCCGGTGACCAGGGTACCGGGCCGTCACGCCGGCTCCGACCGCATGGCTCGATCGCCCCCTCCGGCCGGCGGCGACCGGCGTGGCACCGGCGCGCCGTCCTTGTACCGTTCCGAACCGTGACCACCGCCGACCTCCGCCTGCTCAGCGTCCACGCCCACCCCGACGACGAGGCCTCCAAGGGCGCCGGCACCGTGGCCCGCTACGTCACCGAGGGCGCCCAGGCCACGCTGGTGTGCTGCACCGGCGGGGAGGCCGGTGACATCTTGAACCCGGCCATGGACCGCCCCGAGGTCCGGGCCCGCCTCTCCGACGTTCGGCGCGAGGAGCTGGAGCGATCGGTGGCCATCATCGGCTACACGGAGCTGGAGATGCTCGGCTACCGCGACTCCGGCATGCCCGACATGCCCGAGAACGCCGATCCGCGGGCCTTCGCCAACGCCCCGCTCGACGAGGCCGTGGAGCGCCTGGTCGCGGTGATCCGGCGGACCCGTCCGCAGGTCCTGATCACCTACGGCGACGAGCAGCAGGGCTACCCGCACCCCGACCACCTGCGGGTCCACGACATCTCGATCGTGGCGTGGGACGCGGCCGGCGATCCCGATCGCTTCCCGGACGCCGGCCCGCCCTGGGCGCCGTCGAAGCTGTACTACTCGGCCTGGTCGCGCGCCCGGTTCGTCGCCATGCACGAGGCGTTCCTGGCGGCCGACCTGGAATCGCCGTTCGACGACAAGTGGTTCGCCCGTCCGGCGCACGACCACCTCATCACCACCCAGGTCGACGTCCGCGACTTCTACGCGGCGCGCAGCGGGGCGCTCAAGGCCCACGCCACCCAGATCGATCCCACCTCGCCGTTCTGGTTCGGGCTCCCCGACGACGTGGTGGCCGGCCTGTACCCCTGGGAGGACTTCCAGCTGGCCCACAGCCGGGTCCCCACCCAGCTCCCCGAGACCGACCTCTTCGCCGGCATCCGCTGAGCGCCCGCCGGGACGGGTGGCGCCGCCCCGGTCGGTACGCTGCCAGCCCCGCCCGACCTGCCCGACCCCGCTCCGGAGGACCCATGGCCAAGTTCCTGTCGCAGGAGTGGCTCGACCACCTGGTGGCGCTCGGCGCCGCGCTGCCCCCCGCCGAGGTCACGGCCCGGGTCGAGCACGTGGTGCCGGGCACGCCCGACGGCGAGGTGCGCTACGTGGTGGCCCTGGTCGACGGCCGGGTCGCCGGGGCGACCCTGGGCGGCGGCGACGACACCGACGTGAGCATCACCACGAAGTACCCGGCCGCGGTGGACCTGCTCACCGGCGCCGCCGATGCCAACGCCGAGTTCATGGCCGGTCGGGCCAAGGTGACGGGCCGCACGGGCCTGCTGCTCGACGTGCTGGCCCTCACCGGCACCGAGGCCTTCGCCTCGTTCCGGGCCGAGCTGGCCGACGCCACCGACCTCTCGTAGTGCCGCGGCGGGGCGTGGTGGTCAGCCGGCCCGCTGGAGCTCGCGCAGGGGCCGGAACCCGATCCGCTCCACGCCAGCACGCTGCAACAGGACCGGGAGCTCGGTGTCGAAGCAGAGCAGGTGGTGGTCGTCGACGCGGCGCGACCAGGCGTCGTCGTAGGCGCGCTGCTCCGGCGTGTCGAGGGCCGGGTGGACCTGGAGCTCGGTGACGCCCGGCTGCAGGTCGTGCAGGGCGGCCTCGACGGCCCGCCGGCTGCCCACCTGCCCGGTGGACACGAGGTGGTCGGGGAACACCACGCCCTCCTCGGCCGCCAGGGCCCGGAACGGGAACCCGACCGTGCGCTCTGCCTCGGCGCTCGCCAACCGGATGGGGAGCCGGAACTCGAGCGCCAGGTCGAGGTAGATGTCGAAGAACTCGGGCCGCAGCTGCAACGAGCCCAGGTGCGAATCGAGGTGGCTGACGTCGAAGCCCCACAGAATGGCCCGCTCCACCTGGGCCTGGAGCTCCCGGCGGGACTCGTCGAGGTCGGCGTGGTCCCAGAGGTCGACGAGCGTGCGGGGGAACCCGCCGTCGCCGTCGAGCAGGGACGGGGCCCGGGTGATCGGGCCCCAGCGGTAGCGGTCGTGCTCCGCGTTCAAGGTGAGGTGCACGCCGACGTCCTCGCCGCGATAGCGCGAGGCGGCCTCGCGCGACCAGGGCGCCGGCACCATGATCGTGGCGCTGGTGGCGAGCCCGCTGCGCAGCGACTCGTAGACGCCCGAGTTGCAGGCGTGGCTGGCCCCGAGCTCGTCGCAGTTGAGGATCACGACCTTGGCGTCGGGGCGGTAGCCGAGGCGCTCGGCGAGCTCGGTCATGGGTGGGGCCTCACCCGGGGAACGCTACCGCTGCCGGTCGGCCACCTGGTCCGGACGGCCACCTGGTCCGGTCGGCCACCTGGGTCCGGTCAGCCGCCGGGTGCGGACGCGGGCGACTCCGGCGGGCAGGCGCCCCACAGCCCTCGGCCGGCGGCGGTGGCGTCGGCGGCGGCCGTCGACAGGTCGGCGCGGTGGGCGTCGTTGGGAGCGATCCACAGCGTGCGGGCGTAGCCCTCGGCCACCAGCGAGGCGTTGACGAACAGGCCGTCGGACCGACGCCAGGCGTAGACCAGCAGGCGGCCGTAGCGGTCCCGCGCCTCGGTGTCGCGCTGCAGCAGCACCTCGGTGCCGGGCGCCAGCAGCTGCTTCACGTGCGCCGACGCCTCCGGCCCGAAGCACTCCACCGGCGCGTCGGGCTTCACCGTCTCGGGCGTGTCGATGCCGAGGAGCCGGGCCCGCTCGGTGCGGCCGTCCGCGAAGGCCAGCTCCACCGTGTCCCCGTCGACCACGTGGGTCACCGTGGCCCGGGCGCCACGACCGGGGTGGCCGGGGATCGACGTCACGCCCGCCGACGGGCCGGCGCACGCCGCCGAGGTGACCGCCAGGACCAGGCCGACGGCCCCGGCGCCGAGGAGCCGGGCGCCGAGGGTCCTGGCCCCCAGGGTCCGGGCGCCCAGGGTCCGGCTCCCGGGGGCTCGCAACGGGCTCCCGCCCCACCACCGCCGGGTGACCGGGCCGGTGGCCGGCGGCGACGATCGCCGTCGAGGTCGGCCCTGCGGCCGGGGACGGGAACGGGTGAGGGGGCGCACGGCGGCCTCCGATCGCTGCGGACGTGGGCGACCGTGGTCGCGAGCCGTCGATCAGCCGACGGGCGTCCGCACCCCTGGGGGCCCGGCGAACGGGTGCGGGTGGGTCCCGGGCTGGCGAACCAGCCCGGGACCGAAGGTCAGATCCGCTCGATGATCGTGCCGGTGCCGAGGCCGCCGCCGCAGCACATCGACACCAGGGCGTAGCGACCGTCGGTGCGCTCGAGCTCGTGGAGGGCCTTGGTGAGCAGCACGGCACCGGTGCCGCCGAGGGGGTGGCCGAGGGCGATGGCCCCGCCGTTGGGGTTCACCTTCTCCATGGGGACCTCGAGCTCCTTGGCCCAGGCCAGCACGACCGAGGCGAAGGCCTCGTTGACCTCGAAGGTGTCCATGTCGGCGATGGTGAGGCCGGTGCGGTCGAGGAGGCGCCGGGTGGCGTCGATGGGGCCGGTGAGCATCAGGACCGGGTCGACGCCGACCAGGCAGGTGTCGACCACGCGGGCTCGGGGGGTGAGGCCGAGCTCGGCGGCCTTCTCGGCCGTCATCATCAACAAGGCGGCGGCGCCGTCGGAGATCTGCGACGAGGACCCGGCGGTGTGCACGCCGTTCTCCCGGGCGACGGGCTTGAGCGACGCCAGCTTCTCGAGGGTGGTCTCGCGGAGGCCCTCGTCGCGCGCCACGCGGTGCGTGGTGCCGGTGGGCTTGCCCTCCTCGTCGACGTCGGGGGCGTCGACCGCCACGATCTGGCCCTCGAAGCGACCCTCGGCCCACGCCTGGGCGGCGAGCTGCTGCGAGCGGAACCCGAACGCGTCGGCGTCGGCGCGCGAGATGCCCCACTTCTCGGCGATGCGCTCGGCGCCCTCGAACTGCGAGGTGAACTCGTACTGCTCGAAGTAGGTCTTGGGGATGGGGCGGCCGAAGTTGCCCGAGGCGTTGGAACCGATGGGCACCCGGCTCATGGCCTCGACGCCGCAGGCGATGGCGACGTCGGTCACCCCGCCGGCGATCAGGGCGGTGGCGAGGCCCGTGGCCTGCTGGGAGGAGCCGCACTGGGTGTCGACCGTGGTGGCGGCCACCTCGAGCGGGAGCCCGGCCGAGAGCCATGCGGTCCGGCCGATGTTGAAGGCCTGCTCACCGATCTGGCTCACGCACCCGGCGACGACCTGGTCGACCACCGCAGGGTCGATCCCCGAGCGTTCGACCACGGCGCGCTGGACCGCGGCCAGCGTTTCGGCGGGGTGGAGGGTGGACAGGCCACCGTTGCGCTTCCCGACAGGAGTGCGCACGGCTTCGACGATCACGACCTCGGTCATGCGGGCAGCGTAGACCGCCACTTGACCCGGGGGTCAAGTGGCGGGGCTGCCGGTCGGGGTCAGGCCGCCCGGGACCGATCGGCGTCGGCCGGTCGGTGGGCCTGGAGCTCGGCTCGGGCCGAGGCGATGCCCCGCCGGCCGATCTCCCTGGTGCGCTCGTCGAGGCGCCAGGTGCTCGGGGGTTCGATGAGGGTGAGCTGCCGTGCCATGGCCACAGTCTCCGCAGGGGGGGTGACAAGGAGGAGGGGCACCGTCCCCGATCTGGGGGCCGACCACCTCGACGGTGATCGTACAGGTGTTCGACCGGGAGGGAAACCCCCGTGGCGGCGAGTGGTCAGCGGGGGGCGGTGAGGGCCCAGGGGGCGGTGCGCTCGACGGCGAGGGCGAGGTCGAAGAGGAGCTGGTCCTGGTGGTGGCGACCCATGATCTGCATGCCGACGGGCAGGCCGTCGAAGGGCTCCACCGGGATGGAGATGGCGGGGTTGCCGGTGATGTTGGCCGGGATGGTCAGCGCGCCGTTGTTGCCGCCGTCGACCTTGCGGTCGCCCACGCGGGTGTTCATGGCCACCTCGGCCGGGAAGGCGATGTCGGGGTTGGTGGCGGAGATCACGAAGTCGACCTCGTCGAAGATGGCGGCCATCCGCTCGTTGGCGTCGGTGCGCGCCGCCTCTCCCTTGGCCACGACGTGCACGTCGACGAGCTGCTCGGCCATCTCCATCCCGAAGGCGATCTCCTTGGTGAGGTCGTCGCGGCACGCCGGCCACCGCCCCGCCAGGTCGAGGTGCAGCCCGGCGAGGTTGGCCAGGGCCCACGTGAGGTCGAGCGGGGGCAGCACCACCGGCACGTCCACCACCTGGAGGCCCACGTCGTGGGCCAGCGCCTCGGCGGCGGCGACCACGCGCTCCTGCACCTCGTCGCGCACGACCGCCGATCCCAGCGTGGGGGCGATCGCCACCTTCTTGCCGCGGAGGTCGAAGGTGCCGAGGTCTCGCTCCCAGCCCTCGACGCGCGGGAGGGAGTAGGGGTCGCGGTGGTCGAATCCGCTCACCACGTCGTACCAGCGGGCCGCGTCTCGCACCGAGCGGGCCTGGCAGCCGAGCACCACGGTCATGGGGTGGATCAGGGTGCGGGGGCCGCGGGGCACGCGCCCGGCCGTGCCCTTCATGCCGAGCAGGCCGGTGAAGCCGGCCGGGATGCGGATGGAGCCACCCCCGTCGCCGCCGGTGGCGATGGTGACGAGGCCTCCGGCCACCGCGGCCGAGGACCCGCCGGACGAGCCGCCGGCCGTGCTGCCCCGCCGCCACGGGTTGTGGCACGTGCCGTGGAGCTTGTTGACCGACACGTTGAGCCCGCCGAACTCCGAGGCGAGGGTCTGTCCGACGGGTACCACGCCGCCGCGCTCGCGGAGCCGGTCGACGTTGGTGGAGGTGTGGTCGGCGATGCGGTCGGCGAAGACGACCGACTGCTCGCTGTAGGGCCAGCCGGCCACCTGCTCGAGGCTCTTGATGCCGATGGGCACGCCGCCGAACGGCTTGGTCACGTCGGCGCGGGCGGCCGCCGCCCGCGCCCCGTCGGCGTCGACGAACGTGAAGGCGTTAAGGTCGCTCGCCTCGATGGCGGCGAGCGTTGCCTCGAGCTCCTCCACCGGCGTGCGCTCGCCCGACCGGAACGCCTCCACCAGCGAGCAGGCGTCCTCCGACCATGGTGCATCAGTCATGGGCGCGGACCCTAGCCAGGATGTTCAGGTGCGGTACTGGACCGTGGCGCGTGCCGCCACGAGGGGCGTGATCAGGTCGTGGATGACCTGCTGGTGGGCGGGGTGCTCCCGGTAGGTGGCGAAGTCGTCGCCAGAGGCGAAGTCGGCGGCGACGCCGAGGTCCCAGGTGCCCTCGGTGAGGCCGAGGTCGGCGCCGACCCGGTAGCCCGCGAGCTCGGGGATGGTGGCGGGGAGGGCGCGGAGCGCCTCGACCACGGCGTCCACCTCGGCGGCCTCGGTGTCCTCGTGGAAGCGGAACAGGACCAGGTGGTGCAGCGTCATGCGGCGACCCTACCGACGCCATCGGTGGCGTTCGTCCGGCGCGCCGGCACGCACCGGGTCCCCCGGGACCGCGCCCGGGACCGCGGTCGGGCCCCGCGTCGGGCCCGGGGCCGCGCCCCGGTCACTGGAGCCCCTGGACCGCCCCACCGTCGACCGGCAGGGACGATCCGGTGACGAAGCGGGCCTGCTGCGAGCACAGGAACGCCACCACGGCACCGAAGTCGTCGGGGCGCCCGATCGTGCCGGTGGGCACCTGGCGGTCGGCCGCCTCGATCGACCCGCCGTAGAGCTGGCGGAGGCGATCGGTGGCGTGCAGGCCGGGCTGGACGGTGTTCACGGTGACGCCTTGGGGCGCGATCTCGGTGGCCAGCGTCTTCAGGAAGCCGGTGACGCCGGCGCGCGCGGTGTTGGAGAGGATCAGGTTGGCCGCCGGCTGGCGGACGGTGGCCGAGGTGATGGCGACGATGCGTCCCCAGCCCTGCTCCACCAGCGTCGGCACCGCGGCGTGGCACATGGCCACGGTGGAGAGGAGGTTGAGCTCCAGGGCCGGGAGGTAGGCCTCGAGCGGCGTGGAGGCGAAGGTGCCGGCCGGCGGCCCGCCGGCGTTGGCCACCAGGATGTCGAGGCCACCCAACGCCTCGCGGGCCTGGTCGACGAAGGCGGTGGCGCCCTCGACGGTGCTCACGTCGATGGTGAGGGCCACCGTGCCCTCCGGCAGCTCGGCGCGGGCACTCGCCACCTTCGCTGCGTCGCGCCCGCAGATCGCCACTCGCACGCCGGCCTCGGCCAGGGCCCGGGCGCTGGCCAGCCCCAGGCCCGACGACGAGGCGGCCACGGCCGCCCGCTTCCCGCTGATCCCGAGGTCCATCGCCCGACCCTATCGACCACCTGCGACGGTCCTGCGGCGCCGGCGGTCGCTTCGCGGACGGCGCCGACGCCCGGCGCGGACGGCGCGAGGGGTCGGCCGAGGCCGCCTCCCGCGCCGAGGCTTGACCGGCGGGTCAGGGGGCGCTTCGGGTCGCCTAAGGTGGCGCACCGTGGACGTACGGGAGTTCCTGGGGCTCGAAGCCACCCACAACCCGCACCGCTGGAACTTCACCGTCACGCCGGGCCTCTCCACCGCCGGCGGGTTCCTCTTCGGGGGGTGCGGCCTGAGCGCTGCCATCGCCGCCCTGGAGGGCACCACCGGACGGCCGGTGGTCTGGGCCACCGCGCAGTACCTGTCGTACGCCCAGCCCGGTTCGGTGGTCGACCTCGACGTCACCATCGCCGTGGAGGGCCGGCAGAGCACGCAGGCGCGCGCCGTGGGCCACGTCGCCGATCGGGAGATCTTCACCGTCAACGCCGCCCTCGGGTCGCGGCCGATGGAGGTGCAGGCGGCCTACCTCCAGCCGCTCGCCGTGCCCCGCCCCGAGGACTGCGACCCGAGGCCCCTCCGTGCCATCGGCGAGGAGTCGATCATGAACCGGGTGGAGATGCGGCTCGCGGCGGCGAGGGGCTGGGACGAGATCGAGGGCAACCCGGCGCCGGGGGGCCGGTCGGCGCTGTGGGCCCGGATCCCCGATCTGATCGAGCCCTCGGCCGCGGCGCTGGCCATCCTCGGCGACTACGTCCCGTTCGGGATCGGCCAGGCCCTCGGCGAGCTCGCGGGCGGCAACAGCCTCGACAACACGCTGCGGGTGGTGCGGATCGTGCCCACCGAGTGGGTGCTGCTCGACATCCAGATCGACGGGGTCGACCACGGCTTCGGCCACGGCACCGTGCGGCTCTTCGCCGAGGACGGCACGCTCCTGGCCACCGCCAGCCAGTCCACCATCGTCCGCTACTGGTCGCCGCTGCAGCCCGGCACCCGGCCGCTGGCCGAGCACGCCGCGCCGGTGCCCGCCGACCCGGCGCCCCTTCCACCGACCTGATCGCCTTCGCCGCTGCGGCGTCGGCCAACGAGGAGACCCCACATGACCTACCAGGGCTACGGGATGACCATCCCCTTCGACGGCGTGCCGCTCCACGAGCAGCGGGACTGGATCGTGGAGCTCGCCGACCTCGGCTACACCGACGTGTGGTCCAGCGAGGCCAACGGCGCCGACGGCTTCACCCCCCTCGCCCTGGCCTCGGTGTGGGCCCCCAGCCTCCGGCTCGGTTCGGCCATCGTCCCCAGCTTCACCCGGGGCCCGGCCACGCTCGCCCAGTGCGTGGCCTCGCTGGCTGACGCCGCCCCCGGCCGGGTGGCGTTCGGCATCGGCACGTCGTCGAACGTGATCGTGGAGCGGTGGAACGACATCCCGTTCACGGAGCCCTTCAAGCGGACCCGTGACATGGTGCGGTTCCTGCGCACCGCCCTCACGGGCGAGAAGGTGAAGCACGACTACGACACCTTCTCGGTGAACGGCTTCAAGCTCGGGCTGGTCCCCGAGCAGCAGCCGAAGATCCTCGTCGCCGCCCTGCGATCGGGCATGCTCCGGCTGGCCGGGGCCGAGGGCGACGGCGCCATCGTGAACTGGCTGGGCGCCGACGACGTTTCCACCGTGGCGCCCTACGTCCACGAGGGCGGCGCCGACAAGGAGGTCGTGGCCCGGATCTTCGTGGCGCCCACCACCGACCGCGACTCGGTCATGGCGCTCGGCCGCTACGCCATCGCCGCCTACCTCACCGTCCCGGTCTACGCCGAGTTCCACCGCTGGCTCGGTCGGGAGGAGATGCTCCAGCCGATGTGGGACCTCTGGGCGGCCGGCGACCGCAAGGCCGCGCTGGCCGCCATCCCCGACGAGCTCGTCGACACCCTCATCGTCCACGGGAGCCCGGAGGCGTGCCGGGAGCACATCGGCCGCTACCAGGCCAACGGCGTCACCACCCCGGCGCTGGCCATCCTCCCGTTCGGCCTCGACCAGCGCCAGGCCATCCGCGACCTCGCCCCTCGCTGACGCCCGGGCTGGTGGCTCAGGCGGTCGTGGCCTGGCGCTCGGCCACCAGGTCGAGCACCTGGTAGAGGAGCTGCTCGTCGCCCGGGGTGTTCACCGCGGTGGCCGTCACCGTCGTGATCACCTGGTCGGTGCGGATGGCGACGACGATCACCGACACCTGGGCCTGGTCGGTCTCGTCACTCATGGCGAAGTCGCCCTGGAGGGCCACCACCTCGTCGCCGAGCTCGGGCAGGGCGTCGGACGGCGCGAGCGCGCCGTCGACGGTGACCCCTTCGGCCGAGAGCAGCTGCCCGGTGGCGCAGGCGGCGAACTCGTCGCTGCCCAGCTCGGACATCAGGGCGCTGGCCACCGACTCGCCGTCCAGGACACCGGTCGAGGTCTCGAGGGCGAGCCCGCCGCCGTCTCGGACCAGTGAGAACCGGTCGGACCCGGCCTTGGCCACGAGGTCGGCGTCCGTCCCGTTGATCGTGCAGGTGGACACGACGGTCTCCACCTCCTCGACCGCCGGCTCGGCGGTCCAGCCGACGGGCAGGTCGTCGATGGTGAGGTTGACGGCCGCCGCTCGGGCGCGGGCCGCCTCGACGTCGCCGTCGAGCGAACCCTCGTCGGGCTCGACGGGCTCGACGGGCTCGTCCGGCTCGACGGGGTCGTCCACCGGCTCCTCGACCGGGTCGGTCGTGGGGGTGCCGGCGTCCGCCTCGGTCGTGGTGGTGGCTTCGGCCGCCACCGTGGTGGTGGGCTCGGCCGGCGCGGCGTCGCCCCGTGTGGAGCATCCGCTGAGCAGGGCCAGCACCACCAGCGCGGCGCCGGCGGTGGAGGTCGCGGTAGCGCGCGCCGCTCGGTGGCGCGCGGATCGGGGGGTGGGGGCGGTGGGGGTCACGGCTGCTCCGGGTCTCGGCCCTCGGGCGAGGGCGGCGTCTCTTGGTACCGACACCGTCCACCGGCGCGCTTGGAGCCCGGTTGCGGGGGGCTTGGAGGGCCGCCTCGTCCCTGGGCGCCGTGGCGGAGGCGCGGCGGCGGGCCGGTCGAGCGGCGCGTGGCGCCGACTTGTCGGCGTCAGGCGACGGTCGGGGTGCCGCGCTCGGTGCGGGTGGCGTGGAGGAGGCGGGCGGCGACGATCCCGCCCACCACGCCGAAGAGGTGCCCCTGCCACGAGATGCCCGGGCGAGGCACCAAGCCCCACAGGGTGCTGCCGTAGAGGAGGAGGACCACCACACCGATGGCCAGGTACGCGAGCCGACGCTCGAAGAGGCCCCGGGCGAGCAGGTAGGCGAGGAACCCGAACACCAGGGCGCTGGCCCCGATGTGGACGGTGCCTCCCGGCCCGATCAGCCAGGTCCCGACGCCCGCCACCAGGGCCACGATCCCCGCCACCTGCAGGAACCGGATCAGCCCGCTGGCCGCGATCAGGGCACCGAGCACGAGGAAGGGGATGGTGTTGCCGAGGAGGTGGGCGAACCCGCTGTGGAGGAACGGCGACGCGGGGATGCCCACGAGCCCCTCGACCTGGCGGGGCCGGATGCCCCAGCGGTCGAGGTCGGTGCCGGGGATCAGGTCGACGAGCTCCACCGCCCACATGGCCGCCACGAGCAGGCCCACCACGAGGTAGGGCCGCAGCCAGCCGGGCAGGTCCAGCTCGGGGCGGTCGGTGGCGTCGCTCATCGGGCCAGCTTCGCACCCCGCAACGCTCAGGTCCCCGCTGCGGGACCCGGCGCCGGAGCCGGCTCGGGCGGGCGGATGGCCGCCCCGACGGCGTGCACGCCGCCATCGACGTGGACGATTTCGCCGGTGGTCGCGGGGAACCAGTCCGACAGGAGGGCGACCACCGCCTTGGCGGCCGGCTCGGGGTCCTCGACGTCCCACCCCAGCGGCGCCCGCTCGGCCCACACCTCCTGGATCTGGGAGAAGCCCGGGATGGAGCGCGCCGCGACCGTCTTGAGCGGCCCGGCGGCCACCAGGTTCACCCGGATGTCGGCGGCGCCGAGGTCTCGGGCCAGGTACCGGGCCGCCGACTCGAGCGCCGCCTTGGCCACGCCCATCCAGTCGTAGGCCGGCCACGCCACCGAGGCGTCGAAGTCGAGGCCCACGATGGCCGAGCCGGGGGCCATGAGGCCCTTGAGCGACTTGGCCAGCGCCGGCAGCGAGAAGGCCGAGACCTGGATGGCGGTGGCCACGTCATCCCACTCGGCGGCGAACAGGCCGTCGTCCTGGCCGAGGCACACCGCGGGCGCGAAGCCGACGGCGTGGACCACGCCGTCGACCCGGCCGTAGCGCGCCGCGAGGTGCTCGGGGAGCGACGCCAGGTGGGCGGGGTCGGTGACGTCGAGCTCGAGCACCTCGGGGGCGGTGGGCAGTCGTCGGGCGGCGCGCTCGGTGACCGAGAGGGCCCGGCCGAACGACGTGAGGATCACCGTGGCACCCTGCTCCTGCGCCAGCCGGGCGCACGTGAAGGCGATCGACGACGGCGTCAGCACGCCGGTGACGAGCACGACCTTGTCCTGCAGCAACACGGGGGCATCTCCTGGGGTGGGGTGGGGGGCGCGTGCCGGTGGTCCGGCGTGGGTCTCGGCGACCGCCGGGCGGCGGGTCAGAGCGGTTCGTTGGCGTGGCGACGGTCGGGCAGCACGGGCCGCTTGGCGGCCAGCCGGCCCAGCGCGGCCGAGAGGACCCGCCGGGTGTCGACGGGGTCGATGACCTGGTCGACCAGCCCGCGCTCCGCCGCGATGCGAGGCGACAGGAACTTCACCCGGTACTCGTCCTCGAGCTCGGTCCGGCGGGCGTCGGGGTCGTCGGCCTCGTCGAGCTCGCGCCGGTTCAAGATGGCGACCGCGCCGGGCGCGCCCATGACGGCGATCTCGGCCGAGGGCCAGGCCAACATGAGGTCGTTGCCCATGGTGCGCGAGTCCATGACGATGTAGGCGCCGCCGTAGGCCTTGCGGAGGATCACGCCGAGGCGGGGGACCGTGGCGCCGGCGTAGCTGTGCACGAGCTTGGCGCCGTGGCGGATCATGCCGCGCCACTCGAGGTCCCGGCCGGGCTCGTAGCCCGGCGTGTCGACGAAGGTGACGATGGGGAGGCCGAGGGCATCGGCGCCGTGGACGTGGCGGGCGGCCTTGCAGGAGGCGTCGATGTCGATCGTGCCGGCCCGCACCGCCGGTTGGTTGGCGATCACCGCCACCGACCGGCCGTCGAGGCTGGCATAGGCGCACACGATGTTGGGCGCCCAGTCGGCGTGGACCTCGAGCACGCTGTCGGCGTCGAACACGTCGCCGAGCACGTCGCGCACGTCGTAGGCCCGCATGGCGTCGGGCGGCACGACGCGGGCGGCAGCGGCGCAGTCGCGGTTGGCCGGGTCGGCCGAGGGGCGCCGGGGAGCGTCCACGAGGTGGTTGTCAGGGAGGTGGGCCAGGAGGTCCGCGAGGGCGGCGAGGCAGTCCTCCTCGTCGGTGGCGAGCAGGGATGCCAGGCCGGACCGGGCGTGGACGGCCGGCCCGCCGAGCGTGGTGGGGTCGAGCGACTGGCCCGTGACCTCGCCCACCGGTCCGGGACCGTTCAGGTAGGCGGTGGCATCGCGGCCGAGGACCACGTGGTCGGCCAGGCCGAGCAGCGGCGTGAGGCTGCCGTGGACCGGGCCGGTGACGCCCAGCAGGAGGGGCACGACGCCGGAGAGGCGGACCGTCCGGGCCGCCACCCGCCCCCAGGCGGCCAGGGCGTCGAGGCCACCGGCGCCGGCGTCGATGGCCACCGAGTGGACCAGGCCGACCACCGGGCACCCGATCTGCTCGGCCAGGGCCAGCGCCCGCTCCACCACCTCGGCCTCCGGGGCGCCGGAGCTGTCGGACCGGCGGCCGTCGACGTGGAAGTAGGCGACGGTGCGCCCCTCGATCTCGCGGAGCTCGGCGTGCGCGGCATCGGGGCGGTCCGCCCCGATGGGGGTGACGACGCCGGCGTCCTGGACGGTCACGGGGTGACCGGCCCCCGCCGCGGCGCGAGCCCCTCGCCGGGTGCCGAGGCGAGGGGCCCGGCGTCAGGCACCGGCAGGCACCAGGACGAGCGACGCGTTGTGGCCGCCGAAGCCGAACGAGTTCGACAGCACCGGGGCCACGGGGATCTCCCGCGGCTCGTCCCGGACGAGGTCGATCGACGGCTCGACGTCGGGGTCGACCAGGTTGGCCACCGGCGGCACGCGCCCGGCGGCGGCCGCCAGGAGCCCGATGATCGCCTCCACCGCTCCGGTGGCACCCACGAGGTGGCCCGTGACGCCCTTGGTGGACGTGACGGGCGGGCCCCCGTGGCCGAACACCTTCGCCATGGCCCCGGACTCGGCCGCGTCGTTGAGCGGCGTCGAGGTGCCGTGGGCGTTGACGTGCCCGATGGCGGCCGGGGCCAGGCCGGCCTCGGCGAGGGCCTGGTGCATGCTGGCGATGGCGCCGGCGCCGTCGGGGTCGGGCGCGGTGATGTGGTGGGCGTCGCAGGTGGAGCCGTAGCCGGCCAGCTCCCCCAGGCTGGTGGCGCCGCGCCGGGCGGCGTGCTCGGCCGACTCCAGCACCACCACCCCGGCGCCCTCGCCCATGACGAAGCCGTCACGGTCGCGGTCGAAGGGTCGAGACGCCGCCGCAGGGTCGTCGTTGCGGGTGCTGAGCGCGCCCATCCGGGCGAACGCCGCCATGGCGGTGGGGGTGATCGCCGCCTCGGTGCCGCCGGCCACCACCACGTCGGCCCGGCCGGCGCGGATGAGGTCGGCGGCCACGCCGATGCTGTCGACGCCGGAGGCGCAGGCCGTGGCGACGCTGAACGCCGAGCCGTGGAACCCGTGGCGCAGCGCCACCAGGCCCGAGGTGGCGTTGGCCATCATCATCGGGATGAGCATCGGGCCCACCCGGTTGATGCCCTTGGTGATGCGGACCCCGATCTGGTCCTCCAGCGAGATGATGCCGCCGACGCCGGAGCCGATGATCACGGCCACACGGGTGCGGTCGATGCCCTCGAGGTCGGCGCCCTCGCCGGCCAGGCCGGCCTGGGCGAGCGCCTCCTGCGCGGCCACGATGCCGAGCTGGCTGACGCGGTCGATCCGTCGGGCGTCGCGCGGCTCGATCAGCGGGGCCGGGTCGAAGTCGGTGATCTCGGCGGCGAAGCGGACCGGGTTTCCCTCGGTGTCCCAGCTGGTGATGGGCACGGCGGCCGGCCGGGCCGCGAGCACCGCCTCGAGGGTGGCGGCGGCGGTGGGCCCGGCCGGGGTGACCGCGCCGACGCCCGTCACCACCACGCGGGGCCGTCCATCGCTTCGGAGGTTGGTGGCGTCGACCATGGTCAGGCGGCCGCCTCGACGTGCTTGGCCACGACGTCGGCGGCGCTGCCGATGGTGGCGACGCCCTCGAGCTCGTCCTCGGGGATCCGGAGGTCGAACTGCTCCTCGAGCTGCATGACCACCTCGACCAGGGCGAGGCTGTCGGCGTCGAGGTCGTCGGCGAACGACGTCGTCTCGGTGAGCGTGGCCTTGTCGACCTTGAGCACCTCCACGCAGGCGTCGTACACGGCGTCGATGATCTCGTTGCGGTCCATCAGGGGCTCCTCGGGGTGTGGGGTGGTTGGAGAACGGGGAATCGGAGAACGGGGCATCGGAGATGCGGCGAGCAGGGCCCGTGGCCGGCTCGGCCGCGGGTGGCAGGGGTCAGTGGCCCATGCCGAGGCCGCCGTCGACGGGGAGGACCGCGCCGGTGACGTACCCCGCGGCATCAGAGCACAGGTAGGCGACCGCCGCCGCCACCTCGTCGGGCCGGCCGAGTCGGCCGACGGGCACGAGGGCGGCGAGCTCGCTCGTGCGAGCCTCGCCCGTGGCGGCGAGCATCTCGGTGGCGATGGGGCCGGGGGCCACCACGTTGGCGGTGATCTGTCGGGACCCGAGCTCGCGGGCGAGCGAGCGGGTGAGGCCCACCAGCCCGGCCTTGGCCGCGGCGTAGTTCGCCTGGCCGGCGGAGCCGGCGAGGCCCGAGACCGAGGAGATGTTGACGATGCGCCCCCATCGCTCGCGGACCATGCCGGCCACCACCCGGCGGGTGACGTGGAAGGCCCCGTCGAGGTTGGCGTCGAGCACGGCGCGCCAGCGGTCGTGGTCCATGCGGAGGAACAGGCCGTCGGCGGTGACCCCGGCGTTGTTGACCACGATGGTGATCCGCCCGAGGGCGGCTTCGGCGGTGGTGACGGCGGCGTCGACCGCTTCGGGGTCGGTGACGTCGAACCCGACGGCGACGGCCGTGCCGCCGGCGGCGGTGATGGCGTCGACCACCGCCGTGGCGGCGTCCTCGCCGGATCGGTAGCCGACGGCCACGGCGTGGCCGTCGGCCGCGAGGGCCCGGGCCACGGCGGCCCCGATGCCCCCGGAGGCACCCGTGACGAGGGCGACGCGGGGCGTGCTCACGAGCCCCACCGGAGGTAGAGGGTGGACCAGCTGAGGCCGGCGCCGACGCCGCTGACCAGGACCCGCATGCCGGGACGGAGGGCGCCCGAGCGGTGGACGGCCTCGAGCGCCAGCGGGATGGACGCCGCCGACGTGTTGGCCCGCTCGGCCATGTCGAACACCACCCGGTCGTCGGGGATGTCGAGGCGGCCGGCGGCGGCGCGCACGATGCGGGCGTTGGCCTGGTGGGGGACGTAGAGGTCGACGTCGGCGCCCGTGGCCCCGACGCGGCCGAGGGCGGCCTGGCCCGAGGACACGAGGGCGCGCGTGGCGCGCCGGAACAGCTCGGGGCCGTCCATGGCGAGGAACCGCTGGCCGGGCGGCACCTCGATCACCGGGACGCCCGTCGGGTCGCCGCCCATGTCGGTGGCGAGGATCCCCGGGCCGCCGGCGAAGGCGAGGTCGCTGGTGAGCACGGCGGCGCCGGCGCCGTCGCCGAACAGGATGGCGGTGCCCCGGTCGTCCGGGTCGATGATCGAGAGGTACCGCTCGGCGCCGATGACGAGCGCGACGTGCAGCGATGGGTCGGCCAGCAGGGCCGACGCGGTGTGGAGGGCGTGCACGAAGCCGGTGCACGCGCCGTTGATGTCGAACCCGCTGCCGCGGAGGCCGAGCTGGGCCGACACTCGCGCCGAGGTGGAGGGGCAGGACGAGTCGGGGGTGGAGGTGGCCACGAGGACCAGGTCGACCTGGTCCGCGGTGATGCCCGCGGCGGCCAGGGCGCGGGCGCCGGCCTCGCTGGCCAGGGCGACGGTGGACTCACCCTCGACCGCCACCCGGCGGGCGCGGATGCCGGTGCGGGCCGAGATCCACTCGTCGGACGTGTCGAGGCGGGCGGCGAGGTCGTCGTTGGACACCCGACGGCGGGGGATCGCGGCGCCCAGCCCTGCCACCCGGATGGGGAACAGCGGCGTGACCCGATCGAGCTCGGATCCGATGGGGCGGCCGGCAGGTGCCGCTCGGTCGGTGGTGAGGTGCAGGCCGGCGTCGACCGCGGTCATGCCGCGGTGCGGGGGCGGGTGGCGGGGCGGTCGACGGGGTGCAGCCACGCGAGGGGCTGGCCGGGGCGCACACGCTCCCCGGGCTGGGCGAGGAGTCGCACGAGGAACCCGGCGCAGAAGCTGGTGACGGGCTCCTGCTGGCCGGTCCCGCCGATGTGGCCGATGACGCCGCCCTCGGCGATGAGCTCGCCCTCGGCGGTGATCTCGCCCACGGGTGCGGGTTGGAAGACGCCCGGGATGTGGGCGACGACGAGCCGCACGTCGATCCGGACGTCGTCGCCTTCGCGGCCGGCGTGGATGGGGAGGGTCACGGGTTCACCTGCTGGGGGAGCTGGTCGGGGGAGGAGAGGGAGCGGGCGGTCACGTCGGGCGCGATGCGCTTCACGAGGCCGGTGAGGGTGGTGCCCGGCCCGACCTCGACGATGGTGTCGGCGCCCAGGCCGACGAGCGTCTGCACCACGTCGGCCCACCGCACGGGCTGGACCAGGTGGGTGGTGAGGCGCTCCGGCCAGCCGTCGGCGGTGGTGACGGAGGCGGCGTCGTGGTTGGTGACCACCGGGACGGCGGGCGCCTGGAACGTGGTGGCGGCCAGGGCGGGGGCGAAGGCGTCGGCCGCGGGCTGCATGAGCGGCGTGTGGAACGCCCCGTCGACCGCCAGCCGTCGGACCCGTCGGACGCCGAGTTCGGTGGCCCGGTCGGCCACGGCGTCGAGGGCGTCGGCCTCGCCGCCGACCACCACCTGGCCGGCACCGTTCACGTTGGCCACCCAGGCCCGACCGGGCGCGGCCTCGCACGCCAGGGCGGCGGTGGGCTCGTCGGCACCGAGCAGGGCGAGCATGGCGCCTCGACCGGCGGCCTGGGCGGCGGCCGACGCGTCGGCGCGGGCCACGGCGAGGCGGATCCCGTCGGCGAGCGAGAGGGCACCGGCGGCGATGAGCGCCGTGATCTGTCCGAGGGAGTGGCCGGCCATGCCGACCGGCTCGCTCGGGTCGAGGGTGGGCTGGAGGGCTCGCCAGGCGACCAGGGAGGTCATGAGCACCGAGAGCTGCGACGAGCGGGTGTCGGCCAGGTCCTCGGCAGTGGCGTCGAGGAGCAGCGCGGCGAGCCCGAGGCCCGTGGCCGCCTCGGCCTCGGCGACCACCGACCAGGCGGGGTGGTCCACCCAGGGGGCGCCGACGCCCGGCGCCTGGCTGCCCTGGCCGGGGAAGACGATGGCGATGCCCACGTAGCGATGCTCCTCAGGTGATCGGTCACGAGGCTGAGACAGGGGGTTCGCCGAAAGCGTTTCACGCTACCCGCGGGTAGTTTGTGAACTACCTGTTGGTAACACGGTGACCTGGCGTTCCCTGGTGTCACCTCCGTCCGGTCCCGAGGGTCGAACCGGCCATGTCCACCTCCGCCGACCACCCAGGCCCCCTCGAGCCGGCCGATCCTGTCGCCACCTCGGGCGCGGCGTCGGCCGAGCTGGTGGCGCTGTTGCCCCACCGGCCGCCGTTCCGATTCGTCGACGCCGTCGATCGTTGCGACCCGGGCCGGTCCGTGTCGGCCCGCTGGCGGATCACCGGCGACGAGGCCTGGCTGGCCGGCCACTTCCCGGGGAACCCGGTCGTGCCCGGGGTGCTCCAGCTCGAGGCGCTGGCCCAGGCGGGGGCGGTGGCGGTCCTGGCATCGGACGAGCACGCCGGGCGCCTCCCGCTCTTCGGCGGGGTGGAGGACGTGCGCTTCCGGCGGCTGGTGAAGCCCGGCGACGAGATCCTCCTCGAGGTGGAGATCGAGCGTCTGGGCGGCCGCGGGGGATGGGGGCGGGGCCGGGCCAGCGTCGACGGTGCCGAGACCTGCTCGGGTCGCCTCCTCTTCGTGATCACGGACCGACCGCCGGGCTGAGCAGGCCTGCCGGGCGATCGGCCGCACCGCTGGCCGATCGGGACGGTCGCCGTCGCGCCCGGGCCCGTTGGCGTCGATTCGACGTCGATTCGCTGGGCGTCGCTCGTCGGGTTGGCGTCGATTCGCCGCCTGTTCGCCGGGCGTCGTCGTGCCCGGCTGCCGTCGATTCGGCGTCGATTCGGCGTCGATCGGCCGAACGAGGAGGGGGCTCCTCCCGCGGTGGCCCCGCGCTTGGCCCCGTTGGGCGTCGATTCGACGTCGATTCGCCGCGAGGTCGCGACCCGGTTGGCGGCGATTCGACATCGAATCGCCGGGCGGTGCCGGCTGTCCTGCGTTGTCGCAGATCGTTCGCCGGTGCGCTGTCCTGGACACGAGAAGATCGCGGCGAATCGACGTCGATTCGCCGCCAACGGGGCGGGACGCGGGCCGGGTAGCGTCGGCGATCGTGCTCGATGCCGTGCTGTTCGACCTCGACGGGACCCTCACCGATCCGGAGGTGGGGATCACGGGCTCGTTCCGCCACGCCCTCGCGTCGGTCGGCCACCCGGTCGCCGACGAGGTCGACCTGCGGTGGATGATCGGCCCGCCGATCGGCCACAGCTTCGGCCGTCACGGACTGCCCGACGACCTCCATGGCGACGCCACCCGCGCCTTCCGGGCCCGCCACCTCGACATCGGCCTGTTCGAGGCGGTCCTGGTGCCGGGCATGGTCGACGTGGTGGCCGCCCTGCAGGCCGACGGGGTGCCGCTCGCCCTGGCCACCGCGAAACCGGTGGCCCAGGCCGTCACCACCCTGGAGCACTTCGGCCTGGCCTCCTGCTTCGACGTGGTGGCGGGCTCGGTGGCCGACGGCACCCACCACTCGAAGTCGTCCATCGTCGCCGAGGCCCTGACCCGCCTGGGCGGACCGGCGCCGGCTCGGGTCGCGATGGTCGGCGACCGCCTGCACGACGTCGAGGCGGGTCGGGAGAACGGCTGCATCACGGTGGCCGTCGGGTGGGGCTTCGCCGAGGCCGAGGAGCTGGAGCTCGTCGGACCGGACCACCGCGTCGCCGACCCCGTCGACCTCCTCACCCTCTTGCGGGCCCTCCCGCACGCCGCACCCGGCTGACCCGGCTCCGAGGTCGCGAGCGGCGGCCCCTGATGGCCTCGTACGACGACTCGCGGGCCTGAGCCGGGCCGGTGAACAGCGGCTACTTGATCGGGATGAGGCGGAGCGTGTCGGTGGCCTGGCCGGGGTACTCGCGCGAGCCGGACAGCACGGCCACCAGGTCGCCGCGCCGGATCTCGCCGGCCTCGCGAGCCGCCTCCACCGCCCGCTTCACCGCGTTGTCGGCCTGGTAGCTCACGTCGAGGAGCATCGGCGTGGCGCCCCAGCTGAGCGTCAGCTGTCGAAGCGTCTGCTCGTCGGTGGAGAAGCCGAGGATCTTGGCCTGCGGGCGGAACCGGGCGATGGACCGCACGGTGTAGCCGGTGAGGGTGATGCAGATGATGGCGCTGGCCCCCGCCTCGATCGCGGCCCGCCAGGCGGCGTTGGTCATCGAGAGCGTGACGGTGTCGTCGACGTGGGGCGTCATGGTGGACGCGATCTTGTGGACCTTCGCGCCCCAGGCGTCGTAGTCGAACTCGTCGTCGGCGCGGCCCGCGATGCGGGCCATGGTGGCCACCGCGTTGATGGGGTCGTGGCCGATGGCCGACTCGCCGGACAGCATCACCGCGCTCGATCCGTCGAACACCGCGTTGGCGATGTCGGACGCCTCGGCCCGGGTGGGGGAGGGGGCGGTGACCATGGACTCGAGCATCTGCGTGGCGGTGATGGCCGGTCGCCCGAGGGTGATGCAGCGCTGGAGGATGCGCTTCTGGAGGTGGGGCAGCTCCTCCATGGGCATCTCGGCGCCGAGGTCGCCACGGGCGATCATGATGCCGCCGGAGGCCTCGATGATGCTGTCGAGGTTGTCGACGGCGGCTCGGGTCTCGATCTTGGCGATGACGAGCGGGCCGCGCGGGTGGGGCTCGACCCCGAGCCGGCGCACGTCGTGGGCGGAGCGCACGAACGAGAGGGCCACCATGTCGACGCCCTCCTCCACGAAGGCGTCGAGCATGCGGAGGTCGTCGGGGGTGGGCGACGGGATGCGGAGGCGGTCCGAGGGGATGTGCACGCCGGGACGCCCCTGGAGCAGCCCGCCGTGGGTGATGCGCGCCTCGAGGTGGTCGGGCAGGCGGTCGATCACCTGCGCGACGACGAGGCCGTCGCCGAACGCCACGCGGTCACCCACGTGGAGGTCGACCAAGAGGCCCTCGTGGTCGACGTGGATCATCTTGGCGCTGGAGGCCTCGTTGCCCGGCGTGAGGTGGATCACCTCGCCCTGGGCGACCACCAGGCCGCCCTCGGGCATGGCCCCGGCGCGGACCTTGGGCCCGGGGAGGTCGATCATGGTGCCGATCGGGCGACCCAGCGACGCCTCCACGCGCCGCACCCGGCGGAACTTCTCGATGGCCTCGTCGATGGAGCCGTGGGCGAGCCCGATGCGGGCCACGTCCATCCCCGCCTCGGCGAGGTCCTTGATCATGGCCTCGGAATCAGACGCGGGACCGATGGTGGCGATGATCTTCGTGCGGCGAGCCATGGGTCCAGTGTCGCAGCCCGGCGACGCCACCCCCACCCCCTTCCGTGAACGGCGCTGGAACAGGCGCTCGACCGCCGCCCGGCGTGGGACGCACGACGACCGTCGATCGTTCAGCCCGGACCCGTGCGCGAGCCCGAGGCGGGCCCCGTCCCGGCCCGCCCGGTGCCAGCGCCCCCGGGCCCATCGGCCGCGGCCCGGAGGTGCTCGGCGAGCTCCGCCAGCGACACCCGGGCGTTGAGCCCGCTGGTGGACGGCAGCACGTAGACGGGCGTGCCCCCGATCGGCTCCGACTGCCACCCGACCGCCGCCCGCCGGTCCACCGCCGCCCGCCAGCCGGCCAGTCCCACCACGGCCACGGCGGCCGGGCGCAGCCACGCGCAGAGCCGGGCCAACCGGGCCACGCCCTCGCGGTACTCGTCCGCCCGGAGCTCGTCGGCCCTCGGCGTCGGGCGCTTCACCAGGTCGGTCATGCCGACGTGGTCCACGCGGAGCAGGTGGCGGACGTCGCGCGGTCGGGTGGCGAGGCCGGCGGTGGCCATCGCCCGCCAGAACCGGTTGGACCCGGTGACGTAGCCCACCCCGGCGTCGGCGGCGTGCAGCGACGGGTTCAGGCCGCAACAGAGCAGGCGCATGTCGCCGCCCACGTGGTCGGGCAGGGCCCGCAGGGCGGTGGCGGTGAGCTCGATCCGCGCGTGGTCGCCGGCTCGTCGGCCGGCCACCACCTCCTGCTCGTCGACCCGGAAGCCGGCGGCCGCCACCACCGTGTCGAGGTGCGCCGGGTCCCACCAGGTGAAGAGGCGACCGGGCAGGTCGTCGCCGGACCCGGGCGTGCTGACCTCCTCCACCGTCGGCTCGCCCGGCGGGCTGGCGAAGACGGTGAGGTCGAGGCGGCCGCCCACCTCGAGCACGCGGTGCACGTCGGCGAGGGCCAGCGGCAGCTCGACGGCCGGCAGGTGCTGGTGGGCCTTCGACGCCCACACGCCGGCGAAGGCGTGGCGGCCGAAGGGCAGGTCGGCCAGGTCGGCCTGCACCACGGGGACCGTGGGGTGGTCCCGGGCCGTGGTGGCCGCCATGGCCCGGGCGGCGTCGACGGCGAGCACCGGCTCGCCGAGCAGCGGGAGGTAGTGGCCCGGCCCGCAGCCGAGGTCGAGCCGTCGGGCGCCGTCGGCCACGGCGTCGGCGAAGGCGCGGGCCCGCGCCGGTCGTTGGATGCCGCGCCGGTCGACGTAGTCGGCGGCGTTCGCCTCGTAGACGTCGATGGTCGGCCGGTGCACCTCACCGGTCTACCGGCTGCCCCGATCCCCGATCTCCGATCTCCGATCCCCGGAACCGGCTCCGACCCCGGCACGATCACCTGACGGCCTCGGACCCCATCGGTAGGGTGCGGGCGTGGAGCTACAGGATCGGGTCGCCGTCATCACCGGGGGGGCCAACGGCATCGGGTACGCGATGGCCGAGGCCTTCCTCGCCGCCGGGGCGCGCAGCGTCGTGGTGGCCGACCTCGACCAGGACGACGTCGACGACGCCGCCAACCGGCTCGGCCCGGGCGCCGGCGCCTACGCGCTCGACGTGAGCCACGCCCACGAGGTGGACGCGCTGGTGGCCGCGGTGGAGGACCAGGTGGGCCCCATCGACCTGTTCGTCTCCAACGCCGGCACCGGCACCGGTGCCGGCGTCGACGCCGACGAGGCCGCCTGGGAGCGCATCTGGCACGTCAACGTGCTGGCCCACGTCCACGCGGCTCGGGCGGTGCTGCCCTCCATGCTCGAGCGGGGCGAGGGCTACCTCCTCTCCACCGCGTCGGCTGCCGGTCTCCTCAGCCAGATCGGTGACCTGCCGTACTCGGTCACCAAGCACGCCGCCGTGGCGGTCGCCGAGTGGCTGGCCATCACCTACGGAGACCAGGGGATCACGGTGTCGTGCCTGTGCCCCCAGGGCGTCCGCACCGACCTCCTCGCCAGCGCCCTCGGCGAGACGGCGGGGAAGGTGGTGGCCTCCCAGCCCCTCCTCGAGCCGTCCGAGGTGGCCGCCGCGGTGGTCGCCGGCTTGGCCGCGGAGCGCTTCTTGATCCTCCCGCACCCGGAGGTGGCCGACTTCTACCGCAGCCGGGCCACCGACCCCGACCGCTGGTTGGCCGGCATGCAGCGCCTGCAGGCGCGCATCCTCGGCACCATCGGCGACGAGCCGATCGGCGGGCCCGGCCGGCGATGAGCCGCCGCACCTCGCCGGTCGACGACGGCCTCGCCGCGGTCGGCCTGGAGATCGGCCAGATCGTTCGCTACCGGGGCAGCTCGGACCGCCGGTTCCACGACGGCGTGGTCCTGCGCCGCGAGCGCGACGGCTCCGTGGGCCTCCGAGACGAGCGGGGCCGGGCTCGGGCGATCTCGGTGGAGGCGATCGAGGTCCGTCTCATCGGGCCCCGCGGCGGCGAGCAGTGGATCGCCCTCACCGACGCCGGCGGAGGCCTCCAGCTCGGCTTGTTCTGAGCACGACCCGTCGCCGATCGACAGGCGGGGGGAGGCAGGCGGCGGACGGTTGGCGACAGGCGCCCCTCACGCGGCGGGCGCCCTCAGGCGGTGGCCGCCGCCTCGAGGGTGTCGGTGATGACCTGGCGGCGCTCGCCACCCCAGGGCAGGGGCATGAGCACAGGGACGTCGACGCCGGCGTCGACGTAGGCCCGGACGGCATCGCGCACGGTGTCGGCGTCGCCCACCACGTCGATGGCGTCGCACATGCGGTCCGACACGGCGGCGAGGGCGCCCGCCCGGTCGCCGGCGGCGTGGCGCTCGCGGATCTCGGTGACCTCGTCGGCGAAGCCGGCGCGGGCGAAGTTGCGGGCGTAGGCGTCGACCACCGCGTAGGAGAAGAGGTCGCGCCGGGCCTTGTCGAGCGCCTGGTCCCGATCGCCCACGCCTGCGTGCACGTAGGCGTAGATCTCGGCGTCGCCGCCGGCGCGGATCTGCTCCACCGACCAGGGCACGTGCGAGGCGGGCAGGTAGTTGAGCAGCACGCCGTCGGCCACCTCGCCCGCCATCCGCAACATGGCCGGGTTCAGCGCCCCCACGACCACCTTGGGCTTCTTGTCCCCGAGTCGCAGGCCGAGCCGGAACCCCTTGACCCGGTAGAAGTCCCCGTCGAAGTCGACCTTCTCGCCCGACAGGCAGGCCTGCACGAGCGTCACGTACTCCCGTACGCGGGCGAGGGGCCGCTCGCCGTAGTCCACGCCGTGCCACCGCTCGGTGACGACGGGCGACGAGATCCCGATGCCGAGCAGGATGTCGGCGTCGGGGTGGAGGGCCTGGAGGGTGGCGGCGCCCATGGCGGCGAGCATCGGGGTGCGCAGCTGGAGGGCCAGCACGCCGGTGCCGAGATCGAGGCCGGGCGCCGCCGCGCCGGCCGCCGCGAGCAGGGAGAAGGCCTCGGGGCCCGTGGTCTCGGCCGTCCAGAACGAGCGATAGCCGAGGTCCGCCGCCTCCCGAGCCGTCTCGAGGGCGAGCTCCGGGCCGAGCGCCATGAGGCTCGCGTAGGTGAATCCGAGTCGGTCGTGCGCCATGGCCGGACCCTAGGCCGCCCGCTGCCCGGCGGACCTGACCTGGCGATCGCGTTCCGTAGCGCATCGCGCGCGAACCTCACCGCCAGTGGCGATAGAGTCGCCCTGTGTCGCAGGGAGGGAACCCGGAGCAGGCGCCGGCCTCGCCGGACTGGCTGGCCGCCGTGGTGTTGCAGGGCGGCGAGGCGCTGGCCGTGTTCGACGACGATCTCTGCATCCTGTTCGTCAACGCGGCGGCGGCGGCGCTGCTGCGGAACACCCCGACCGAGCTGGTCGGCCGCACGGCGCTCGACCTGGTCCACGCCGACGACCTCGTCCGCTCGGCCGCCACGGTGTCGAGCGTCGGCCAGGGCGGTCGGCCCCGCCCGGGGCTGATCCGCATGCGGCGCGGCGACGGCACCTGGGGCGTGGTCGAGGTCACCCTCTGGCGGGTCGACCTCGCCGGCGCGCCGGGCGGCCCCGGACCGGTGACCGCGGTCAGCCTCCGTGACAACACCATCCACGAGGCCCATTGGGAGTTCCTGGCCGCGATCACCGGCGGCGAGCCCTTCCACCGGTGCATCGAGGTCCTCGCCGACACCCTCAGCCACGACACCGACGGGCCCATGGGCATCGCCTACGACCAGGACGGCACCCGCTTCGTGGCCGGCCCCCTGGCCGCCGACCTGGCGGGCATCAGCTCCGAGGGCGGTCTCGCCGAGGAGCCCGGGACCCCCTGGCAGCGGGCCCTGGCGAGCGGTCGACCGGTGTTCGGCCGGACCGAGGACCTGGCCGAGCCGCTGCGCAGCCGGGGCCTCGAGCGCGGCGGCCCGGCCTACGTGGTCGTGCCCGTCCCCGACCCCGGCAACGACCGCCCGGCGCTGATCGTGCAGTGGCCGACCCACGAGTCGATGGCCGAGCTCCTGGCCGAGGCGCTCGCCAACCGGGCCCTGAAGGCGGTCACCCTGGCCCTCCAACGGCGCGAGACGCTCCGGCAGCTGGAGCGACAGGCCCGCCGCGACGGGCTGACGGGCCTGGTCAACCGCGAGCACTTCTTCGTGGTGCTCGACCGGTTGTCGGCCCGGCGCCGTCCGTTCGGCGTCTGCTACGTCGACCTCGACCACTTCAAGCCGGTCAACGACACCCTCGGCCACCTGGCCGGCGACCACGTCCTGGTGGCCTGCGGCCGACGCATCGAGGCGGCGGTGCGGGACGGGGACGTGGTCGCCCGGCTGGGCGGCGACGAGTTCGCCGTGGCCTGCGCCGACGTGACCGTCGAGGAGCTCGAGGGGGTGGCGGCGCGCATCGTCGATGCCCTGAAGGAGCCGCTGCTGGTGAGCGGCCACCGCGTGTCCACCGCAGCCAGCGTGGGCTGCGCCTTCGGCGAGGCGGACGAGGTGCCCGACGCCGTGGTGGCCGCCGCCGACGAGGCGCTCTACGCCGCCAAGCGCGCCGGCCGGGGCACGTGGCAGCGCTCGGCGCTCGCGGCGGCGGCCTCGCCGGGCTCGTGACCGGGCGGCGAGGGTCAGGAGTTCCGGCGCCGCACCGGGGTCAGTAGCTCCCGCGCCGGGTGAGGACGTACTCCTCGGCCGAGGGCTGTGAGCCCTCCACGGCCTCGACGCGGACCTGGAGGGTGGTGCCGTCGTCGCGGAAGCAGTTCGGCTCTCGCAGGACGACCGACACGGCTTCGCCCTCGCTGAGGGCGGTGCCCAGCTCGTCGTCGTCGGCGTCGAGCACCGTGAGCCGCTGGATCGCCCCCTCGGGGGCGGTCAGCGACACGGTGAGCCTCCCGTCGCACTGCACCTGGAAGTCGTCGTCGACCGAGAGCGGGTACGTGTCGACGTCGTCCTCCGGGACGATGGTGCCGCGCAGCTCGTCGCGGAGCGGTGACGACGACGACCGGGCGTCGGGCGCCGCCTCGCAGCCGTTCGTGGGATCGCCGTCGTAGTCGGCGTAGCCGGTGATGCACGTCGTGCCGTTGGTGTGGGGCGCCGGCTCGCCACCGCACGGCAGGTAGGGGAGGTCCTCGCACGGCGCCGAGGTGCTGGTGGTCGGCCGCGGCTCGTCCGTGGTGGCCGAGGCCAGCGGCCCGCCGCCGTCCCCGCCGGCCAGGACGGCCACCACCGCGCCCACGCCGAGGAGCACGACCGCCGCGGCGCCGGCGGCCCGGCGGGTCCGGCCCCGATCGACCACCCGGGCGGCCGGACGG